>DATIHO010000129.1:0-2527 GCA_035480615.1 Chlamydiales bacterium | reverse complement strand
TTGAACAGGGGGCTGTATTCTTCAATACTAGCCCCCTGTTCAAGAATCGATTTTCGGCAGCTTTCAATCCCGCCCAAAGGCCAACTTTTGAATCACTTTGGGTATTTGTCCAGGTATTTTTGCTCGTTCGAACCTTGGGCTTCGGGTTCGATTTGGATCTCTCCGCGCTGGTTGATGAAGACTTGGTTCTGTCCACAAGGCAGATCCTATTGCCAAATTATCACGGCGCCTTCAATCCATCGATCATTAAAAATGAAGAAGGGGGATATATCCTGATTTTTCGTTATTGTCCGCAGCCCTATTGGGACCCTTGGGTCAATTACATTGGGGCCTGCTTTTTAAACGACTCCTTCGAACCGATATCCCAACCCGAACTTTTGTCGAACAGTTTGAATTCCCCTTGCGTGAAATCGCAAGCGGAAGACGCCAGGGTCTTCTCCTTTCAAGATCGCCTTTACCTCATTTATAACGACAATGTAGAAGTGAGCCGGCCCTGGTATCGAGATCGTCGGGACATGTATCTCGCGGAGCTCAAAATAGAAAAAGGCCGGTTTCTCCTTTCCACCCCCTTAAAGCTCAGACACGATCAAAAATACGCCTTTGCTTTTTGGCAAAAAAACTGGACCCCTTTCGTGTATGAAAACTGTCTTTTTCTCAGCTACTCCATCCAGCCCCATGAAATTCTTTTTCCGGATCTCGATGACGGAAGCTGCTTTCCCTGTTACGAGACAAAGACCGCTGCCGACTGGAGCTTAGGCATTATCAGGGGAAGTTCTCCTGCGCAGCTTGTCGATGGAGAGTATCTCGCTTTTTTTCATTCCGGCCATCAGCTCACAACCTCGATTTCACCCGAGCATCCTATGTGGCATTACTTTATGGGAGCCTACACGTTTTCCAAAAAACCTCCCTTTCATATTACAAAAATCTCAAAAAAGCCCATTGTAGGGGATGGTTTTTATTCTTCTTGCGGGCAGGAAAAAAAGGTGATTTTACCTGGGGGGTTTGTCGTTGCCGGTTCCCGTATCATTGTCGCTTTTGGAAAAGATGACGAAGAGATATGGATCGCCGAGCTTGATAAACAAAAGTTGATCGATTCATTAATTGCAATAGACGCCCCATGCGATTGACCTTCTGGAACACACAATTTTTATTTTTTCTTGGGATGGCTCAATTTTCCTTTGCTTTTGAAGGCTTTCAGGGCCGCCCTCTTGAGACTCTATCCCTTTTTTTGCCCGAACATCCGGGGATTTACGGGCAAAATTTATATCCACAAGAGCTCGAAGAGATCAAGAGAAGATGGCCTGGCGCTCTTTTCGATCCAGGCGATCGAATCGATTTGATCCGTTGCCGATTGGAAGAGGCGGCAACGATTCCGTCAGATCTTTGGGATGGGGCAAAAGCAGTCTATCTCGACGCATTTTTATGTTTCGAAGGAGAATCTCTTCCCTTCGCCCATTTTTTAGAACAAAAAGGGTACTGCTTACTTTCTCAATGGAATAAAGAGGGAGCGCTTTATTCGTTCATTTTTGTAAAAAGAGAGTTCCTCTCGAAAGGTTCTTTGGAAAAACTCAATCCGGACCTCTATGGCCTCTATGATCTGATCGTCTTTTATCCCTCTTACGGTCCGGTTCGCTATTATCTGGATGATGATGAGGAGGACACCATCAAAACCATTCTCAAAAACGGGTATGCTTATGAAGGCAATTTAAGCATTATGCTGCATGCTCTGGCCAAAGAAGGAAGCCTTGTCGTGGATATCGGCGCCCATATCGGGGTGCATACGATTTTTCTCTCTCGCAAAGTGGGTCCTCGGGGGGCTGTGATCTCTTTTGAACCGAATCAAAAGCTCTATAAGGAACATTTAGCGAACCTCGAGCTGAATCATTGTAAAAATGTGATTGCGATTTGCAAAGGCCTCGGCGCGAAACAAGGGCAAGCTTTTCAACATCGCATCGAAATCCAGCAGACAGGCCATATCGAGAAAGAGTGTGAAGAAATTGAGATCGTCCCTTTAGACTCTTATTGTCTCAACTCTATTTCCCTCATTAAAATGGATATAGAAAACTACGAGTACCCCGCATTTCTTGGGATGAAAGAGACTATCTTAAGAAACCGGCCCGTGATCCTTTTCGAATCATGGATCAATTATGAGCCTGAAAAGAGAGACCAAAAACTACAAAGAGAAAATTTTGAGCGAGTCATGGAGCTTCTCGAATCGTACGGCTATGAAATCTACGTGATCTACAATTGCGATTTTCTGGCGATCCCCGTTGGGAATAGCGACCCTCTTGTACAAAAATATAAAAGATCTTTGCAACGGCTCGACCCGAAACGTTATCAATTGCAAGTCTAAGAAGTCTATTCATGAAGCATCCACTGGAGAACCTATAGTGATTTAAAATTAAATTGGCAGAATCTGCTGCGTCGGCTCTGCAGCATCTTTTTTGTCTTCGCTCGCGCCTTGCCATTCGGCAATGGTCGCTCGCTCCAGAACAAAAAATCTGCGCAGCCTCCTTGCATATTTCTG
>DATIHO010000128.1:0-13720 GCA_035480615.1 Chlamydiales bacterium | reverse complement strand
CCTGTTTGAGCCAGGTGTTGGACCACTTTTTGATCCCAGCGCATTCCAATCTGTCTCTCCGCAAGGCGGTAAGCCACCCGCTTGAGTTGCAAAGAGACAATGGTTTCCATGTCTTGCAGTTTGAGAGGGAGGAAAGGGAGGATTTCATCAAGGCGGTTGAGAAATTCAGGACGGAAGGTTGACCTTAATACGGGTTGCAAAGTGTCGAGCAGTTCCTCTTTGGTCCATTCTTTTTTTGTTTGCATCTTTTGCAAAAGAAGATCGGACCCCAGGTTCGATGTCATGATGAAAAGGGCGTTTTTGCAATTGACCTTGCGCCCTTTTCCATCAGTGATCCGCCCTTCATCAAAAATCTGAAGAAGAATATTGAAGACATCATGATGGGCTTTTTCCAACTCGTCAAATAGAACGACGGAATAGGGTTTTCGACGAAGCGCTTCCGTGAGCTGCCCCCCTTCTTCATAACCAACGTAGCCGGGAGGCGAACCGATCAGGCGCGAGACGCTATGTTTTTCCATATATTCCGACATATCGATCCGTATGATGGCGTCTTCTTTGTCGAAAAGCTGCTCGGCAAGCGCTTTAACAAGCTCTGTTTTGCCGACGCCTGTAGGCCCTAAAAATAAGAAAGCGCCGATCGGCCGGTTTGGATCGCTAAGTCCTGCGCGAGAGCGGCGGATCGCTTGGCTGACGGAAGCCACGGCGAGCTCTTGGCCGATCACCCTTTCCTGGAGATGGTTTTCAAGATGCAAGATCTTAGCCGTTTCCTTTTCAAGCATCCGTTCGACCGGTATTCCCGTCCATTTTGCAACGATTTGGGCAATTAGGGCTTCATCTACTTCTTCTTGCAAAAATCTCTCTTTAAGTTTTCGTAAATCATTTTGGGCCTCTTCAATCTGTTTTTGCATATCGGGGATTTTTGCATAGCGCAGCTCCGCTACTTTGTTATAATCGACTTTTCTTTCCGCTTCCTCTTCTTGAAATTTCAGCTTTTCCAAAGCATCTTTTTTCTCTTTCAAGCTCTGGATCAGATCCTTTTCCCTTGTCCATTTCGATCGCATTTGAGCGAGCTCTTCTTTAAGGTCGGCAATCTCTTTTTCAGCCTTTGTATCTTGCGCCCCTTCTTTTTTCAGGGCTTCCTGCTTGACGAGAAGCGAGGCGAGCTGTCTCTCTTTTTTATCGATCGGAAGCGGCAAGCTGCCGATTTGCATGCGGATCAGACTCGCCGCTTCATCGATTAAATCGATCGCTTTATCGGGAAGGCGCCGATCTTGGATGTAGCGGGAAGAGAGGTGGACTGCTGCGTGAAGAGCGGCTTCCGTGATCCTAACCCCATGGTAGATTTCATAGCGCTCTTTAAGTCCGCGAAGGATCGCAATGGCATCTTCCGTTGTGGGCTCGGGGACCTGGACGGGCTGAAACCGTCGCTCCAAAGCGGCGTCTTTTTCTATGTATTTTTGATATTCATTTAAAGTTGTGGCTCCAATGCAATGAAGCGTTCCGCGGGATAGGGCCGGTTTTAAAAGATTTGCGGCATCTATCGCCCCCTCCGCCCCGCCGGCTCCTACTAAGGTATGCACCTCATCGATGAACAGAATAATATTCCCTTCGCTTTTTTCTATTTCCTGCAAAATTCCTTTGAGCCTCTCTTCAAACTCGCCGCGAAATTTGGTTCCTGCAATTAAGCTCCCCATATCCAAGGCCAGGAGCTGCTTTTTTTTCAAAGAATCAGGAACGTCCTCTTGCACAATCCGATGTGCGAGCCCCTCGGCAATCGCCGTTTTCCCAACGCCGGGTTCTCCAATGAGCATCGGATTATTTTTCGTCCGCCTTGATAGCACTTGTATCGTACGTCGAATTTCTTCATCCCGCCCGATGACGGGATCGAGCTTGCCCTGTTTCGCAAAATTCGTTAGGTTTTTACAGTATTTTTCCAATGCCTTTAAATTGGATTCGCCGCTTGGCGAATCCATATGGCGTCCGCCTCGAAGTTTTTGGATTTGCGTTTCGACCTCTTTGCGCGTGCTTTTTGCAATTTTTACAAGAGACGCAAAAGGCTCAAGGGGGTGATCCCAAAAGCTTAAAAATAGATGATCGCTACTGATGTAGGCGTCATTCCAGCTTTTTGCAATTTTTTCCGCTTCCTGGATTTTCCGCTGAAGCCCCATGGAGATTTGAGGAGGCTGCGAGGCTCCCGTATATATGGGAATTGTTTCCAAAGCTGTTTCCACTTGACTCAGCAGCAAAGGAGGGTCGATGCGGGCTGCCTGGCAAAGAGAAGAAAAATATCCTTCCCGGTCAATTAAAAGAGCGCGGATCAGATGATTTTCTCCAACTTCAGTATGACGACGCGTCTCGGCGTATTGGAACGCTTCTTCAATGGCCGCGGTAACGGCTTCAGTAAATTGCTGCGGCATGTTAGACCTGTTTCAAACCTATTATTCCAAAGGAGGAGATAGAGGAGGGGACCCAGGCTTGGGAAGCGCGTTCGCTTTGCGCGTCAAAACGGAAGATCCCGATACTTTGTTTGTGAGCTTGAAAGGATAAAAGGGATGAGAGCTTTGACCGATCTGGATCTCGACAGGCGTAATCCAGCCTTGCGCTATCGGAACATCTTCAGGACGAACATTCCAAAGAGTTCCGTCGCTAAGCCGTAAATATTGACTACTCATTAAATTTTCGGAAAGGGTGAGGACGCCCCCTTTGGTTGGGGTGGTAGAGGGAGTGGTAGAGACAGTATTTTCAGTTTTTTTTTGGTAGTGGGCGTTGATCCATTGCTGCAGCGCGGCCTTCTCTGGGCTGGTCAGTTTATAAAGGCCTGTAGTTTTTTGATCTTGGGCGCTCATTTCCTGATCGAGGAGTTCCGCTCCAAAAAGATGAGAGGCGGCGATCACTAGAGTTGCATATTTCAGCTTCATAAGTTATTCCTTTCCGGACACTGCCTTTGCAAAGACCGTCTTAATTCTACAAGCGCTTTCGGGGTGTAGTTTTTTTGACATACAACCTTTTCTGCAGCTCTTAAATATTTCCACGCTTGATTGAAATTATGCCTTTGGAGATGAATTGCCGCAAGGTAATAATTCGCTGTCGGATCCGTCGGACAGGATTTAGCATATGTTGCTAAATAAAGCAGCGCTTCTTTTTCTCTGCCAAGCTGCATCCAGGTCACCGCTAAATGAAACAAACCCTGACGGAAACGAGGATGATGTACAAGAGTGTCTTCCAATCGCTTTTGCTTTTTGAGAATCGAGTCGCGCGTTTCATCCACTTCTGCAAAAACAGCTTGAATTCCTTCTATATCAACCCGTTTTTCTAAATAATCCTCCACAATGGTATCCATAATGCGAACATGTTCAGGAGATTTTCCCTGAATGTTTCTGAGCATTGCTTTGCCCTTTTTGTCTTGGCCTGAAAAAAGATAATTGAATCCAAGAAATAGATTTAAAAGATAATCGTCTTTTAAAAAAGGATGCGCTTTTTCATACAAAGTAATCGCGGTTTGAATATCTCCTTGATGCCAGCTGACTGCAGCCTGGTTCATGAAGGCGAGACCCACGCATTCCGCGATGGATCGCTCCTGCAAGGTTTGAGCTGCTACTCCCTGGTAATGTTCTGTCGGCACATCGATTCCTCTTGCGGTCGTTTCGATATTCGTATGATTTCCATCAGGATCTATGTAGCGAAGATAAATGTGGCCGGGAGGCGTGATGGCCTGCAGCGGCAGATCGATCCGTTGCGCTAAACAAAGATAAAGGATCGACACTCCTAAACAGACGCCTCGGCGGTTATCGAGAACAGAAGGGAGAAACGTATAAACATCGATCTCTTTGGCGTAAAGAGAGTGGGGTGGAAAGCGGAACCGCATTTCAGAAAAGATATAATCATTGATCGCTCTGATTTTTTCCAAAGGGGTTGCATCAACTTTAAGGCGCGCGAGAATTTGCAGCGCCATCAAATCGAGTGTTGCTTCATAGCTTTGGATTTTTTGTTTCTCATCCGGTCCAAGTTCCGCAATCAAAAGAGTTCTTCCCAAATCGATTTCCTGCGAGGGAAGTCGAAGAATGGCTTCCTGATCCCATAGCCCATATCCTTGCAATTTCCGATTCATTAGATGTTTGGATAATTGATCCATGACGGTTAATTGCTCGCCGCATAGCAAAGGCGCGTCTTCATAGTGATTTCGGTGGATGAGAGAGAGGATCGATTGCGTATTTAAAACCGGCAAGGGGATTTCGGAATCGCTTCCGGTGGACGATCCGCTCAAAAGGCTCCATGCATGCTGCAAAGCGGCGCGCCCTTCTTGCGTATTTGGATAGAGTGCGTAAAAAGCGAAATGCTGCGAGACAGAGGTGGGGTCAAGGGTAGAATAAAGCGCATTGAGAGACGGATTTGCCGCAACGGAGTGGATGGCCAAGAGTAAAAACAAGAGTAAAAAGAGGAATGAGCGCATTTTTCCCCATCATAGGAAGAGATGGGTTCTCAGTCAAAATGTATTACTCCCAGCCCCCTCCAAGGGCTTTATACAAAGAGATAAGCGCAAGGATCTCATTTGTTTTATTATCCAGTTCATTGAGCTTGGAAGAGATTAGCGTTTTTTCATTATTGAGAAGATCGATTTTATTAATGAGCCCTTTTCTATGTCTTTCCCGTGTCAAAGTAACGACATATTGATAATGTTGGACGTTTTCCGTAAAATCTTTTGTAGCCGCCGCAGTTTCCCGGTAGCGTTTTAAACTCGTCTCCGCGTCCTGCAATGCGTTTAGAACCGTTTGTTGATAAGTGGCCGCGGCCGCGGCCTCTTCCGCCCGGCTCAAATGGAGACTCCCTACGAGTCGGCCCCCTTGAAAAACAGGCATATTGACATCTGCTCCCCAAGCCCATGTTTTGCTGCCCCATTCAAAAAGAGTAGGAAGTATGAGCGATTGAAAACCGCCATTTGCCAGCAGGGACACAGTCGGGAAAAAGGAGGAGACCGCTACTCCAATATTGGCTGTGGCTTCAGCGAGTTTTCTTTCGGCAAAGCGGATATCAGGCCTGCGCCGCAAAAGATCGGATCGAAGCCCTATCGCAATTTCTTTGGAAGGGTAGGGGAGGGGGCGGGTTGTCAACAACTCATCGACTAAAGTCTCGGGAGGCTGCCCGATCAAGATCGACAGAGTATAGATCGCCCGGTACATTTCAGAATAGGCAGAGGGAAGTGTGGCGCGCGCAGCCGCAAGCTCTGCTAGAACTGTCTCAAGATCGAGTTGATTGGAATAGCCGTATTGCAAATTGACCCGGATGATCTCTGCATTTTGTTCGTAGAGAGAGATGTTGTTTTGCACAAGATCGACTCTTTGCTGCAAGCTGCGCAAGTGGATATAATTGCTTGCGATTTCCGCAAATACGGAGAGCAGGACATCGTTTTTCTTATCGATCAAGCTTTCATATTCGGCTCCTGCCGCTTCCACAGAGTAACGCGTTTTGCCGAAAAGATCGAGTTCCCAGCTCGCATCGAGCAAGGCATTATAGAGATTTTGGATCTGAGGAATTTGGATTGCAAATGGCAGTCCTGTTAAAGGAGAGGTCGTCACACTCGGATTGCCTGCCGCGGCTCCAATTGCAAATACCGGACCATTTTTACTAAAATACGTTTTCGTACCATTGAGGTCGGCCGTGGCCTGGGGAAAGAGTTTCGACGCCGCGATTTGCCTGAGCGCTTTTGCCTGTAAAATATTGGCGAGCGCAGTTTGAACGTCGAAATTATGCTCTGCCGCTAAGGAAATATATTTTGTGATCAGTTCATCTTCAAATACTTCCCACCATTTTTCCACGCTCTCAGATGTGATTGCGGCAGATTCCGCATTCCAGGCATCGGAAATAGGCATGTCCGGAGGGGTATATTTAGGCCCCACCATGCATCCGGATAACAAAAACAGGAAAGATATTCCGCGCGGGATTCGACAACACTCTCTCACTCGAGCCGTCTCCTAAAATAAAAAGACGCAACGCTTAAAGTAAAAATCGAGATGAGAATCATGGGCCAAATCTGCTCGAACACAAAAGAAGCTGAAAGATTTTTTAAAAATAGCCCTTTGGATAAAACAAGCATATAGCGAAGCGGCATCAAAAAAGTCACAGGCTGGAGCCAAACCGGCATATTTTCAATCGGAGTTGCGAAACCGGATAAAAGGACGGAGGGGAGCATAAAAATAAACGTGCCGAGCATTGCCTGTTGTTGCGTTGCCGATAAAGAAGAGATGAATAGTCCAACACCGCTAATTGCGGTGACAAAAACGATGAGGCTCAATCCAAAAAGAAAAATCGAGCCAGTGAAGGGAATTCCTAAAATGAAAGTGCCCGCAGCCCACATCAAAAAACCCTCAAAGGTCCCAATCAAAATACCCGGAACGATTTTTCCTATAAGAATTTCCAAAGGGGAAAGGGGAGAGACTAAAAGCTGGTCAAAAGTCCCCATCTCCCTTTCTCTTGCGATAGATTGGGATACCACGACAAGACACGCCAGCATGGCCAGAGTCGCGACAAGGGACGTGATGTTATACCAAAGATAGGTAATATTCGGGTTGAACCAATTACGCGGGACGATCGCAACATTTTGCTGCGGAATGCGGGCAGAGGCTGTGAAGTTCCGATTATAGTTTTCTATGATTTGGCTGGCATAGCCGGACAGGATTTGGGTGGTATTCGAGCGTCTTCCATCGCAGATGAGCTGGATGGAAGACGGCTTTTTCGCATCGAGGTTGCGGGAAAATTGCTCGTCGATGGAAATCACCATCAAACCTTTTTGCTCATCCAGGAAAGGTCCGATCTCTTCCATCCCTTTTAGATAAGTAATTTTTTTAAAAAGGGGAGATCCGTGGAATTGTTGCAACAGTTCAAATGCTTGCTCTCCGTTATCTCGGTTCATGACTCCAATGCTTGCATTTTTGATGTCGAGAGTCGCGGCATGTGAAAAAATAAAAAATTGAATGAGCGGAGGTAAAATGATGGAGATGCGACTTTTTGGATCGCGAAGCACAACGAGAATTTCTTTCCAAATCAGCGAAAATAATTTCATTAATCCAGACTTTTTTTCAACTTTTTAGAAATCATAAAAAATAAAAACACAATCATGGTTAATAGAATGAAGATGTTTTTCCAAAAAAGCGGTTGTACCGTTCCGACAAGAAAAAGAGTTTGCAAGCTTTGAACGAAATAACAAAAAGGCATGAAATGAGTGAGGTATTGAATCCAGGAAGGCATGCTTGAAATTTCAAAAAGGAATCCCGATAAAATATAAGCCGGTAAAAATCCGATCATCAGTGCAATTTGTGATGCAATAGTTTGGATTTTCGATAAGATGGAGATGAGAAGGCCGATCCCAAGGGCGCAAATCAGAAAACAGGCGGATAAAAAGAATAGAGCTAAAAGAGAACCTCTGAAAGGAAGATTGTAAAGGCAGGTAGACACAAAGAGGCAAATGGCCATGGAAAACATCCCTAAGAAAAAATAGGGGATGGTTTTTCCGGCAACGATTTCCCATTTTCCTACAGGTGTTGAAATCAAAGATTCCATAGTTCCCCTTTCCCATTCACGGGAAACGACAAGCCCTGTCAATAAGGTCCCAATCAATGTCATAATGATCGCAAGAGAGCCTGACAAGAGAAAATACCGGCTTTCCAAAGCATCGTTGTACCAGAATCTTGTTTCCGTATGGATCAAAGGAAGGCCGGAAAGATCGGAGCTGATCGCTTCCTGCCGCAGCCAATTTTGAAAAGCCCCCAGGGCATAGTATTGGACAAAGTTGGCCGTATTGGCTTCGCTTCCGTCTGCGATGACTTGAATGGGAGCCTGAGTAGAGGCCAGCTTTCTAAATTCTGAAAAATAGGAGGGAATGACGACAAACCCTCGGATGCGGCCCCGTTGCAAATCGTCTAATAGTTCGCGCCGGTCGCGCACAATTTTCACATCGAAATAAGGGGAATCGACAAAGGATTTCGCAAGACTTTGGGCGTCCGGCGAGCTCTCTTCCATCACTAAACCAATCCTCAAGTGGTTCAAATCCAATGATACGCCCGTTCCATAAAGGAACAAAAGCAGGATCGGCAAGACGAGAGCGATCAAGATCGCGCTAGGATCTCGCACAATTTGCAGACCCTCTTTTTTTATAAGAGCGAAAAGCCGTTTATTCCGCATTTTTTGGTATAAGTAATTGTAGAAAAGCGTCTTCCAGGGTCGGATTTTGATTTTCTTCAGTTCTGGCCAGTTTTTTGATGTTGTCGGGAGTGTCCAGATGGATCATCTTGCCTTGATAGATAAGACCGATTCGGTCGCAATTTTCCGCTTCATCCATAAAATGGGTAGAGACCAAAATGGTTTTTCCTTTACGGGCGAGGCCGTTCATTTCCGACCAAAATTGCCTGCGAGAAACAGGATCCATTCCCGATGTTGGCTCATCTAAGAAAAGGATCTCCGGCCAATGGATTGTTGCAACAGCCAACGCAAGCTTTTGTTTGATCCCAGCGGGCAGGATTTCCGAAGTGGTCTCCTTGTATGCAATTAAATCGTTGATTTCCAATTTTTCCTGTATGTTCTTTCCGTCCGCTTTGTAAATACCGGCAAAAAATTTCAGGTTTTGTGAAACGGTGAGATTTCCATAGAGGGAAAATTTTTGAGCCATATATCCGATCTTGGACCTGGCAAGGATCGCTGCCTGGCTTAGATCCAATCCGCCAATTTGGGCGCTGCCCGATGTTGGTTTTAAAAGGCCGCAAAGCATTTTAAATGTGGTTGATTTGCCTGCCCCATTTGGCCCCAACAGGCCAAAAATTTCCCCTTTTTTCATTGAAAAGTTGATCTGGTCGACGGCTACGAAGGAGTTGAATTTTTTGACGAGATCTTTTGCGATTACCTCTTCTTTTCCATCACATGCAGTCGTAGGAGCCGCTTCGCTGAGCGGGGTCTTTTTGATCCTTCCTCCAAGAAGATCGACAAAAGCGTCTTCCAACCTGGGCTGCGTCGGCTCTCCCTGATCGAAATCTTTATGCGCTGATACGATCCGGATGTCGCTTCCCTGAATCAGAACGTCAACGACATCTTCCCGTTTTTCCAATGCAGACAGGTATTCTCTTTTATTTTCTACCTCTTTCATGAGAAATACCCTCCCTTCCATCTTTTGCGTAAGATCGGCAGGAGGACCCTGGTAAAGGATTTCTCCTTTATTTAACATCACAATTCTTGCGCATTTTTCCGCTTCATTTAAATAGGCTGTGCTCCAAAGAATCGAAACATTTTCGTTCACAAGCGAGAGGACCATTTTCCAAAGCTCCCGACGCGATATGGGATCGACTCCTACAGTTGGTTCATCCAAGATGAGCATCTTCGGCTTCGTAATCAGGGTACAGGCAAGGCCGAGTTTTTGTTTCATGCCTCCTGACAAGGCTCCGGCTCTTCGCGTTTGGAAAGGATTGAGTCCGGTAAACTCCAAAAGTTTTGTAAAAACGGCCAGTTTTTCTTCTTTTTTCAGCCCTCTGAGCGCTGCGTAAAGTTCCAGGTTTTCAAGAACCGTTAAATCTTCATAAAGACCGAAACGCTGCGGCATATAGCCGCTCGCCATTTTAATTTTTTCCGCTTGCGTGGATGCGTCAAAGCCTAAAACGGTGACTTCGCCGCTGGTACTCTTCAGTAAAGAGGCGATGATCCTTAAAAGCGTTGTTTTTCCGGCTCCATCGGGGCCTACGATGCCGATCATTTCTCCTTGCGGCAGTGTAAGGTTGAGATTTTTTAAAACAGTTTGGTGTAAAGGGAATGTTTTTGTGAGATTTCGAATTTGAACTAACGGCTCATCCATGATGATTCGTTTTTAATTTGACCGTTACGGGCATGCCTTGCTTAAGGCGCCAATCGGGATTTTTCGCATAGATCCGAAGCCGATACACGAGATCGGTTCTAAGCTGCAATGTTTCCACCGTCTTTGGAGTGAATTCCGACATCGGCGAGATGAAACCTACCTGCCCTTTGTAAACCGGTGCCCCTTTTGTATCGGTGTAAATTTCAACCGGCTGTCCATAATAGATCTTTCCGAGATCGGGTTCGGAAGCAAAAGCGCGGATCCAAACGGGGGAGCTGACGGAGATCGTGTATACCGGATCGCCTGGGTTGACGACAGTGCCCGGCTCTCTAATGCGGGTTAAGATCACGCCTTCCGTCGGCGCGAACACTTCGGTATAGGCTAAACTGTCTTTTTGTACCTCGATCGCAGCTTTTGACTGGATCCAATTCGCATAGAGCTGATCATATTGGGATGCGGCGTTGTCCAAATCTTCTTGAGACACTCCGCCAACTCCAATCAATTCCTTGCGTCTATTTTTTAAGAGAAAAGCGTTTTTTAGCGCCGCTTCAATTGCGGCTGAGGCGGCAATCGCCTCTTCTACTGCCGAATCGTAAGGTGTTTTGTCCAAACAAGCGAGAAGCTGGCCCGGCTGAACCACATCGCCCTCTTCAAACAAAAGTTGCGCGACTTTTCCGGCGACCCGAAAGCCTATATCGACAAGCCGAACATCGACGTTTCCATATAAGACAAGCTCATCATTCGTTTTTTTTTCTTTCAAAATGAAGTATTCGATCACTGCAATAGAAACGATGATTACGATGAAAATCGTAATTTTTGATATCCATTTGCGCATTTCTTTTCCAATAATCTATACGCATATAAAAAAGCGAAAGAAATAGCCTCGGTATATACCCAAAGTGATTCAAAAGTTGGTCGAAAGCTCCAATTCTTCAATGAAAAAATGATAGAATGATAGGGATTTTTTAAGAACTAAAAATGTGGCAGCCCTTCTTTTCCATCATTCATATCATTGTATCATTTCTTCATTTATACCTGACTGTCAAGCACTTTTATCACGCAAAATTTTCACTTACGAAGGGTATACTGACAAAATTATCCCGAAATTCGACAACAAAGACTGTTAACGGATTTCGCTTCTGTCGATTTCGTTTCCATGTCAAATAAATAATTTAATTGTTAAAAAAGATGGTTTAATATAAACTTTATTTTAATAACCTGTTAATAGATTTAGCTGCTGTCGATTTTCGGGATAATTTTGTTCGACAATCGGCCAAAATTATCCCGAAAATCGACAAAAGCGAAATCCGTTAACAGTATTTAATATGAATAAATATTTTTTAATTACAAATAAAATAAGGATATAAATTATGGGATTAGAAATTCAACCAACAAGTGGTTATAATAATAATGTTGAAAACGAGTGTTGTGGCATTTGTTTTGATGAACGGAAAAAGATACAACCACTACATAATGGGATACATCCCTTCTGTCTGGACTGCATTACTAAATGGCTCCAGAAGAGCCCAAGTTGCCCAATCTGTCGAGAGCCTGTGCAGCCTCCGAAATCTCTAACCCAGATGGTTATGGAAAGGGGCGGCTTTCTGGTTGACGCAGCTTCTGTAGTTGCTGTTGGAGTAGGAGCAAAAGCAGTAGCAGAGACGGTGGGAGTAACAGCAGCAGCAGTAGCAGTAGCAGGGGTAGCGGGAGCAGCAATAGGAGCAGCAGCAGGAGGAGTAGTAGCAGAAGAACTCAGCCGCGCGGAAGTGGCAGAAGTACCACAGGTACCAGCAGCAATAGTAGGAGGAGTAGCAGGGGCAGCAGTAACAGTAACAGTAGCAGCAGCAGCAGCAGCAGGAGCAGGAACAGTAGTAGCAGCAGGAGTAGGAGTAGCAGCAGCAGTAGTAGCAGCTTTAGCCGCAGTAGCCATAGCAGCCAGAGCAGCCAGAGCAGGATAACAACCTCGGGATGGGCCCATATAGAGACCAATCAGAACCCCTGATTGGTCCCTTTATAAAATTTCGCGGATTGTGCTTTGCAAAGCGGCATGATTGACGATCTCTTCAAGTGTTGGACGGAACCGATACGTCCGATTCGTGGCAAGCAACGTTCCTGGAACATTGATTCGCTCCTCTTCAAGATTCAATCACGCACTCGACCGTCGTGTTCTTGCCTATGCTGTGTCTTGTTCTTTGATAAAGCTGGATTAGCCCGCATTTCTCACACAACCTGCACAATTTGTCATACCAAATCGCTCATCGTCAATGTGTAAAAATATTAACCTCCTCACGATTTTCAAAATCTGGCATAACACCTTGCCCATCTTTTCTCTCATGTGTGTGAGAAAGCTGGATTAGACGCTTACGTCTCCTCTACTTCCTGTGGACTATACCTCTCGATTCGGTCGGTAAGGAAAAGGCGTCTCAGTGTTGGTAAAATCACGTCGTCCGGCAATGAATTGATCAGGGTGCCCATCAACAAAAGTGAACGAAGACGAGGTAAATGGAAATTGTTAGGCAGCGTCCTGATTTGGCTGTTTGAAAGGTCAAGGAGTGTCAGTTCTGGTAAATTCAAGTCGTCCGGCAAGGAAGTGATCGGGGTGTGTGCAAGTGCAAGGCCCTCAAGATGGGGCAGATTGAAGTTGTTAGGCAGCGACTTGATTTGGGCGTGTGAAAGGTTAAGGGCTGTCAGTGCTGGTAAATTCAAATCGTCCGGCAAGGAAGTGATCGGGGTGTTTTCCAACCAAAGTACATCAAGACGAGGGAAATGGAAGTTGTTAGGCAGCGACTTGATTTGGGTGTGTGAAAGGTTAAGGAATTCTAATTCTGGTAAATTGCAATCGTCCGGCCATAAAATGATCGGGGTTTCTTGAAGTGAAAGTCTCTGAAGATGAGGCAGATTGAGGTTGTTAGGCAGCGACTTGATGTGGGTGCGTGAAAGGTTAAGGGTTGTCAGTTCTGGTAAATTCAAGTCGTCCGGCAATGAAATGATCGGGTTGTTTGCAAGTGAAAGTGTGCGTAAAGCGCTAAAATAAGAAATTTCTGAAGGAAGAATGGAAAGATCTGTGTTATCTAAATTGAGTTGAGTGATTTGGCTGAATGAATTTTGGTCACGCATTGTTGACATCTGCTTGCGAATAAACTCCGCATTTTCTGCGCGATCGTTGTTTGCGGGCAGGTCGGGCCAGGCAATAGTAGGCGTCCTTTTGCTAATAACTTCCCAAAATTCGATCAAGCTGTCATCTGCAATTTCTTGGAGCCCAGGTGGAAGATTAAATTTACGCAGAGGTTGTATTCTACAATTTTCATTATCTGAAATTGTTTTTCGTCTTTTTAATAAATTCCACAGTTCACCCATAGATTTAGTTGGGTTATTAGTGTTCAAATGCGTAAAGGTACGTTTTTTGGAGCTCTTGAGGTGTTCTATACGGTCTTTATTGATTTCATTGATTGTTTTATGAAACTCAGGGGAAGAAGCTGTTGCCCTGGCCTGGTCTTCGGGGGCTAGCATTCCTAAAATTTTTCTGAGCATAGCTGAAGGAAGATTATTAATATTAAGTGACATTTTTCAAGCTCCTTTTTGTTGTCGTTATTTAATATTTTACATGAAATACTGTTTTTTTTCAACAAAATTAATTATTTTTAAAATAAATTATATCTGAAAAATATCTCTAATATTTATACCCAAAATGATTCAAGTGAAAGATATCCCTTGTCTCTTTTCGTTTGAATAAACCCATTATTCAGGTTATTATACCATTTATCAAAAATAATGTTCACTTTGGCAAGGAAGCTGCACAAATTTTTGTGTCTGGAGCGAGCGACCATTGCCGAATGGCAAGGCGCGAGTGAAGACCAAAAATTTGTTGCAAAGCTGACGTAGCCAAAGTGA
>DATIHO010000127.1:0-6691 GCA_035480615.1 Chlamydiales bacterium | reverse complement strand
TGCGATGAAGTTTGGATTTTTGAGAATCAAGACTGCTTGCCTTAGAACTTTTTGAGAGGTCTCCATATTCTTTCCTAAGTTGTTTAGGACAAGAAGATATCACGACCTATTGCGTACTAAAACCTTAAATTGACAGCATTGGCGGTACAGACAATGATGGAGAACTCATTGCCTATTTTAAAAGCATGAAAAACCTTCATGAATTATCAGATTTTATTAAGAAAACTCCTCTTTTTAATCGATATTCAATGAATGAGGTGAATGCCCATTTTTCTATTCGGGATTTAGTGGGCCTTTTTGTAAACGATCAAGAAAGTGCAATTCCACAACTTGAAATTTTGCTTGTTCAACGGATGGTTAAGGAAAAATATCATTTGGATTTGCCAATTTATGTTTACGATTCTAAAAATGGTTGTCTCTCTCCATTCAAAACCAATGTCAGTCGACTCTTAATCGAGTTAAGAGGACAAAAAGGAATTTCCTTTACACAAAACGTAGCTCAGATGTTGGGCTATTCAATGTCCGATAATGGCTCGCTCAGAAAGATGAAACCTTTGCATAACTAATCGAAAGCAAATAGCGTGCTTGATCCTAATGCATATACGGCGCCACTATTGCCAATAGCAGGACTGGAGTTCCCTCCTCCTGAAAATTCAGAGTGAGCTATTTCTTCTGCATCAAAGTTTAGCGTATAGATCCCATCGGCTGCTTGCACATAGAGAAAACTAGCGGACATCGCTACCGAAGACATGCTCTGAGCTCCTAATTTTGTTTTTTTCCATACGCTCCCATCAGAATCCAAAGCTATAAACTCCCCGTCCAGGGTGATGAGATAGATTTGTCTTAAAAATGAAGTAGGCGTGGAATAAATTCCTGATCTGAATTTGGGCCAAGGCTTGTCTAACTCTTCTCCACTCCAGGGATCTAAGAAAAAAACCTTTCCATCACTTCTACCGAACATCACCAATCCCCCATAGTGTGCTGAAGGGGATGTTTGAAAATAATCAAAAATCGCATTACTTGGACCCCTGCTCCACAATAGTGAGAAAAGACTATTATTTTTCCATTCAAATGCGGTAATAGCATCTGCTTGATCGCTGACAATGATAACTGGTAAGGATGAGTTATTTGCAAATTTAACAATAGCGATCGCATTTTCAGGTTTGTATGCAGTACCAGGAAGCGGAACTGGACCGATTTCTCCACCTGAAGGAACTCTTTTAAAGCCACCGCCTGTTATTTCAGCAAAGGCAGCCTCACTTAAAAATCGTGCATCAATTAATTGCCCGGATTCATTAAGTACAATTAAAAAATTTCGCTGCATCAAATAGTCATCCCAATAAGATTCAACAATAAAAATGTGTGATAATCCATTTTCATCAAAAACTTTAGGAGTAGAAGTGAAGAAAAAATGAGAATTTTTTTTATTCCCTAAAGAAACAGTTGGAGGAGTATAAGTCCAGCGGATTTCTCCATTTGGACTACAGCAAAATAGTTTGCTTTGCTGTACGTAATGACGTTTAGGTTCTCCGTCTCTATGATCTGTAACATATCCTTGAAATGTACAGGCAACAAAAATATTCCCATTGAGACTACTTATAGATGGCGTACTGCATCTCCATCCCCGAGAAAGTTCTTTTTTCCAACGCGTTGTGCCATTAGGATTAATTGCCATTAGGGTCCCGTTTGCATTTCCCACATAAATTGTCCCATCCGAGTCGACTACTGGAGATGTTCCATTAATGGGACCGACTTCCTTTGTCCAAGTTGGTTTTTGTGCTGGAGATGTTTGAATGGGAAGGAACCCATTGTTTAAGTCATTAGCTCGAAATTGATTCCATGAATTTGCAAAACAAGAAATTGTGAAAAAATAGAATACAATAAAAAGACATTTATATTTCATGGGCACCCTTATTTGGCTTTTTATAGCGCAGAGAGTCATCTTTTTTCACCTGTTTCATAAAATCGAACATCTCTTCTCTGCTCGTAAAATCCATGACAACAGCATCCTCTCTATCGATATTTTCAATACCTTGCAAGTGGTCATATTCATGCTGAAAAACTTTAGCCGCAAATCCTTCTAGAATTTTCTCTATTCTTTCTCCCTCTATATTCAAATATTGCACTTTGATTATTTCATATCGAGGAATGTTTGCTAGCTTCCAACTATTGTTACTTAACATGACTGAAAAGCATCCCTCCCACCCTTCTACCTTGGCATCTCCCACAGGGGTAAAAGAGGGATTGATCACTCCTTCGAGGTTGCTAGGATCACGATCAAAGCTAAATATAAATACAGATTTACTGATGCCAATTTGAGGAGCAGCCAATCCTGCAGCAGGCAAATGAGGCTTTAAAGCTAAAAGTAACTTTTCAACAATTTCTCGAGCTAAGGTCAATTCATTGGCCTGTAATTGCTCTGTTTTTGCCTTTAAGACGTGCTGTAAAGGGCTATCTATTGTGACAATCGGCACATTATCTGCGAAATTTTGGTTAAAAAACAACATAATCACTCCCAATAAAGAAAAAGACATTTTTACTGATTTCATCGGATGGCTCCATACTGTTTTGATTTGTGGGTGAAGAGCAGCGATTCCGCTTGATCGACCACAAACTGCGCAAACGGAAGCGCCGAGGTAAACCCGGGAGAAACTGCATTTAGCACGTGCAACGAATTTTGATCCCCTTCCAGGACAAAATCGGTCTCGAGCTTGTTCTTTGTGATGTCAAAGAGCTGAGCCCGAATACCCGGCTTCCCCCAATGACGATACTGAGAGGGGTGCACCCCCTTCAGCAGCTCTCCTGCGAGAGAAACCATCTTCCGTCCCATGTATTTTTGCATTTCCTCAAAAGCGAGCTTTTTAAAGTCGAATGTGGAAGAAAAAAGAAGCTTCATCTGTCGTTTGGCAATGTCTAAAAACTCAGTGGTTTTAAAACGAGAAAGCCCCTTGTATTGCTCTCGCCAGAGAGCGGGAATTGCGGTCGGGCCAATTTTGATGCGACCTGTGTCTGTGAGAGTAAAATGAACGCCGAGAAAAGGATAATTCAGATCGGGCACAGGGTAGACGTTGGTACGGAGAGTACCGGTCGGCTCTTCGGAATAGAGATAGAGCCCTTTAAAAGGGAGAATTCGATACTTTTTGGAATAGCCAAAATCAAAGGCGATCTTATCAGCATAGAGTCCTGCCGCATTGATGACAAAATTAGCACCGATCGGACCCTCTGTCGTCAGAACTCCGTCATTGGTTTTCCCTTTGTAGGAAGTGTTAGTCAGCATGGCGATGCCCTCTCTTTTGGCATCTTCTTTCAACGCTTTCACAACTTGCAGAGGGTTGACGGAAGCTGTCGTAGGGGAAAACAAAGCTTTTTCAAATGTGAGAACTCGGGGCTCGATCTCTTCGGCTTCTTGACGAGAAATGAGATGCAGTTCCACACCATTAGCCTTAGCTCGTTTAAGCAGCTCTTGAAGCCCTGCTAACTCGCTCTCGTTTTTTGCAACGACAAGTTTCCCACAGTGATTCATGGGAATTTTTTTCTCTTTGCAGTATTCCTTTAAGAGCTGATTGCCCACTTTAGAAAACCGGGCCTTCAGACTGTCCTCC
The DNA here is from genome assembly GCA_035480615.1 of Chlamydiales bacterium. GTDB lineage: Bacteria > Chlamydiota > Chlamydiia > Chlamydiales > SM23-39 > CAIPFQ01. Next base: position 3,089 of record DATIHO010000127.1, on the reverse strand, counting down.
GTATAGTAGAAACCTGCATGGAGCACCCCGCTATTGCGCCCACTGGCGTGAAGGCCGCAATCAGCTTCTTTTTCAAGGATTGCGCAAGAGGCATCTGGTCTTCTTTTTTTCAACTCCCGAGCAATCTCCAAGCCAATAATACCACCGCCAATGATCACAAAATCATAACCCTTTGTGGACATAAGCAGCCTCTTTAGTCCCAACCTTCAGCAGGAGATTTAGGAAGGTGATGAGTAGATTTACGTCGATAGAGGACAAAAGCTGTGGCAAAGGCTCCTATGAGTAAAAAGCCCAAGACGAAATGAACAACAGAGAAAGCCGCAATTTGGGCTTCTGATCTGGAATAGCTTGGCAAGCGATGTTTCTCTACGATGTGGATCACAAGACTAATCAGAGCTAGACCAAGAGTAGCTGCAAAATTGCGCAACGTCGCAACCATACCGAAAGCAACTCCGATCTTTTGAGGAGGAACCGATCCCATAGCAGAAGAGTATGAAGGAGTAAAAATCAGGGGGATACCGATCCCAAATAGAAGCAGACAGATCATTAGTTCCATAAAGTGAGGAGTGCTAAAAAATCCGAAACCAAAAAAGGAGAGAATCAAAGATACATAGCCGATAGCAATGGGCAATTTCGGAGAAATCTTATCGGAAAGATAGCCCCCTACTGGCGCTAGAAAAAGGACTGGTGCTGTTGAGAAGAATGTTAGAAGTCCTGCTTGCGAAGGCGAATAACCAAGATTCTCCTGAAAATAGATCGCTCGAAAAACAGTGATCATCAAGATAAATTGAATCACGCTGATACTCACATTAATTGAGGCAAAAGCAGAGTGTTTGAAAAGTCCTAAATCAAGAAAAGGGTAACGAGATCGTTTCTCTCTCCGAATGAGGAGGAGCCAATTGACGGTTGAGAAGACCAATAAGATTCCTGTTTTGGCAGAAAGCCATCCCCAATCTCGTCCCTGCATCAATGCAGTAACCAAGCTCCAGCAACCAAGAGCGAAGTAAATAAAACCCCAAATATCAATTTTCTCATGGCCAGGTTTCGGATTAGGTAAATAGAGCTTTATTAAAATCAGTCCGATCACAGCAATGGGTAAGTTGACCCAAAAAATCCAGCGCCAAGAGAGCATCTCAGTGAGATAGCCCCCAATTACAGGACCCAGCATGAGAAAAATAGAACTAATGCTAACATTCAGACCGATCATTCGCCCCCGTTCTGAGGCAGGGACAATCAAATTGAGTAGAGCTGTTTGAGAGGGAATCAGGAGCGAAGCGCCTACTCCTTGCAGGGCACGTGCACCGATCAATATGCCAATATTTGCACTTAGCCCGCATAGAGCGGAGGAAAAAGCAAAACAGATAATTCCCAAGAGGCAAATTTTTTGATGCCCTACCCGATCACTCAACTTCCCTCCCACCAAGACAAACATGGCGATCACTAATAGATAAGCATTGACTGACCATTGTAAATATAAGTCCGCCGCTCCCAGTTCTTTTTGGATCGTAGGTAAAGCCACAGGCAAAATAGTCTGGTCCAAAAAAATCATGGCAAGCCCAGGAACGAGGGCAAAAAAACCGAGCCATTTTTTCATATAGCCCATTGTTTTAAAAACTCATAAAAGAAAGATTTGCTTTCAAGATGAACAACATGACCCGCGTTTTTTACTTTATGTAACCTTATATTAGCTTGATTGCATAAGCGCATCTTTTCTCCAATGGACACGAATTTTGCATCATTAGAACCCACAACGATATCTAATGGTATTTGAATACAGGAAAGATCCTGCCAAAGAGATTTTTGCTGACCTGTGCCCATATAATCTAAAGACATCGCTAAATATTTAGGCGAGTTATGCATACGTTTGCAGATAATTTGCCTCAGTAAGTCTGGCTGCATTTTTAAAGAAGAAAAAAGCTCTGCGTCATACCATTTTTCTAAAAACAACCCAAAGTCTTGATTTTCCAATTTTCTTGCCAAGATAAAATCAGCCGCAATTCTTTTCTCTTTTTCTTGCTGATCTTCTATGCCAGGAGAGGCTGAAATGAGCAACACTTTTTTAAAAACTTGTGGATAGTTGATAGCGAGATAAAGCGCAAGGCGTCCACCCATTGAGTAACCGACTAAATATACCCGATCACGCAAGTTCAAGTTGTGAAGTAAGGTGATTATATTTGCAGAACAAATTTGCATTTCATAAGACGCTGGATCTTCAAACAGAGAAACCCCATGACCTGGCAAATCAATGGCAAGGATTTGGTAGTCAGCTTTTAAATGGTCTGCGATGTCAGACCATTCTTCTTTATTACCTAAAAATCCATGCAAAAACAAGATGGCTGGACTACTTGGATTGCCTAATCTGTAATAAGCACCTAACTTTTCTTGCACGATATGCCCAAAGTCTTGCATTTCTTGCTCCACTATTTTTTCCATATTTGATCCAATGAAATTGTCCTCTGCTATCAAACAACTATAAAGTAGTTGTAATTGTCAAGAAAGCAGAGAGCGGGAATTATTTCTCAACGATGTACAGTACTGGCGATGCAATTCGTAAAAAACATCACGGATTGAAAGAGATAAGGCCATGAAACGGGGAAAAGTGTTTTTTCATCCGATTGAAGGATCAGCGCAACTTAGCATTTCATGGAGTTCCGGTCCCAAAGGAGATGCAATCGAAGCAAAAGATGGTTCAGGAGTTGGATTTTTCTCTCGTGAAGGAGAATTGCTATCTGTGATCTTCGATGAAGTAGAATCTTCAGAGGATTACCAATTTTTAGAATTTGCTAAATACAGAATTGAAGTGACTGTAAGAAATAGCAAAGTTTCGTATAAGGTCCATAGGAAAATCCCCTCTAAGAGTAAATTGAAATCATCCCTTCATAAGACCAAAAATTCTGTTTTATCTAAGAGAAAATCTTCTAGGAAAGCTGAAAGAACGAAAAAAGCTCGGTGACCACTCCCTCCCCTAAGAAGCTGTCCTAAAACCCAGGCTTCGTCGATTTTGGGGATTATTTTGGCCGATTTTTGGTTCTTTTTGCGGGGGTTGTATACGAAGTTTGATACTACCCCCGCAAAAAGAACCAAAAATC
>DATIHO010000126.1:0-7839 GCA_035480615.1 Chlamydiales bacterium | reverse complement strand
CGTAAGTGGCATTGTATTGCTAATACTATGCCACTTACGATCGTCGATTTGCGGCAGCTTTGACGCGCTCAAATATGAAGTTATTTATTGCGATTGGTATTAAGCGCGATGTAGAGATATCTAAAAATTATCTGAACCACGCAGAGATCAAAGATCTAGAATCGCTTGTGGATCAATATCTGGATTTTGCTGAAAGGCAGGCACGTCATCGGAAAGTGATGTACATGGCGGACTGGAAAACTAAACTCGACGCTTTTCTTGAACTCAACGATGAAAAAATTCTTACTCATGCAGGGACAATTTCTGCTGAAATGGCCAAAGAGATTGCCTTGTCTGAATATGCAAAATTTGAAGAGCACCGCCGGGACGAAGAAGCAATTCATGCCGAAAAAGAGTTGCGCGAGGCTCTTCAAAAAGTCATGATCAGTAGGGAAATACCCGATCCCCAGGAGATTTAACTATTAGTTAGGTAAATGTTATGGCTGCGATCTGTCCAAATTTTAGCTACGGCAACTCGTTGAGTTACATGCGAGAGTGCGTTCCAGATGATGCGCCCCAAGGGGCGGTGTTTTTATTGCCCGCTGCAAAATATCGGTTGGCTGGTGCGGTGATAGGTGAGCTCTTTGCTTTTCCGATGGCAGCATCGTCAGCATGTGTCCAAACGGTAGTTCGCTTTAATTTCATGAATCCCTTTTTCGAAGTTTTGGAGAAGCGTCGCGGGGGAGAAAGCCGGATTTCTAAATTGCACCCAAGCATAGTCAAATAACTCATGAGCGTGTCATTGCTAAAATCATTGATTTTGCCGGTCATCAAAGCTGAAATTTTAGGGGCGCTCACACCCAAAATTTTTGCTATCTCTACTTGAGGGAGTCCGCTTTTTCGAATGATCTTAACAACCTCTGACATGAGATCAGAACGCATGACCATTTCATCGGCGTCTTCTAAGCCGAGGTCAGCAAAAATATTGTCTTCGGTAATTTCAATATTCCTTTTCATTCTTTCTCCTTCCATTCGTGGTAATCCACTCTTGCCTGTTTTAATCTTTCAAGGATTAAATGAATCTCTTTTTTCGGAGTAGAAATCCCTGATTCTTTTGGAAAATGTGCAATACGGCTACAGCATCCCCAAACTCCACAGTATAAACAGCTCTAAAAGTACCCTCTCTCTCATCCACCACAATCTCAGATATGCGTTCTTGAAGGTGCTTCAGAGGTTTTGTATTCCCAGGATCACCCCCTTTTTGAATTTCCCTCAAAGAGTGCCCAATTTCTTTTTTTACCTCTAAAGGCATCTTTTGTAAGTCTTTCTTTGATGAACCTATCCAAAGGATCGGCCTCATTGGGGAACGATTGCGCATAGGCTATATTATTACCAATATTGGTAATTTTTGTATATCCCTGACTGTTAATCCATTGGTCGTATGTTCGAATCATACACCCGGAGTTTCTCATCCATAATCACTTCAGGATAAATCCAAAAGTGCAACTCCAGTTCCAAGGAACACTCTTGGAACACTTCCCTACAACAGATAGCAATAAGCGGAAAACTGATGCCAAGCTTTTGGCGCAACAGATTGAAGCTGCGATTCGAGAAGGGCGGCATTTCAAGACCGCAGAGGCAAAAAAGCATACTGTTGGCGAAATGATCGATCGCTACATGCGCGATGTTTTGCCCAAAAAGAAGGAGGCCAAGCGGCAAGGACCCCAGCTCCTTTGGTGGAAGAAGCAAATCGGACATACTTTGCTTGCCGACTTTACTCCTGCTGGGATCGGTGAACAACGAGATAAGCTGGGCCGAGAAATAACAACGATGAAGAGACTGCGTACTCCTGCGACTGTCGTAAGATACTTGGCTGCCTTATCGCACATTTTATCTATAGCTCTCAGAGAATGGGAGTGGCTGGAAGATTCGCCAATGCGCAGAGTCACAAAACCCAAGGAATCGAGGGGAAGAGTGCGATTTCTGTCGCCAGAAGAAGGTATAATAAATTTATATATTAAAAAATTTATTTTAATTAAAAGTAAAAACTTTATTTTAGTTTTAAAATTTAAGTAGAATCTTTATGATTTTTTCTTTCACAAGACCCCCTGTGCATTTCTGAATAGGGGTGCAGAGATTGGAAGAGGTGATGTTTTGATCACCTGTATGACGAATAGAATTTTCAATAACAAACTAAATGGAGAAATATCGTGGGATTGATACCAATTAATAACGCTAATTTTGTTGCGAATTTCGGATTCGCAAACCCAGTTCAGAATTTCGGTAAAATGGCGATTACAATGCTTGCGTTGAATAGTATCTCTTGGATTCCAGGAGCTGCAGCAAAAAATTCTCAACAATCGCAAACAAATGTATGTAAAAAACTTTGTGAGCCACTTCCAGGAGATGAAAATGATGCACCAGAACGGATATGTACAGAGACTTGCGAAAAAGGCGCGGAAGTCATCGAGAAAACCACGAAAGAAAAATTAGAAAACGGGACCTGGAAAGTAATGTTCACAAAAATAGAGCCTGTAACAAAAATTATGGATTTAGTTTTTGATTGTCCTTCCCTATGTAATGAAGGAATTGCTGCAGCCGCGAATATTGGAAAAAAGTATATTGACGATGCATTGCAATATGGATGGAAAATGGCTTCCGGGAAAGCCGCTATAAGAGGAATCTGTGTGCTTCCCTCGCAAGCCGGCAAATTGGGTGGCGGTGCTTATGAAGTCGGTGGAAAGGGCCTTTGTATGGCATGTTGTACCGGAGGTAAATGGTTTAAGGCTATTTGATAGAATCCAAGGAGGTTTTATGACACCGATAACCACAATTCACACTAATGGATGCATGAGTGGCAATTTAGCAAGCCAATCATATTCGCAATGGTGTAGGATTAAAAAAATTGATAGCATCATGAAGCGATTTTTTTCTTCGCACCCAATTGTTTTGGGAGCACTTTGCAATGCGGGTATTTTTTGTTTTGGAACGTTTGTGTTAAGTGGATACAAGGGTGATAGCTCGGTTATGAAGCGAATTTTAAAAGGGCTTGTTTTAGGAGCTTCTTGTGCTCTTATTGAGAACGTTGCTAAACGTTATCATCAACGAATAAAAAAAGAGAACATAGAAAATTCGTTATACCGAAACAACCTGAAGAATCGGTTTTTGACGACGTCGGCTTGGCGGCATTTTTTTTCTCGTCTGTAAGATCGGGAATGCCGCTAAGGAAAAACTTCAGTCTTTGAAAGAAAAACCCATACAGCAGCTATCTTAGCAAATGATCATTGAGCGCCTTAACGAACTAAGGCGCTCGATTGCTCTTTAGATTATTCTATCTAATCGAAAGAAGAGAATTCTAATCAAAGATTCAGCGCCAAAGATCAACAAAAATAAGCCAAAAACCCTTTTCCATTTGAAAAAAGGTGAAAGGTTTTTGAAATCGAACATATGAACGCCGCCACACAACATAATCGCCGTTATAAGTGTTCTCAATATGCTCCCTATTCCTTGTCCAAGCGGGCTGAGAAGGATTGTTTTTACACTATTTGCATCCATTAACATACCTTAAAAGTACAAAATGCGTAACATGCAATCTGAAAAAGCGCAAATTCCATTTTATCACAAGAATTCATACAATCTATACATTTTTTGGTGCTGTCATCCAATCCTTTTGGGGCAGCCCCCGCTTGAGGTATGTTTGAAAATGCACGCAAACCAAAAGCCGGGATCGCAAGAGATGCAACCGTCTTTGCCAGCTGGGCCGCGCCAAAGTGAAATGTTGTTGCGGGCCCACTTACAGACATCGGATAACTTCCAATTGCTGATGTTGCCATATTCGTTCTCCTTCGTTAATGGCGATTTTTTAAAAAAGGTCAAATTTATACAAACCGGCAAATTGGCGTCAAGACAACTTTTTGATTGTCAGGATGTTAATAAAAACTTTTACTTTATGAAAAGTCATCATCTAGATTATTTACGCCCGGTTGCTCTTGTCATGTTTTTTGTGCTTTTTGATTAGAGGTATCCCGTGGAACACTCTTAGAACACTTGGATGCAAAAACAGACGATACTACACAACAGCACAGGCATCGAATTGACGGTTGATGGCGGGATTTTAGCAGGAGCTGGTGCACCTCCCAAAAAACAAACTTCTGATTAAACCCGAGCTTATAGGGACGGATAATGGGATTCGTGTATCACTTGCTCTACTTAGATAATTCGGCTCTTACGATTGTCAGAGGAAAAGTTGAGGCTGCTCCATTTAATTCTATTGTTGTTAGAATCTGTTGGCAGTTGTGGATAGTGGAAATGACGGGGACTGTTAATCCATTGGTCGCAAGTTCGAATCTTGCACCCCGGAGTTTCGTCTTTTACGAGCTATATTTCTAGCGTTTTACATCGACTCTTGGGCAGATATGTTTACCTGGATACCAGGAAGGGGAATGAGGCGGCTCGCTGAGCTTTTGAATATGTCATGAAAAAGACACTCAAAAAGATGCTTTGGTTCGGGGGTGCAATTTTTAGAGTGTCTGAAGGCGGGGCGGAGGTCTATCGGGAAGGTCTTGCCTAAAAATTTTGAGGTTTAAAAATCTCTATATTTTTAGCACCTCCCGCTTTTCTCTGGAAGTGCTGATAGGCTAGGGAAATTCTTTCCATAAAACTAGGTGGAATCTATACTTTTATGACTGAGAAAGCTCGAAATGCATGGGGAGCTGACTGTTTTAAGAAAAATTACAGAAGGGGTAAACAATGTCACTACTGGTTAGAGAAAAAAACATAGCAGAAATGCAGCCTATTGAGAAATGGCAAGATGCAACTCCTTTCACAGGTCGCATCGTTGCATATAGGACTAACAAATATTACTACCAAGGGCATAAACCGTTTGCTCTGGAATCGAGCGGTGCTGTTAATTTTGCTTATGTCGTCGACCAAGGGTGGTCTTCTGAGCCTGGAAAACAATACTCCATGTCAAGAGTGCTTAAGAAAGGTGCTGTTCCCAGTGGTTGTCCATTATGGGATGAACTCTTGGAAGAACATCCTATCCAAATGAGGTTGGCGACGGACTCTGAAATTGTTGAAATTAGCAAAGCAGTTAATTCTGATCAGGCAGAATTCGAATATGGTTTCTTTTATGAAGGAAGAATAAGCGCGATTCTAAAAAGAGCTTTTAATCTTTCTGATTCAAAAGAATCTGACGCGTAAGCTTCTTAGAGCAATCATACCAAAGCGATTCAAGAGAAACTGAACTTTAATTCTCTTCCTTTGGCAAGATGCAGCTTCGAGCCTTGGATTGTAGGAAGAGCAGATGGCTGAATGGACAACGGGAACCTGTGAAGCAAACGGGATCAGTGTGCACTACCTCCGAACCGGTGGCGATAAGCCCTCTGTTGTTCTGCTGCATGGACTCATGACAAGTGGAACGTGTTGGACTCCTGTGGCGCGAAGACTAGAGAGGGAGTACGACGTCATCATGCCGGATGCTCGTGGTCATGGGAATTCGGGAGTCCCAGACCAAGGCTATTTCTATGAGAACCTCGCTGCCGATGTCGAAAGTCTGATCGATGCACTTGATCTTGCCAATCCAGTGCTGATTGGCCATTCTATGGGGGGCATGACGGCGGCTGTGGTTGCCAGTCGAATTCCCAAGCGACTGCGAGGGCTTATTCTGATCGATCCAGCCTTCTTGACTCTGCAACGTCAGCATGAAGTTCACGAAAGTGATGTTGCAGATCAACATCGCCGAATTCTGAATGGGTCGAGGGAAGGTTTCTTAGCGGAGACTCGGATTCGGCGTAGCCACCGCCCACATGTGCTCACTGAATTACTTGTACAGGCAAGATTTCAAACTAGCATGCGTGCCTTCGAAATTTTGACGCCACCGAATCCCGACTACGTGCAGTTAATCAATGCTCTCGATATTCCAAGTTTGCTTATCATTGGGAGCATTGGCTCAATTATCTCTCCTGAGATGGCCGCAGAGCTTGCTAGATTCAATCAATGCTTGAAGGTCGTACAGATTGCGGAAGCAGGTCATGCGATTCCGTATGATCAGCCCGAGCGTCTTTCCGCTGTCGTCCAAACTTTCTTGTATTCCCTGATCGCTTGAATCATCCAGGCCAGAGACAGCGGAGGACTCTTTTCCCCAAATTTTCCCCACTGGCTCACAAAAGTCGCCAACGGTCCACCACGCTCTCCAAGCCTGAAAAAATCTCTAACACTATAATTCTATTGCTGTTAAACTCTGTTCACAGTTGTGGATAGTGGAAATGACGGGGACTGTTAATCCATTGGTCGTATGTTCGAATCATACACCCGGAGTTTCTCATCCATAATCACTTAAGGATAAATCCAAAGGTCAAAAAATGGTTAGCGCACAAAAGAACGAGAAACGGAAAAGACATCGAAGCATTCAAGATCGTACAGGTAAAGATGGAACTATGTTGATTCATTCAAGGCTTCCTCGGCTAGCTCCTGCTGCATGACCTGCCAGCCCAATGGGTTGGTCATCATCCAGTCGAAAAAGAAGTAAAAAAATGAGCAATTTCTTTTTTGGACACAGACCCTTCTGCGGTTGCTACCACAAGTTTTTCAAAATCATTTATATCAAACTGTAACGTAATATTGTTCATTAGAGATAAAATGAATCATCTCTTAGCCGGGCGACGAAAGAGGCGAGAATGTTTGCGCTTTACCTTCTTAAACGTGGCCAGGGCATCGGCGGTGCCCGAATCTTCTACAGATTGCAGCAAGAGCCCGCCGGAAGGATTGACAATCAGTTGGATTTTCACAGATTTGCTTAATCCGGCGGCTTCCAGAACTTGATCAGTAAGAACAACGGCGCTGTTTTTACCATGTTTTACAAGATGTTGAATCATGGACTCCGCTTTTTTTTTCATAGGATTTTATCCAATCTGCACTTTTTTGTGTAGTTCTTTTTGAGAATATTAACAAGGCGATATTTTGGTATGGCGTGGAACACTCCTGGAACACTTGGTCGCAAAAACCAGAGACACTTTACAACACCTTTTCGTCTTCTTGCTTTAGGACATCTTCTTCAGGTTGTTTCGGTATAAAGATTATTTTTGATAAATGGTATAATCTGATATTTACATAAAATAACAGAATTTATTATAATATTTAATATAAAACTTAAACAAAGGAATAAATATGTCGGTTTTAGCAATCGATCCAAAGGCTCATTGGATTACACCAGAAGAGCAACTTGATAGACTTCATTTACCTACTGCACGGACAGTGTCAGCGCTATCCCCTCCCATTTCCGCTGTTGCAAAAATGATTGCCCAATATACAGGCGATGACCCGGTAATGCATTGGTACACGGCTCACAGTCTGCTAGGAATGGTCTCTAAGGAAATTCCCCCACTGCCAAAAGAGATCAATGAAATCATGGACAGCAAATGCCCCATCTATGGCGATCAAACGCAAGCTGATGGGAGTTACCTCAAGGTTAAAGATACGCATTTTCTTGCACTAGTTCCCAAAGAATTTGGCACTCTCAATCAGCTTCAAAGGGATATTTTAAAGCCCTATGCAGAGCGAGAATATTCAGATAAAGAAAACCCACTTCGATTCCGGTTTACACGAGCGGCTCACCAAGCACATGCTGACGCCGCGTTCCCGGATACTCACTGGGTTCTGATGACTAAAGATGTGCTGCCGGAAAGTAGAAATAAGAGTTGGGAGGAACAAGCAGCGTTAGTGCGCGAGCTAAGTAAAGAATCTCTCGCAAATTACCAGATTCCGACTCTACAACAGGCTTCTGTCGCCATCACCGCCGATATGGTGGCAACTGGAGAAAGACTGTATCAACAGGGCAATGACCAGAACGGAAATATTTCT
>DATIHO010000125.1:0-23480 GCA_035480615.1 Chlamydiales bacterium | reverse complement strand
TCCTCGATGGATTCTTGCAAGATTTGCAACATTTACTTCCGCAGCGCCGGCCGTGCTTAAAGAACAGTTCGGCATACACCCCGATACCAAAACGCTTAAGACTAAAGAAAAAAATGATACCCTCATCACGCCCTTCCCATGAATAGAGATTGTGAACAGCTTTTTTGAGGATATAAAAACTTGGATTGCTTTTGTCAAGTGATCGAAAGAACCTGCTTAGGTAATTGGAAGAAAACGGCTTCTTTCGTATAAGTGATTTCTTCGACCTCGTCTACCCCCAAAGTCTTTAATTTTTCAATGCATTTTTGGACAATAGATTCAGGAGTCGAAGCTCCGGCTGTCATAGCGATTGTAGAAACGCCTTTGAGCCATTCAAAGAGAATCTCCTGATCTCCATTGATTAGATAAGCTTGCACTCCCCTTCTTTCTGCAACCTCTTTTAATCGGCTCGAATTGGAGCTTCTCGGATCCCCAACAACCAACACAAGATCGGCGTCTTTTGCTATTTGCTGAAGAGCCATTTGCCTATTTGCTGTCGCATAGCAGATCGATGAGCTGGGAAGCGTTTCAATGTGGGGATAGCGTTGTAAAAGAGCCTTAGAGATCTCTTTCACATCGTCCAAACTCAAGGTTGTTTGTGTGAGATAAGCTAATTTTTGATCGGGAGGAAATTGTAATTTTTCCACGTCATCCACCGTCTCCACAATCGTTGTCAATTCAGGCGCCTCACCCGCCGTTCCGATTGTCTCTACGTGGCTTCGATGTCCGATGAGGATAATTCGATACCCTTTTTGAGCAAACCGCTTTATTGCGGAATGAACCTTCGTTACAAGGCCGCAGGTGGCATCAATTTCAATTAAATTTCTTGTTTTTGCAATATCGCGAACCCAGGGAGGGATGCCATGGGCAGAATAAATGAGTTTGGATCCGATAGGGACATCAGAGAGTTGCTCAATGAAGACCGCCCCTTTGTTTTTTAATTCTTCAACTACATGTCTATTGTGGACGATTTCATGCTTTACATAAATGGGCGGACCCCAAATCTCCAACGCTCGTTTGACAGTATCGATCGCCCGTTCTACCCCTGCGCAAAAACCACGAGGTTTTGAAAGGAGAAGTTTGATACCTCGCGCAGTCCGAAACTGGGATTTTGACCCAGCGGAGTATATCATCCGCGTATCGTATTAAATGTCGCTTTGACAGATTCTACCGCCCTCTTGAGCACCGGTTCAATTGCATTCCAATTTTTGTGGACAACATACCCCATACCAATAGTGGTGATTGCCAAGAATCCTATTTCGTGCATTTTTAAACGAGTTTCTATAGCATCCAATCTTCTATTTGGCGGAAAAAATCTTGCATTATACATCAGTTGATTGTGTGGTGGGTCAATTCTTTTCTGTCTTGACTGCTCAGAAGTCGGGTTCACGTGCTGTTCATGAATTCTCACGTATATTTTCTTTTTGGAGTCATTTTGAGGAAAAAATCTATACATAAGCGTGTCAAAGCAGTTGTCTATCTCATTGTTTCTGAAACCAATCCTACTAATCATATAGTTTACTCCTCCTAAGGTTACGAGAAATCGTAGCAGAATCCATATTTAAAAAAAAGCCTCTTGAGGGTGTTAGCAATTTAAAACTTTTTTTAAAATCCCTTGGCAACAATCAATGATCATATCCATCATTTGATCGAAGCCGGCATCGCTCATATAATAAGGATCAGGAATCGACTGACCTTTGAAGTGATCGCTGAATTCCGTTACGAGATGCACTTTCTCCGCTTGCTCTTTGGTTTTTGCTTGCAGCTTAACTTGTTCCGAAATCATGGGATCGACAGTTAAAATCAGATCGAAGGCATCAAAAAATTTTTCCTGAAACTGCTGGGCACGGTGATCCATCAAAATCCCCCGTTTTTTTGCGGCTTCAAACATTCTTGGATCGGGATGTTCTCCTACATGGAACCATCCAATGCCGCAGCTATCAACTTTCAGATCCGCAATTTTTTTTTTAACCGCAAGATGATTTAATGTTGCGGCAAGAGCGGGAGAGCGACAAATATTTGCCATGCAAACAAAAAGAATGGATTTACAGTTGTGCTTGGAGGATGTTAACATTTATAACACATCAGCTGCACAGCGAAAGCCGTAAGTCCCATTCACCGCCCCGGGATTATTCCTATGGCGGTGGGAGCATCGCATGTCTTCTTTCAAACTTTTCCAGCACCCTCCTCGAAGAACCCGGTAAACTCCTTGCGAGGGGCCTATAGGGCGTTCAGGCTCGAGCAGTGAAGTATCATAATAATTGTAGGCATACCAGTCCTGACACCATTGATACACATTACCAGCCATGTCATAAAGCCCGAATGCATTGGGCGGATAACTCATGACAGGCGTCGTATCGGAGCTAAAAAAATTCGCTTGCTGTCTTTCAATATTTAAACCGGTTGGGAAAAGCCAATCTGAATGGCCGCCCGATGCGGAGACCTCCCACTCAGCTTCCGAAGGAAGCCGCTTGCCAATCCATTTCGCGTAAGCAACCGCGCCATACCAGGTCACCCCTGTAACCGGGTGTTTTGCATATCCGGATTCAATAATGACTTTTCCAGCGCTTCGTTTAATGCGTGAATCGCGCAGACGAATAATATCATTGTTATTATGATCTTTTTCCCCTCCCATGGATTGCAGAAAACGGACAAATTGTTCATTTGTAACCGGATGGACATCGAGAGCAAAGCTTGGAAGTTTGATTTCATGACGCGGCATTTCATCTCGAGCGCCTTCGTTGCTTCCTCTGATGTAAATCCCGCCCGGAATAACGATCATTTCAGTTAAAAGCGGCTCAATTTCGTCGGTTTCCACAGCGGCTGGAGTATAATGGGAAACAGTGCTGCTTTGTTGAAAGATCGCCCCCGGATCGGGGTCGTATTGAGGCCTTTCGATCTCTGTCGGCTTTAAAACAGGTTTTGGCCCAACATCCGATGGGTGCGAAGCTGATTTTTGCTGAAACTCAAATGCCATTTGATGAACATTGTCCATTTTTGCAACCACTTCGCTCAAAACAAGCATCTCTTTGGAGACAGTTTTAGGCGCGTGGGAATATTCATGCATGGCCAAGAGAAGTTTTTGAGGACGGACGTTCGGGTTGTGCTGCAAACAGCGGTTAATCAATAAATCCCAGTTGAGTTTGTAATCAAGGAGTGATTTTGATGGAAGATCAAAGCATCCTTCAGGAATTTTGCGTAAAAGCATGTAGTAAGCCAAGACTCCAAATGCATAAACATCCGCCTTAGGTTCGGCAGGCATGGCATCGATCTGTTTTTGTTCGGGAGCCAAAAAAGCAAGGCTTGTCAGAAAATTGCGGCTCAATGTTTGCTTATCCAATTCAAATCCTGAAGGAAGAAACGAAGCGGCGATTTTTTCATACAGTCGGAGCAGCGAAATTCCTTCGCCAATCAAGCGGGTTAAGCCGAAGTCGGAAAGGAGGAGTTTGACTCCTTGTTCTGAAGAAAGAACCAAAAGATTAGTCAGCTTTAAAGAACCGTGAACCACTCCTGCCTCATGGGCATAATCGATCGCGGCCGCAACCTGGCCAAGCAGCTGTTCAATTTCTGCTTCCGAAAGCGATTTTCCCTTCAATTGCAAAAAACGATCGAGATTCATCGTTTCCTGGAAAGAATCGATCATCGGATCGCTCACAACAAAATAACGCCCGTCCTGGCAGGAAACATTGTGAATTTTTAAAATATTAGGATGTTCAAGTTGGGCAATATGAGCAACATTGGCTTCGAAGCGCCGAATAAACAAAGGGTCTTGACAAATTTCTTCAGGGAGAGCTTTGAGGGCAAAAAGGCGTTTGATGAAGCGGTGTTCCGCCAGGTAGACAGTGCCAAAGGCTCCCTGGCCCAATTCTTTTTGTATTGAATAATCCCCCAATGCATCCATATTTTCTTGACCATATCGCAAGAGGACATTTCATTCCAGAAAAAGCTCAGAAACGAAAAGCAGTTAAAACGCTCCAATCCATTTGCCAAAATACCAAGCGGCAGCGCCGAGGGCAAGAATAAGACTGCCCCACATCAAATTGGGCATCCAGCGAACTCCCCCTTGAGGGTTGCCCCTTTTTTCCATAGTGCCAATTCCATAGGAAAATTCCTGTTTTTCACAAGAATGTCGAAACGCATCCGGAAAATCGGCAATTAACTTTTCCAGTTCGAAGCCTAAAAATTGAGCGTATTGGCGGATGAAGCCCTGAGCATAAACAGGGGATAAAAATTGCAATACCCTTCCCTCTTCTATCGCTTGGAGATAGGATGTACGGATAGAGGTAGCATTTTCCACTTCTTTCAATGTAAGGTTCATCTCTTCCCGTTTGGTGCGGAAACAGCCGCCCAGTTTTTCACTCATGATTTTTCCTCCGATGCCTGCATTCTATCAAGTTGCAGAATTCCATCCAACCTCATAGAATATAACCTGAGTGTAAACATGAAATCAGCCTCTTTCAGCACTAAAATTGATCTCAAATTTGCCGATAAATTGAAAAATGATTTAAGCAAGCAGGGATTTACCTTGAGCCGTCCTCCATACACCGTCTTTTCCGCAAAAAAGCCGGGAATCTCCTGCACTCTTTATGAATCCGGAAGCTTGATTGTCCAAGGAAAACAGAAAGATCCTTTCATCGAATTTTATTTAGAGCCGGAAATTTTGCAGGAATTTCGTTATTCCCATGCGGAAGCTCATCTGGATACCACACCTCATATTGGAATGGATGAAGCAGGCAAAGGCGATTTTTTTGGTCCTCTTTGCATTGCGGCCGTGTTTGCAGACAGCTCCGGAATTCAAAAAATGCATGAGATGGGAGTGCGCGACAGTAAACGGATGAGCGATGGGTCCGTTTTAAAAATCGCCGCCCAAATCCGCTCTTCCTATTGTTATACTGTTATTCGTCTCTTCCCTAAAAAATACAATGAGCTTTACGCCAAATTTAAAAATCTCAACCGCCTTTTAGGCTGGGCGCATGCAGCGGCATTGGAAGATATGATCCGAAAAACTGGTTGCCATGACGCTCTGCTCGATCAATTCGCAAACCCTTATGTGATGGAAAATGCTTTGAAGCAAAAGAAAATCGAGGCAAACCTAAAACAAAAAGTGAGAGGAGAAGAAGATTTAGTTGTCGCTGCTGCATCCATTTTGGCAAGGGCCGCTTTTCTTGAAGGGCTTGAGACCTTGTCTCAAGAATATCAAACCCAATTGCCAAAAGGGGCTGCAGCTGTTGTAACCGCCACAGGCAAAAAGCTGATTGAAACATTCGGTCCTGAGATCTTGGAAAAAGTCGCTAAAACCCACTTTAAAATGAATTTATACCCAAAATGAAGAAAATTGCCATATTTCTTGTCTTTATACATCTTCCCCTCGTTTTGCTCTGCGAAGAAGAGCCTCTTTTCTCTTATTCCTATTGGGATATCCACCCTTTGCACATTGGAGCGAATATGATCCGGATCGGCAAAGCTGCGATCCATTCAAATGACGACGGGCATCTCTATTTTAGAAAAAATAATGCATATATTAACATGCTTGTTCCTATTGACAGAACCTCTTATTTTATTCCTCGAATCGAATGGAATAATTTTACTCTCGATTGGAATAAAAATCCTAAATTCAAAGAAACCCACTTTTATTACGCTCAATTCAGTCTTATGTTTTATACAACCAGCCTGGAAGATTGGCGATGGATCCTTCGAGCCGATTACAATATCGATCTCGAGCATTTTGCGCATCCAGGCACTTATGCTTTATTTTCTGTTTTGGCATGGGGAAAATACAAATTACATAAGAAATGGCATTATCATGTAGGGACACTGGCATATGCGGGAATGGAAAGAAACACCGTCTATCCTATCTTTGGGATTGATTTTTCTCCAAATAAATATTGGACATTTGAAGCGGTTTTCCCAATCACCTACTCGATCCAGTATAAGCTCGATAAGAATTGGCAGTTTTCAATCCAGGGCCGCCCCCTCAAAGAGCGGTTCCGAGTCAGTAGCAGGCAAGCCCAACCAAGATCTATTTTCAATTATTCATCAATTGGGGCGGAATTGAATATTCATTACGAACAATTTTTATGGTTGGAAATTGAGATCTATGCCGGTTATAATTTCGGCGGAGATTTTTATATCAAGAACCGATACGGCAAGAACGCCCTTTACACCGATGTCGGAGGCGCCCCTTATGGCGGGGTTACCTTTGATTATGGATTTTAATTAAAATGCTAATAGAACAGATATTGAGAACCACTTTTGGTTTTCAAAAGTTTCGTCCAGGCCAACGCGAAGCCATTTTAGCTCTTTTGCAAAGTGGCAGACTCCTATGCATCCAACCTACCGGCCACGGAAAATCTCTTCTATATCAACTGCCTACCTGCTTGCTGGGGGGAATAACCTTGGTGATTTCTCCGCTATTGGCCCTCATGCGCGATCAGGTTCAACAACTCAATGTTCGGTTTAAAATTCCCGCCGGCGCTATTAATACCGACCAAACAGAAGAGCAGAATGCGCAGATCAAACAAGATGCATTAAACGGAAAAATCAAAGTCCTTTTTGTTGCCCCGGAGCAATTGGATCATGTCGAGAGGTTTGCCTATTTTTTAAGTCTCGATATCCGGCTCCTTGTCGTTGACGAGGCCCACTGCATCTCGACATGGGGTCATGATTTTCGTCCAAGCTATAGGCAAATTGTGCATCTTCTCTCTGCATTAAGCACACGGAATCCTCAAATCACCATTCTTGGGTTAACAGCAACAGCAAACAGCCGCGTTGAAGAAGACATCCGAAAACAGTTAACTCTTTCAGGCAAGCCGGTCGTCGTAATGCGCGAAACAATGGAGCGCCCCAATCTCCGTCTCTCCGTGCGATCCTTGCAAGGGCTGCCCGCCAAATTGGCCGCTTGCGTCGATCTGTTGTCTGCTGTAGAGGGTTCCGGGCTTATCTATTGCGCTACACGAGAAAATGTGGAGTTGGTAGCAGAGTTTTTACAGCTGAGGAAAAGATCGGTCGCCGCCTACCATGCCGGTTTTGATCAGGAAGATAAAAAGCGCCTCCAGGAAGAATTCTTAGCGGATCGATACAAAGCTCTCGTCGCTACCAATGCTCTTGGCATGGGCATCGACAAAAGCAATCTCCGTTTCATTATTCACTTTGATGTTCCCGGCTCCATTACAGCTTATTACCAAGAAGTAGGGCGCTGCGGACGCGATGGAAAACCTGCTGAAGGATTCTTGCTATTCGATCCGTCCGACAGACGGATTCAAGAGTATTTTATCGAATCAGCTCTCCCATCTTCCGAAAATTTCGATCAGGTTCTCCAGGCAATCTCTACTGCCAAAGAACCGTTAAATCTCACAGCCATCCGACAGATCACCGGTTTACATCCTACACGCGTTAGCATCATCCTTGCCGAGCTGCTCGAACAAAAATTTTTGACCAAAACCAGTCAAAAAGGCATCCAAATCTACGTCCATTGTAACAAAAACGGAAGTCCGGACCTTATTCGATATGAAAATCAGCAAAGCGTAAGAAAAGACGAGCTGCAAAGAATGCTCAAATACGGACGCCAATCAGAAGTGTGCCGCATGGCGATTCTCAAAGTGGCTTTAGGAGACCAATCGACAACGCCCTGCGGCAAATGCGATATTTGTAAACCGGGTTCTCGTCAAGCAAGTACACCAAGCGAGGATCATCGCCAAATCGCTGAATGGTTAAAAGGGCGTTCTCTTCCCATTTCTCCTATCATGCTCTACAAAGTATCGGAGGGTCTCAGCATCTTCGATAGCAAGATGCGTTTGCCCCTTTTCGTCCGTTTTATGCAACAAAGGAATGCTGTATTATCCTATCAAGAGATGGATGAAGAATTCATTGAGCTCCTTTTAAAACACTTCAGCAAAATAGCCCAAAAGAAAAGTCTCGGGGGGATTATTCCGATCCCATCGCGTACCTGGAAAGCGCAAAAAAGCATTCTTCATCTCCTTTCAAATCACTTCAACCTCCCCGTTTTAGATGAATTGCTGCAATGGAAAGAAACGCCACTCAAGAGGCAAGGGGAACTGTTAAATAACGACCAACGCCACCATAACGTCCGCCATCGAATGCAAGCAAATGCACATCTCCCCATCCCTCCGGGCGCTCTTATTCTTTTTGATGACTACATAGGATCAGGCAATACTCTGAAAGAAACAGGAAGAGCCATCCGCGAAAGTAAAGTCATCACAAACGAACTGATCCCTTTTACTATCGCCTCCATTAAATGGCATTTAGGAAAACCCGGATGCTCTTGAGAGGGTGTTATGCATATAAAAACGTATAAAACTCATCCCATTACAGCCAACGAAGATTTGCTTGGCATTATCGATGCCTACATACCAAAATTAAATGAGCAGTCGATTCTCGTGATTACATCAAAAATCATTAGCCTATGCGAAGGAAGTATTATCAATAAGATGGAAGTCTCTTCAAAAGAAGCGCTGATCCGAGAATCAGCGGATGCTTATCTGGATGATAAAAACGAACATCTATCCCTGCACTCCATTCAACTCACAATCAAAAACAACATCTTGATTCCTTCTGCAGGCATTGATGAATCGAACGGAAACGATGTATATATTTTGTATCCCCAAAATGTGCAGCAAACTGCCAGTGTTGTCTGGGAGCACCTTCGCAAACGAGATGATTTGAATGAATTAGGCGTGTTAATTACAGACAGTCATACCACTCCGCTGCGCCGGGGGGTCATAGGCATTGGCTTGGGATGGTGTGGGTTTAAGCCCTTATCCAATTACATAGGACAGCTCGATTGCTTTGGCCATCCTTTGCGTTTTACAATGGCAAACCATGTGGATGCACTAGCTGCCTCTGCGGTCTTTTGCATGGGAGAGGGCAGCGAACAAACGCCTTTCGCTGTTATCGAAGAAACGGCGAAAATAGAATTTCAACCCTCAGCTCCCACCGACTTGGAAACTCAACAGATATCCATTCCTATAGATGAAGATTTATACGCGCCTCTACTCAAAAATATTCATTGGATATCGAAACTTTGAAAATAAACATATTTTTGCTCATACTGCTTACCCATGCACCTTTACTTCATCGACGATTCCGGAGATCCTAGCAGGTCCACAATACATTTTGTTCTGGGTGGCGTTATAATACCGGGGGATCAGTGGCATAAGTTGAACGATTCATTTTCATTTGCCTGCGAAAAATTCAAAGTAGAGGGTGAGATTAAATGGAGACTATTCGGCAGAAAACCGGGAGACGGAGCGAATTCCATTTCCCACTTAAGTTTCGCAGAAAGAGATAACCTTCGAAAATTCCTCTTCGAATCTCTCGTAAAGTTCAATTCAGTAAAAATAATTGCCTCCGTCGTTCATCTCCCAACGCTTTATTCGAAGTACCCGCTTATCACCCCCGAGGATGTTTATTCGATGGCGTATAAACCGTTAACAGAAAGATTCCAGTACTGTTTGCAAGATTTGAGTCGAGCAAGCGGAACAACTTTTAATGGCATCCTTGTATGCGATCATAGAAATCCCCGGCAGGACAAACTGCTCAGAAATTTTCACCAAGATCTTTTAAAATCGAACGTGGATATTACATCTAAATACTCCAATTTAATTGAGACCCTATTTCTGGCTCCGTCGCATCAAAGTATTGGGCTTCAGTTCTCGGATCTCGTTGTTGGGGCTATTTTGCGATTTTTCGAAAACGGAGACGAGAAGTGGTATAGAGTACTCGAAAAAAGCATCCGAAGGCACCCACTGTCTGGAAAGGTCGATGGATACGGATTGTTGAGGATTCCCAACGAAACGTGGATAGAAAATGACGCTGAGTCGAGAACCGATCTCGAACCTGCGATCCTGACGCAGTCTCAGCGTAAGCCTGATTATATGTAATCATCGAATATTAGTCCAATATCACTTCAGGTATAACTTGCGAAGGGCGTCTTCCAGATCCTGCACTTTTGGAAGCACCTCTTCTTCCAGAATTTTGCAGTAAGGAACAGGGCAATTCTTTCCGGCTACGCGGACAACGGGCGCATCGAGAAATACAAAAGCTTCTTCAGCCGCTCTGGCTGCAAGTTCGGCGCCAAAACCGCAGTTTTTCGGCGCTTCATGAATGACAAGAAATTTTCCTGTTTTTTTGATGGAAGCGAGAATCGAATCAAAATCAAGAGGGACAAGAGTGCGCAGATCGATGACTTCAATGGAAATCTGCTCTTTCGCAAGCCGTTCCGCAGCCTCCATTGCCATAAGAACCGCCATACCCCAGGCAGCCACCGTGACATCCGTTCCGGACCTTACGATTGCGGCCTGTCCAAATGGCAAAAGCGAGTCGGGCCCTGGTTCTGGACGAGCGCAGAAAAGGCGCTGTCGATAAAGAGCCTTATGTTCCAAAAAAATCACCGGATTTGGATCGCGGATTGCTGTTTTTAATAACTGTTTTGCATCAGCGGCATTGCTCGGGATCACTACTTTGAGTCCAGGACAGTGGGCAAGATAGGCTTCTGTGCTTTGGGAATGGTAGGGGCCTCCTTGAATATATCCCCCATAAGGCATCCGGATCACTACAGGGCAATTCCACTCTCCGTTTGAACGGTAATATATGCTTGCCAATTCATTAAAGAGCTGGTTCATCCCAGTCCATGCATAATCAGCAAATTGGATTTCCGCGACAGGTTTATGAAAACCATCGAATGAAAGTCCGGTTGCAAGAGCTATGATTGTCGATTCAGCCAGCGGAGTATTGAAACATCTATTTTCACCAAAACGGTCTGTTAAAGTGCGCGTGATCCCAAAAACACCCCCTTTCCCTTTAGCAACGTCTTGTCCGAAAACGATAACGCCCGGATCCCTTTCCATCTCTTCGGCGATTGCATGGTTCAAGGCATCCATTAAAACGATCGCCTCTCCTGGAGCCGCTTCCTGAGAAATCGGTGGCTGAAAGGGTTTGAATACGTTTTCTTGAGCTGATTTACGATCGGGAAAGGGAATTTGATCCGCCATAGCCGCAGCCTCTTCAATCATTTGCAAATGGAGATGGCGAAGGCTTTCCAATTCAGCAGGGGTTAAATAATTTTGTTCGAGCAGCCACTTTTCAAAACGAGGAATTGGATCGCGAAGCTGTTCCTTAGCAAGAAACTCTTGCGATTGGTATTTTTGAGGATCATCGCTGCTGCTATGAGGACTTAAGCGAGGCACTTTTGCGACAATTAAACTGGGTCCGCTTTGCAGCCTCGCTTTTTGCACCGCTTTTTGCAATGCATTTGTAGTTTGCAAAAAATCACATCCATCAATTTCAAAAACAGCAAGCCCTTCATATCCGCGTGCCATTTTAGCAATGGTTTTTCCTGCGGTCTGTTCCTCGATGGGAACGGAAATTGCCCAACCATTATCCTGGATGACCACAATTAAAGGCAATTGATGCAAACAGGCGAAATTGAGCATTTCATGAAAATCGCCTTGAGATGTCGCTCCATCGCCTGCAGACACATAAACAACTTCCTTTGCGTTTCTTAACGCAGCCGATTTGGCTGTCCCTGCAGCTTGTAAAAATTGCGATCCAACACAGCTCGATTGACATGGAATTCGAAGCCGGGATTCTGAAAAATGCTCAGGCATCATGCGCCCCCCCGAATGGTTTTGAGTATCGCGAGCCAAAAAGGCGCCAAAAATTTCAACAAGCGAACTGCCAAGTCCAATCACAAATGCTCGATCGCGATAATAGGGAAAGCCCCAGTCGACTCCGGGAGTCAAAGAAAGGGCGGAAATAGCTCCGATCAATTCATGGCCATTGACAGAAAGGTGAAAAGTCGCCCCTTTATTCTGTCTCACCAATTTGCCCATTTTGGCATCCATGAACCGGGTTAAATGAAGCGCTTTCAGTACTTTCAGAGCCTGTCCGCGTGAATGGGAAATATTGCTAAGTAAATTTTCTAGTAACGTATCTTGCTGTACTACCATGAGAACCATGATATAGGAAGGAAGATTAAAAATCGGCTCAAAAGAACCCCAAAAATCGACGAAGCCTGGGTTTTAGTACAGCTTCTGCAAGCCTGTTCAATATCTCATTGTGATTTTTTAGTTTTAATTTGAGCGACTTTCTTCACCGCAAAACGGCGCCTTCTCCGCGGCTCAATAAACTCTTCATGCTGCTCTTCTTTACGAGGGCGGCCTCTTTTTTTAGGAAGAACTTCCCCGATTGCGGCTTCTACCCTGGGAGTCGGCTCTACCATTTCGACCGTTTCTTTGAACTTTGGTTTAAAAAATGGGGTAAAAGGTTTTTTTACATTGTCGACGCCAAAAAATTTTTCCGATCCGGCCAAGCGGCTGGAAAGATGCCGGAGCGATTCGAGACGCTGAGACAACGCCTCCAGCTTCTCATCTACTTTAAGGCGGGAGCTGCCGCGCAATGAAGCTAGCAAATGCTCTTCAGTCTCAAACTTGGCCGAAAAGGTTACAGAGGATGCTGAAGTAATATCAGGGATATAGAGAAAAAGACGGCAGGCGGCGGGCACTTGAGTGTAAATATCAACAGTCATTTGCGGCTCAAGCTCAATTTTAGCCACTTGTTTTGGAGGGCGGCCCCGTTTTGGCCGGGGATTGAGCGCTTCATTTGAATAATAGGTTCTCGCCTTGGCGGCGATCGCTTCTCGAAAAGACGCAACGTCTTTGGATACTTTTGTTTCAAATAAAGATCGCTTGACTTTCTCTACTACGTTTTTCGTCAAATCGAGATCTTCTTCGAAGACAAATTGGATATTATGCTGGCGCAACCATTCGATAATGCGGATCCGAAATCTTTCCTGATAATAGATTTGCCATTTTTCCAATTCAGCGAGGTGGTCGTAAATGAATTCAAGAAAATTTTCCCTAGAATCTTTTGCCCCAATCAGGTCGAGCAATTTTTCCTTGGTATCAATATCGTATACTTTTTCATGAACAAATCCTTCCATGAACTTTTTCGCTTCATAAAAAGTCAGTTTGGGAATGAGGCAATACCGCTCTGCATTTTCTAACAGCTCTTTTTCCAAAGCCTCCAATTCTTCAAGCCCTTTGTCCAGATCAGCATAAATGAGAAATCCTTCTACCTTATCTAAGTAAAAATCCCGTTCATCATCAGACTTTGCAAATGCGTCCATGAGACGGTGATAGCGAAGGATCAAAGGATTTTTTGCTATTGGGAACTTCATATCGAGCTTGATTGTAACAAAACGGGCATCTCAATTCCATCTATTTTTTTTAGAAGCTGTCTTAAGAGACCGTCTACGAACTTCGGTTTCGTCGAATTTTTGGATTATTTTGGCCGATTTTCGATCAATCTGTCGATAATTGATTTGCACCTATTTGTAGGCATCTCTTACACTCCTACATCAAAAATGAGGGGGTGCAGATATGCGGGTTGATTTTGTAACAAACAGACTTCTTTTCAAAAAAAATGCCGAGGGATACCAAGGAATACACGTTTCTTTTACCGATGACCCCAATCCCTACCACCACATAAAACCACTCAATATTATTCCTTGCCCGGATCAAGAAAAAACAGAAAAAACCGCACGAAACTATGCTTACACGCATGGGTACCCTTTTATAAACTGGGGAAGGCCTCGAACATATCCCTTGCAAAATGAATGAAAAATCGGTCACAATGTTAGGGTAGTTTCAAAGCCCATCGACGATTCAGCAACAGTCTCTCATGCTGTAGGAACCCTATGCTCGATATTAAAGAACTGCGTAAAGACCCAAAAATCTTCGCAGCAAAGCTGAAAACAAAACTTCCCGAAGTTGACCTCAGCTCCATCCTGGAGCTGGATGAGCAAATCCGATCCTTGAAAACAGAAGCCGAAGAGCTGAAATCCAAAAGGAATCAATCATCAAAAGAGATCGGCTATAAAAAACAAAAAGGGGAAGACATCTCTTTTTTTATGGAAAAAATGGGCGATCTGGCACAAGAGATTGCTTTACGCGATGAGAGCTGTGCAAAACTAGAAACAAAAATTCACTCATTGTTAGCCGCCTTGCCCAATATCCCTTTGGACGAGGTTCCTGTCTCTTTGAGCCCTCAGGATAACGTATGCCTCAAAATGGTAGGAGAAAAACCCCATTTCCCATTCCCCTTTAAAAATCATGTGGAGCTCAACGAAAGCCTCCAGTTGTTCGATTTTCCCCGCGCCGCAAAAATTTCCGGTTCCGGCTGGCCTCTTTATAAAGGGCTCGGAGCCTGTTTGGAATGGGCGCTTCTCAATTATATGCTGGATACTCACCGCGCAAACGGATTTACTCAAATCATTCCCCCTCTACTCGTGCGCCCTGAAATCATGTATGGATCCGCTCAGCTTCCAAAATTTGAAAGCCAGCTTTTTAAAATAAAAGATGACGATTTTCATCTCTATTTAATCCCCACTGCCGAAGTGGCTTTAAATGGACTTCATGCCGATGAGATCTTGGAAGAGGAACATCTTCCTCTCATGTACACAGCTTACACCCCTTGTTTTCGGCGCGAGGCGGGAGCCGCCGGATCGCAGGAACGAGGTCTCATCCGAACCCATCAATTCAATAAAGTGGAGCTTTTTTGTTTCGCCACTCCGGAAGACAGCTCTCGTTGCTTTGATATGATGCTCGCATCTGCGGAAACCATTTTGACTGGCCTTGGGCTTCATTATCGAAACATGCTCCTTACCACGGGAGATATGTCGTTTGCCGCCGCGAAAACGGTCGATATCGAAGTCTGGCTGCCCGGACAAAATCGCTATTATGAAGTCTCGTCCTTTTCCAATTGCACCGATTTCCAGGCGCGCAGATCTCAAACCCGTTTCCGACGGAAAAATGACAGACCCCATTTTGTCCATACATTGAATGGATCTGGACTTGCCACCTCCAGACTCATGGTGGCTATTTTGGAAAATAATCAACAAAGCGATGGATCGGTACTTGTGCCAAAAATCCTGCACAAGTATTTAGAAAAAGAGATTATAGCAATCCATCCATGCAAATCCTAAAAGATTTTTTCTCTTTTCTTCATTGTTCTCCAACGGTTTTTCACGCTGCGGAAACAATTGTATCAGCTTTGAAGAAACAGGGGTTTGTCTCCTTAAACGAAGAGAAACGATGGCAGTTGGAACCAGGCCAAGGATATGTCTTAACCCGCAGCAACGCGCTTGTAACGGCTTTTAAAATGCCTGATCAACGTCCCAGAAAAACTTGCATCCTGGCAAGTCATATCGACAGCCCATGCCTTAAAATCAAGCCTTGCCCACAGCAATCGAGCCGCTCCATTCATCAATTGAACACCGAGATATATGGAGCGCCTCTGCTCCATTCCTGGTTAGACCGCGACCTTTATGTGGCAGGCCGCCTTTCCGTACTCGACCAAAAAGGGAAACGCGTCTCCCATCTCGTCCAATTTGAAGAATTTCCTATCATCATCCCTCAATTGGCTTTGCATCTGGACCGCTCCGATAAGGATTTTGCAGTCAACAAACAGGACCACTTGCGCCCCATTTTCTCCCTCAGTGAAAAAGGGATCCAATTAGAGGATTGGCTGAAAAAAAAGATCAAATTCCAGTCCCTTTCGGCGTTTGATTTATTCCTGGTCCCTAAAGAACGCCCCTCATTTGTCGGTTTTGAATCGGAATTCATCGCATCATACAGGCTCGATAACCTCACTTCAGCTTTCGCCGCTCTTTACGCTCTTATAGAGGCCGAAGCACAAAAAGAAATGCTGCAAATGGCTTTTTTTTGGGATCATGAAGAAATTGGTTCGATGAGCTGCCTTGGGGCTAATTCCTGCTTTGCCAATGAGATTTTGGAACGGATTTGCCTCTCCTGTAAAATGGACAGGGAAGATTTTTTCTGCATGAAAAACAGCTCCATTTGCCTTTCCAGCGACTTGGCTCATGGCTTTCATCCGAGTTTTTCTGAGAAATACGACCCGCAAAACGCTCCCCTTCTCGGCTCAGGCCCTGTGATAAAATTCAATGCAAACCAAAAATATGCAACCAATTCGGAAACTGCCGCGTATGTTGTCAAATTGGCAAAAACACGACAATTGCCGCTGCAAACCTTTGCATCGCGATCGGATATCCCTTCTGGCAGCACAGTTGGATCCATCATGGCATCGCAGCTTGGAATGGCGACAGTAGATCTGGGGATTGCAGGATGGGCAATGCATTCCATCCGGGAAACCATTGCAGCGCAAGATGAGATTGCACTTTGCGCTCTTTTGAAAGCCGCTTTAGAAGAAGGATAAGCTTATGGATACAAGGGAACTGCCTTTGCATTTTAAAGGGAAAGAAGCGATCGATCATGTCATCGACGCGCGAATCAAAGGACGCAGCGCTTCCTCAGAAACTCACGGGGCGGAGCTGCCGGGTCATTATAGCGCAGCGGCAGATGCAGCGAAAGAGACAACCTTGATTCTCATGCTCTTTTGGATATTGTTTTCCGAACTGAATCTTTCTTCAGCCCAAATTCATTGGATCTCTTTATGTTTTATGATCGGCTGGCTTTTTTGGAAAGTGGGCCGCAGCGCAATCCTTGGATATTCAAGGTTGGAAAGACTGCATCGATTGATTGAAGAAGAAAGATGGGAAATCGAACATCACCGTCCCCAAGAAAGGGAAGAACTGAAGGCGCTTTATGCCGCAAAAGGATTTTCTGGAAAGCTGTTGGAGGAATCCATCGATATTTTAATGGCCGATGACAACCGCCTTTTGCAAGTGATGCTGGAAGAAGAACTTGGACTTTCCCTCGAATCCTATGAACATCCGCTCAAACAGGCGCTTGGCGCTTTTTGCGGTGTATTGACTGCCGGAGCTATCCTGTTTCTCTCCTTTGTTTTTCTCCCCTGGTGGGGAACTGCATTGACTGCCATCTGTTTGATTGCATTGTTTGCCGGCGCTGTAGCGCATTTGGAAAAAAACCGCCTTCTCCACGCAATCGTTTGGAATATCGCAAGTGCTGCTTTATCCTCTGCAACGGCTTGGTGTGCCGCTCAAGGTTTTATAATTTTGAAATAGATCCCTAATGAAAAATCCTTATGTATTCGATGAATTTTTTGCCTCCGGAATGGAAGAGAGCATCAGTCCTTTTCTCACTCCAAAATCTCGATTGTATGGGAAAAATCTCCATTTAAAAAGCGGACTGGGCGCTGCATTTTTATTGATAGCGGCCTTTGGCGTGTCTTTTCATTTTCCACCTCTTTCTCATTTTTTTCTCTCATGTGTTTATTTTTTAGTTGGGGTTCCTGCGCTCATCGCCTCTATGTCCGATTTAAAAAATCTCGAAATTAATATCGATGTTTTAATGACTGTGGCCGCTTTTATAGCAGTGCTCCTTGGCAGCAGCCTCGAAGGAGCTCTTCTTCTTGTTTTATTCGAGCTTTCTCATGGAATGGAAGACGCGGTTTCCAAAAAAGCGAAAAGCGCAATCCACCACCTCCATCATCTTGCTCCAAAATTCGCTTTTTTGGTGAATAGCGATGGCAATCTTTATGAAAAAGCGATCCGTGAAGTCGGAATCGGAGAAAAGATCTTGGTGAAAAATGGAGAAGTGGTCCCTTTGGATGGCAAGGTGATTGAGGGACACTCTTCCGTCAATTTAGTCCATTTGACAGGGGAAAGCATCCCCGTACAAAAAAAACCGGGAGATATTATGCCGGCTGGAGCCCGCAATCTCGAATCGGCCCTCACTATCGAAGTCACACGAACCAGCTCCGATTCTACTCTTGCAAGAATCATTCAGCTCATCACTCAAGCGCAAGAAGCAAAACCGAAATTACAAAGATGGCTCGACCGCTTTGGCAAACACTATGCCACCTCGATCATCCTCCTCACGTGCTTCTTTGCCCTTTCCCTCCCCTTTTTTTTCTCAACAGGTTACTTTGGCCACGAAGGATCGATTTATCGCGCTCTCGCATTTTTGATTGCGGCATCTCCTTGCGCCCTCATCATCGCAACACCTACCGCCTATTTGAGCGCGATCAGCGCTTGCGCAAAAAAAGGGATTTTGCTGAAAGGAGGCATCACTCTCGATGCTCTAAGCAGTTGCTCTACTATCGCCTTTGATAAAACGGGCACTTTAACCACCGGCGATCTCATTTGTACCGCAATCGAGCCGCTTGGCGACCCACTCATCCCCGCCAACACT
Source organism: Chlamydiales bacterium (assembly GCA_035480615.1). Taxonomy (GTDB): domain Bacteria; phylum Chlamydiota; class Chlamydiia; order Chlamydiales; family SM23-39; genus CAIPFQ01. The sequence goes on along the minus strand of DATIHO010000125.1, from coordinate 5,292 downwards.
GCATTGAGCATTGCTTACGGCCTGGAACGCAATGTGGTCCACCCAATCGCAACTGCCCTTTGCAACCTCGCCGTTTCTAAAAACATCCCACCTGCTAAAATCGATTCTTTCAAAGCAATCCCCGGATTGGGACTGGAAGGAATATTTGAATCCAAATCGATCTTTATCGGTGTTCCTGAAAAAATAATGTCTCGCCTTTCTTCTGAAGATTGCAAAAAAATGGACGAATGGCTGAAAACGAAAAGCGGCGTTCTAGCCGCGCTCACTATCGACAATGATACTTTTTTATTCCATTTTAGCGATCAAATTCGACAAGACGCTAAAGCGCTCATTGCCAACATTCAATTTAAAAATAACCTCAATCCGATCATGCTGACAGGAGATAACCGCCAAAACGCTGAAACTGTTGGAAAAGGGATCGGTATCAAATCGATCTATGCCGATCTGAAGCCTGAAGATAAATTGGAGAAAGTGGCTCAATTGTCAGAACTTGGCGGTCTTGCCATGGTTGGCGATGGCATCAATGACGCCCCTGCCCTTGCTCGCGCCACGGTCGGCATTTCCATGGGAAAAATTGGAAGCGCTACAGCAGTTGACGCTTCGGATGTCGTCCTCTTGAATGACGATCTCTATTTGCTTAGCTTTCTTTTTTCCAAATCGCGCCAAACGCTTCGTATTGTAAAACAAAATTTAACTCTTGCGCTCTGCGTGATTGGTTTCGCCACCATCCCGGCTCTCCTCGGCTTCGTCCCTCTTTGGGCAGCCGTAATCATGCATGAGGGCGGCACCGTTCTTGTTGGCCTCAATAGCCTTCGATTATTAGGGACTGTCAAAAAATAGCCTGATCTCTTATAGTATACCCAAAGGGGTTTCTATGAAACGTGTGACTTTCATCTTCATTTTAAACATTTTTGGATTGACCGCATTGGGAGCTGCCCATCCGCTCGTGGATTCAACAGCCAGCGCTTCTTTATTGGAACAGACATCTCAAGCTTTTACACAAATTGCCGAGAAAGCGATGCCTGCAACTGTTTTCATCAAAGCGGAAACAACACCTCAGATGACTCAACAGGAATTTGTCAACCCTTTTGAAATGTTTGGCGATGATTTTTTTCGTCGGTTCTTTGGAGGCCAGCCATTCAACCAGTTACAACCGCGCGACCCCCAGCCCCAAATCGCAGGAGGATCGGGATTCCTGATCACCGCTGATGGATATGTGGTTACCAATAATCACGTCGTCAAAGACGCATCAACGATTACCGTGACTTTGAATGACGGAAGAGAGTATCCGGCAATCATAAAAGGTGCAGATCCGCGCACGGATCTGGCCCTTTTAAAAATTGATGAAACCAACCTCCCCTGCCTAAATTTTGGCGATTCGGAGAGCCTGAAAATCGGCGAATGGGTTGTGGCCATCGGCAATCCATTTGGCATTGGAGCCACGCTGACCGCGGGAATCGTGAGTGCGAAAGGGCGCCAAGACCTTGGCATTGCTTCTTATGAAGATTTCATCCAAACAGATGCCGCGATCAATCCCGGTAACTCTGGAGGGCCCCTCTTAAATCTTCAAGGAGAAGTGATCGGCGTCAATACTGCGATTTTTACCCGAAGCGGCGGTTATATGGGAATCGGGCTTTCCATTCCCAGCCAAATGGCCCAAACGGTCATTGAGCAAATCCAGGATACTGGAGTTGTAAAACGGGCGTATCTCGGGGTCGTGTTGCAACCGGTTGATAAAGACTTGGCCAATGCGCTGGAGATGGACAACCAGGAAGGGGTTTTGATTTCGGAAATTGTAAAAGGATCGCCAGCCGAAAAAGCCGGGCTGCAGCAAGGAGATATTATTCTTGCCATGAATGATAAACTGGTAAAAACAGTTTCAAAATTACGCAACGATATTGCCCTGATGAATCCTGGATCCGACATCACATTGCACATATTGCGAAATAATAAAAAGATCGCATTGAATGCATCGCTTGGTTCTATGGATGGGGAAGTGATTACAACTGAACTCATTCAAAAAATTGGGATCGAGATCGAGAATTTCACAACTGAAATGGCTTCCCGGCTTGGAGTCAGCGGCCTTGCAGATGGAGTTGTCGTTTCTCGAGTAAAACCAGGTTCTCCAGCGGCTCAAGCAGGTTTGAAACCCGGATTTTTAATCACTGGCGTTGCCATAAATTGGAATAATCAAAAATCCATTAAAAACACCGATGAATTTGAGGAATCGATCAAAGAATTGGGAAACAAGAAACATTTGATTCTCATTGTCCGTCACCACAATTTCCAACGTTACTACACTGTAAAAATCAATTAAGAAACTGGTTTTAAGCTAGTTATATCAAATAGTGCATTTTCAAGATTAAATCTTGAAAATGCACCAGTTTCTTAGATATAATGAGCTCATGCAGTACATACATCGTCAGTTGGAAAAACCTCTCAAGGAAGTCCTTCAACAATTTCCTGTCATTTTGGTAACGGGGCCTCGACAAGCAGGGAAATCCACCTTGTTACAGCATTAATTTTGGCATAGCGCTTATCTGTCGACCTATCTTGAGCGGGATCTTCGAACCATGCGCAATATTCACGATTTGGGTCAGTTTCAACGCTTCCTCGTTTTATTGGCTTCCAGAGCGGGACAACTGTTCAATCTAAGCGAGATCGGGAAAGAGTGCGGCATTTCTCAGACGACGGCAAAAGATTGGCTTATGCTTCTCCAAGCCACCTCTATTGTATATCTCCTCGATCCTTATGCGAGAAATTTAACGAAGAGAATCGTCAAATCTCCCAAATTGTTTTTTGTTGATACAGGGCTACTTTGCTATCTGCTTCGAATTGAAAGCGTGGAACAGCTCATTCACTCGCCATTTGGGGGACATGTATTCGAAAATATGGTGGTGATGGAGAAGATCAAACAATTTGCCGAGAACGGGGAGCGTGCTCCTTGCTATTTCTATCGAACGGCCAAAGGACTCGAGGTGGATTTACTAGTTGATTATGGAGACATCGTCGAGGCTTATGAGATTAAATTTTCTTCCACGCCGAAGGTCGATATGACCCAATCTTTGGTCCAATTCATGAATGAGCATCCCACTAAAAAATGTGTTCTGCTGAATCTTCGCCGCGAGAAGCATCCTTTTTCAAATGGCGTCACAGCGGAACACTGGAGCTCACTTCATGATTTGGCGAAACCCTGACATTGTCCAATCAGAGCATTGACACCAATCTATATGAATCGAAATACTGTCTGCGTAGAATTGAGGCATTCATGAGCGGATACCCTGTACTTTCAATTTTTGAAGAGATTTCTGCGTACGAGGCCTTGTGGGATCACCCAAATGCTTCTTTTCGCACTCTTGCAACTCAACTTTCAGATTTTCCATATCACCTAGCGTCTTCTTTTGTCGACCCTCTGACTATCGATGCATACAAAAAAACTTTGCTTCCCATTTTCAAGAGCCTTTCTAAGTTTGGCGCCAGAATCGATGGTGACGGAATGTTTCCTATACGCCTAAAAGATGCGCGCCATCCATTAAAAATTTTTTACTTCCAAGGGAATTGGGAATTGTCTTACCTACCATCTGTTGCAATTGTAGGCACTCGAAATCCCACATCTGAAGGAATCGAACGAACCCGATACTTAGCTAAAAGACTTGTTTCCGACAAATTTGCGATTGTTTCGGGCCTTGCAAAAGGAATTGATACAGCAGCTCATCAAGCTGCCATAGAAAATAACGGGAATACTATCGCAGTTATAGGAACCCCTCTCAACAGGTGTTATCCATCCGAAAATCTAAACTTACAAAATACAATCGCAAGAGACTTCCTACTTGTCAGTCAAGTTCCTTTCTCGAAATACTCCAAACAAGATTTTCGCAAAAATCGTTTCTTTTTCCCAGAAAGGAATATAACAATGTCGGCTTTGTCTCAGGCCACTATTATCGTCGAGGCAGGAGAGACGTCGGGAACACTCGTTCAGGCGAAAGCTGCGCTGGAGCAAGGTCGAAAACTTATTATTCTTGAAAATAACTTTCTTCAACCATCGCTTACCTGGCCAAAAAAGCTTCAAGAGCAGGGAGCCATTCGAGTAAAAGATTATGAGCAAATCAGAGAACTCCTCTCCCCTTCTTCTTCAGCGTATTGACGCGCTCACAATGAGCTATCATCCCTTCATTAAAGAAAGCGACGAAATCTATTATTTGGGAGAATATACCAATGGAAAGCTCGCTAATTTCAGCCTAATGAATAAATTGATTTTAAATTATAAAAAAGAAATGAAATGGAAAGGAAAAGCAGGGTGGGAATACAAAGAACCCGCCATAAAAAAGGTTGCAAGCTTCTTTAGCGAATCAATTCTTCGCACGTCTGTATTCCCTGAACGGATAAAGCAAGCATTGTTAGTCCCAATCCCTCCACACGCCATTAACACAGATCCTGAACACGACGATCGAAACTTGAAAATGCTCAAGTATTTTATGCCTAATGGAAAAATACACGAGATTATCCTTCAAAAGAAATCCACAGAACCGTCTCATAAGTCGAAGAAGAAAAGAGATCCTAAAATCTTTGAGGAAAATTATTTTATAAATAATCCAGACCCAAAGATTGAATTTAATGAAATTTGGCTTTTTGATGATATTCTAAGAGACGGAACTCATTTTAGAGCCGCGCACAAAGTGCTCAGTTACTCTTTCCCGCATGTGAAAATAGTTGGATTTTTTATTGCACGCTCTATACCATTTGTCCCAAAATCTTCATCAACAAAAGGAAAAATCTATGCTAACCCAATGGATAACAACAAATAGCAATGATATTGTGATTCAAACTTTTAATGGTCACTCCACTCAAATGGGTGCTGCAATACATTCATACGATAAATATACAACGAAAAATGTAGAAGAAGCTGCAAAACAGTTAGCAAGACAGTTACATATTCCTTTTATACCTGCAAATTCTGAGGTTATGACTTATATGTCACATGGTTCTTCGATGTTTAAAGCGATTAAAATCCATCCTAATGGAAGACATGAATCCTGTTATTTGGGCGCCGAAAGTATAGCAAAAAAGGTGGCCAAATCTGCAGAAGGAACCTTTTACGTGCCACCAAAAGATCTAGATAGTAGTTGCTGCACAATATTGTAATCACGAGCACTTAGAGACTGTCTACAAACTTCGTTTCTGTCGATTTTTCGGTTCTTTTGAGCCGCTTTTTGGTTCTTTTTGCGGGGGTAGTATCAAACTTCGTATACAACCCCCGCAAAAAGAACCAAAAAGCGGCCAAAATAATCCAAA
>DATIHO010000124.1:0-10569 GCA_035480615.1 Chlamydiales bacterium | reverse complement strand
GATGTAGAAATACATCTGCGGGGGCAAAATAGCAATTTAGATTGCAGCACCAAGAAATTAAATCGAGGGCATGGTAGCCTTCGATCAAAAGTTGACGATTTGGTTATGTATGATCAAGTTTGATCAAGTTTTGAAGAGCGGTGGATCTGTACGCAGTAGAATTTTTATTTTACGGCATTGACTGCATTTTTGCTTTTTTTCCTTCTGAGCGGTAACAGGTCTCGCAGATGGGTATAGTCTTTAGATTCCTCCGTAGGTTTTTTTCTTTCCCACATCGACCGCACAATCCTTTGTGGGCCCCCCCCCCAACACGTTGCCGTTTCCTGGACGGTTCTTCGCTTGAGTGAGTGGGAGCGAGGGCAGTGACACTGGCACCAGTTTGGGGATCCTCATCCTCTGGGATCTCGAGATTAGGAACAGAGGATGCGCTATTGGATGCCATCACAGATTGATTCCTTATCGTCTCGTGAAGGTGATTCCAGCAGGGGAGGCAAACATCAGGTTTAGTACGGTCAGGATGCTTGCGCCAGTAATGTAGCGATTTCTTAAGACCGCACACACCACCGCATACTTTCTCAACCTTGCCTATAGAACGGCGGATACAGACGCGGCAAACGTGAGAGGTACGGTGTACAGGTGTCATTTTATGACATTGAGAGCATGGTTGCTTTTTACGGAAACATTGTTCGCAGAGGGGTATAGTCTTTAGATTCCTCGGTAGGTTTTTTTTCTCCCCACATCGACCGCACAGTCCCTGGATCCCAGCATGTTTCCGTTTTCTGGACAGCTCTTCTCTTGAGTGGGTGGGAGAGAGGGCAGTGACACTGGCACCATTTTGGGGATTCTCATCCTCTGGGATCTCGAGATTAGGAACAGAGGATGCGCTATTGGATGCCATCACAGATTGATTCCTTATCGTCTCGCGAAGGTGCTTCCAGCAGCTGTTGCAAACATAAACATCATGTTTAAGGGGGTCAGGATGATGGAACCAGCGTTTTAGCCATTTCTCCAGACCGCACGGACCACCGCATTTTTTCCCAATCAAAACCATGTCTTTAACCTTGAGGTCACAGGGCTGGCAAAGGGGTGGAACTGTAGGCTGTAGAGGTTTTATTTCACGACATCGAACGCACAGTGACGGTGCTTCGCTTGAGGGGGTGGAAGAGAGGGCAGTGACACTGGCATCAGTTTGGGGATTCTCATCCACTGAAATCAATGATGTCGCATTTTCGATCCTGGAGAACGGATCATCAGCAACATCAATCTCATCAAGGTGTGATTGAGGGGTGGCATCCAGATTAGGAACATAGCCGAGTGCGAATTCTAAATCAGCAGGGAGCGATTGAGCATCTCGATGCATCATAGGTGATGGAGGGATCAGATGAGAAATATCGCCGAATTCAAAATTTAAATCATCCCGATGCAGAGGTGATTGAGGGGCCAGAGGAGAAAGATAGTCGAAAGCTGGTATCTCAGGAAAGCGAGGGGGCGATTGATTTCCCGGATTAGGAACAGAGAATAGATTATTCGTATCCGTGTTATTTGTATTATTAAAATTATTTATTGGAGTCATGTGGTTTCCATAATTTTATATGATTTATAAAAAAGTTTAGTTATATTATATAAAATGAATATTATTTTTGCAACTGATTTTTTTGGAAATCACAAGTCGTTGGATAAAAATGATTAATAAACTAAATATGGAATATCTTCAAGAAGATTTAAAGAGATTAAAAATACGACTCCTCATTCAATGGGAAAAAGTTCGTAGACAGTCTCTAATTTTGCCACTGATATGTAGCATTTCCAATGCAAATTGGGTAATAAATCTCAATAAAGGCTTTTTTAAACAACGGATCTCCAAGATAGACAATTTCTTTTTCATCAAAATAATTTTTTTTAAAATGAGGGATATAGATACCCGATTGTTTCATTTCCGCTTTGAGAAAATAATCATGAAATCGAATAGTATCGTTTGAAAATTCAACAATAATGCTTCCTGTTTCCATATTGACGAGTTTTTCACTAACACCGGGAGTGACAAAAAATAGCCCCATCATCAGGTGAATAATGGGTGTATACAGAATGTGCATTAATTCCGTATATTGCGTAGATTTTAAATTGTCAATCGTCTTTAAAAAGAGATTTGAAATCTGGTTTCTTTTCGATTTCACCTAACAGGCAACTTGCCTGATCGCTGCTTGAAGTAGAATGAGCAGACGGGAGAAGAGGCTTATATTCTTCACAAAAATTGGCGGCCTCGCGATCTCGGATCGGCTCTGTTCCTGGAACGAGGCAATCATTCGGCTTTCCCAAGGAATAGTATCGGCAGTTCTTACAAACATGAAGGTCCGAACTGCAGTGAGGGCATGCCGCGCGAAATCCAATCCGAATCGGAATCTCGCTGATGGGTTTCAAACATTTCCAGCAAATCAGAAGCATTTTTTATACTCCAACTTGAGAAGCCCTGATCCAATTATTAAGATGCACATTGATTAATAAAGCGTCGCAATTTGCATCGAAATCGCTATTTTCTCCAATGATCACTGCATCGTGCAGAGCCCAGTGTTGAAATGTATACAAATCTAAAGACGAGATTTGCCATCCCAGCTTTTCGCCAAATCCATTTGTTAAGATTAACTCTCCGAAAATTCGATCTATCCCTGTGATATAAAAGGTATACTGTCCATGTGTATGAGGGCCGAGAAATAGATTGGCCACCAACGAATCGCCTGTTTGTTCATTGACAATGCGGTAGTGGTACATTGAAATCCATGCTCTATTTTGCGTGATGGTGATCTCGTCGTGCAAGAACCAATCCAAAGTCTTATAGGTTTCACTGGGAGAAATCCTCCAAATCGAACCGTCTTCAAGTTCGATGGAACTGTCAAACTTAGATATTCCAATCACATGATGCATGGATGGAGGCAGACATTGCTCTTGATCAAACAGATGGGAAGCAAAAAGGACAATAGGGGCAAATAGCCAAAATAAGAATTGCATTTTGCACATTCTACCAAGCAGCGCCCTTTTTTTGACAACGAAACATCTTGGGTATAAAGAGAAAAAATGAGAAAGGTCATTTTCGGTTTTGGTATTAGTTGTCTGGCTCATGCTTCAGTTCCTTTAGACTGGATCTCATTTGGAGGAGGTGTTTATGATTTGCTACGCCCTAAACACCGCTGCCCTGAATTTGAAATTGAATATAAATTTCATATTAGACACCTTGGATCGCCTCTTCGCGTCCTTGAGTTTCTTCCTCTTGTAGGGATCATGGCGAATGTACATGGAGGCGGATATCTTTACGCAGGAGTGAATTTTGATTTTCTTTTTTGCAAACATATCGTTTTTGCGCCAGGTTTTGCGGCTGGCTATTATTGGGCAGGCAAAGGAAAAAATCTTGGCTTTCCTTTAGAATTTCGTTCCGGAGTGGAGCTCGCCTGGCAATTTTCTGAACTCAATCGGCTGGGAATTCATTTTTATCATCTGTCCAATGCAAGCCTTGGCAAAAAAAATCCGGGAGAAGAATCTCTTGTTCTTTTTTATGACATTCCTATTAGAATTCTTTCAAAACCAAGATTATGTAAACTGTAAAATATTTTAATTAATAATATTTATTTATTTTAATTTTATTATTACGAATAATAAAAACTGGAAGTTATCATGAATCACGAATTGCCTTTCGACCCTTTCCCATTTTTACAAGGCCCTCATCACCAAACAGTAATAAATGCAATTTTCAACTTTCTTTGGGAGCCATCATCCGATAGAAAAGTGGTGTCCCTGCCGGATGGCGACAAAATCGCCCTCGAAATCACTACCCCGAGCAAATGGAAGCCCGAAGATTTGACAGTAGTTCTTGTCCATGGACTTTGCGGATCGCATCAGTCGCCGAATCTCATTAGAATGGTAAAACGATTAGAACCTCTTGGGATTAGATCCGTTCGTTTTAACATGAGAGGCTGCGGTTCCGGCAAAGGACTGGCAAAACGGATTTATCACAGCGGCCGCAGCGAAGATCTCTTCGAAACAATTAAGGTTGTTAAAAAGGAGACGCCTGATTCGCCCATTGTTTTGATCGGCTTTTCATTAGGAGGCAATATCGTATTGAAAATGGCAGGCGAGTTAGGAGGAGTCGCAAAAGAATTTTTACAGAAAATGATCGCCGTCAGCCCTCCGGTTGATCTCTATTCCAGCATCTTGATGCTCGGACATCCGGACAATGTGATGTATGAACGATATTTTTATAAACTTTTGCGCGCGGATGTTCATTATAGACACAAGAAATTCAAAGATTTACCTCCTGTGCGCCTACCTCGCAGCTTAAAGATTTATGAATTCGATCAAATCTATACGGCTCCCACTTGCGGGTTTCGCAACGTGCATGATTATTATAGCCGCTGCAGTTCCGCTCAATTTATTCCTGATATTGCAATTCCTTGCAAAATCCTTTTTGCTGAAGATGATCCAATTATTTCCAGCCATTCACTGGATGAAATATCGCTGCCTGGCAATGTGGATGTTTTAAAGACGAAAAAAGGGGGGCATATGGGTTATCTTGGCCATCCTCAAAGCGATAAAGGCTTTTATTGGCTGGATTCAGTATTGGTCGATTGGATCAGGGAGCCCGATGGGAACACAGACGCGCTTTGATGCGTAAATTGTTTGTTGAGAGAGCGCACAGAAAAAATCCAGAATAGGACGGTGCAGACGATCAAGGGGAGCAAATAATGGGTGATAGAGAGAACCGATCCTGTTCCAGCGATTTGGATAAGAACGATTTGGATCCATGCGGCTCCAGATTTCCCGAGGCGGGATCCAACCACATCGATGGCCGCTTTTCCTTTGATTTTCGATTCGGGGTCTAAAGGGATGTAAGACATCTCTTTTGTAGAGTCAAAAAAAGCGTATTTCATCACTTTGGTCAACACATTTTGAAAGGCTCCAAAAGCGACAATCAACATGAGGGGAGAGAGGCCGAGGGGTCCGACGAGGGGCGCGATCCACTCAGGTTTCATGAATAAAATCAAAAAAACCAGCGAAGTCGACCCAATGATAAAAGGGGGGAGCTGCGCACTAAAGTGCCAGCCCAAACGACGGATCATCATACCGCTGAAAAATAGTGTAATAATAAATGAGCAGACGCCTACGGATGAGCTTACAGTTGCCATAAACGCTTGATAGGCTCCCGTTTCCGGATAAGCGAGCTTTAAGTTGGCTTTCCAGGTGATTTCAGTGAGATTGATGATGAGGCCATAAGCGACGACCATGACAGCGATGGAACGGAGGTAGGGGGATCGGACAATGAATTTCAGGCTATCGATCAATGAAAGCTTTGTTTTCATTTCAAGAGGAACATTGTTCTCAGGTTGATAAAGACGTTCGTCTGTTTTTAAGATTTTTCTTGTGAGGATCCAATGAAGGGCCATGATCATGAATCCAAAAAAGAGGACAAAACAAACCAAAGTTTGCAGAGCAATCTCAAAATGCTCTCCGATATATTTCCCAGTAAAATAACAAATCAGGGGCCCTGTAAACATTTGAGCAAGGTCGCCTCCAGCAATGAAAAGATTGTAGCATCTTTTCGCTTCATTGAAATTACAAATATGATTGACAAATCCCCAAAAAAGAAGGAAGATCACGACTTGGCCCCATAATTCGGCTGTCACAAAAAAGATGGCTTGGATCCAATTGCGGTAAATGGCAACCCAGTGGGCATTTTGTTCGCCGATCTTACTGAGAAGCCAATCGGCGGAGCTGTGGGGCGATAAGGCGTCCAGATTGGGATAAAGGAGGAACCCATAGAGGCAAATCACTAGCATAAAACAAAGAATGGTACTATAAAAAAGGATAGAACGTCGGAAGATATTGGAAAGTTTTGAATAAAGGAGGGTGGCTCCCAAGGCGATGGGAAGGACGATCCAGCCTTTGAGGATGGGAATGACCTCGGCGCCGGAACCCTTCGCGGTGACGATAAACCCGTCTTTCATAGTTGTCAATACCCCGTATGTAAACGAGATAAAAAACTTCATGAAAAGTAAAGGAAGTATTTTTTTTAATTCGTAAGATTCTATGGGCCAGAGGACTTTGCGCCATTTGGCTAGGAGAGGCTTAACGCCTAATGCCATTTCTGTTTCCTTCCTTGGTATTTATACTCGATTCGGATATAAATGTCTCATGAAAAAATCTTTAGCGCTTTTGTTCCTTATAATATGTGTAGGATTTGGGTATAAGAGACTGGTTTCTATGAATTGTGCTTTTTGCGACCCCGACATTCTGTCCAGGCAGATCATTTATCATGACGATCAGTGCTCTGCGATTTTAGATTACAAACCTGCGGTTCAGGGTCATATGCTGATCATTCCGAATCGGCATGTGGAACGGTTTGAGGATCTTACAACAAAAGAATTGATAGCGATCCACTCCATGATCGGAAAAGTCAACTTGGCGGAGCAAAAGATTTTTGGAGCTACAGGGTATCTTTTGATGCAAAAAAACGGAAAAGAGGCGGGACAATCAGTGCCCCATGTTCATTTCCATTATTTTCCTCGTAACATCCATCAAAGCCAGCTCTGGCTTGCTCTTTGGATCTTTATTGCGCATTGGCAAAAACCGCTCAGTCTCGAAAAAATGGAAGATCTGAAATTAAAATTTGCAGACACTCTCTAAGAAGCTGAGTTTTAGGACAGCTTCTAAATGAATTGAGCGTGCACTAATTTTACAGCAGCGCGCCACTGTTTCCAATCGCTTTTAATTTTCTTCTTGATTTCGCGGATTTCAGATAACAGTTCTTTTTGTCCCTGGCGGTAACGCTCAATGAGAACTTGCTTGCGCGTTAGCAATTCAAAAAGACGATCGCAGATTTCCGTTACTTTGGCTGCCATGATGTCTTTTTGGGTATGGAATGAAATTTTCATTTTTTCGAGAATTTGATCCCGATCGTGTAAAAGGAGCTGTCGGGTAATTCGGTCGTCATTGACTTTCTTTAAGTTATAAGCAAGTCCACATTTATGCAAGATCCAAATCAACCATTTCGAGGGGTCGAAATGATACCATCGGATCCCATTGCGATAATCATTTGAAAAAGTATGGTGGTAATTGTGATATCCTTCTCCATAAGTGAGAAGGGAAATAAAATAATTATCTACCGCGGAATGTTCCCTGCTATAGAGTTTTGCTCCCCAGTAATGGGCAAGGGAATTGATGCACCATGTTGTATGGTGAAGACAAAATAATCTGACCCACCAGGCAAAAAGGAAAGCGCCTAAAAAATCTCCGAGCATCCATCCTACGGCAAGAAAAGCGATGATATTTGAAGCCAGCATACAAAAGATGTAATATTTATGTTGAAATATTAACATTTTGTTGCGCATTAAATCAGATACTACCTTGGGGTCAATTTCTTTGGATTGATAAAACATCCAAAGGATGTGGGCATGACAAAGCCCTTCCTTTACGGAATAGGGATCTTTTTCCGTATCGACAAACGCGTGGTGGAGGCGATGGTCATTGCACCAGCGAAGAGCGCTGCCTTGTGTTGCCAAGCTGCCAAAAAACAAGAGGATTGCCTCAATGGCAGGATGAAGTTTATAGGCGTTATGCGAATAAAGTCGATGATAACCGGAGGTAATCGCAATCCCTGAAAGAAATACGAGCCCGATGGTCCAGGCGATGAGACTGCCCGATGGGGTATAATATAAAAAATAAAATGGCAATGCGGCTGCCAAAAAGAGATGGTAGCCGCCAATGAACAGCAATGTTGGCCAACTTATTTTTTTATTCATGGTCTTCCTCCTCAAAAACCCCACTTTTACTCCTTCTCCCCCGGAAAACCCATGATACAGCAGACTGCTTTTTTAGTAATCTGAATAAAAGAGTTGACAACCCATCCTATTGCTCATGGAGGATTTTTTGTGCTGCACGCTGACCCGCGATCACGGCTCCATTCATAAAACCTTGTGATTGATCAACCGGCGTCTCTGTACTTGCAAAATAGACATGTTGCCCATGTGGCGCTTGCAACCATTTACCTTGTAAGGTGGGAAGGGATGCTAAAGGACACCCTTGACTCCAGCGCGCCCTTGCCCAGTTTTCTTCATGGTAAGCCCGAAAGAAAGGGCGCGCATCGACTCCAAACCATTTCTCCAAACTCGCTAACACGATCTCTTCTTTCTCTTTTGGAGCGTGCTTTTCCCATTTTTCAACTGAAGAGCCCCCAATAAACGCGACGAGTGCAGGGATTTCCTCGTCATTATGAACTAAACTATTATCAAAGACTAAAGAAACAGGACCCTCTGTACAAATAACTTCACCGGACAGTCCTCGATCTATCCAAAAACGCTTAGTAAACGTCACAATGACTTTTGCTAAAGAGCCCATTTGAGTATTGCTCAAAAATTCTTTCCGTTCCTTGTCCAATTCTGGCTCAAAAGCGATCTCTTTAATTAAATTTAAGGGGGTAGCAACGATCACTTTCTCTGCTCTCCATTTTCTATCGTTGGAGTACACAAACACACCCTGTTCATCCTGGGAGATTTTTGTAACTGGCGTATTTAAAATAAGATCGGTCAGATTTTCAGCTAATTTTTCTGCTATTGAGCCTTTGATACGATATTCTTGCAGATCGGAAAGTAGGGCCAAAATCCCGTGATTGGCATTGGCATAAGAGAGCATCTTTAACATAGACACTTGGTCAGCATCTTCTCCAAATATCACACGAAGAGCCGCGTTGCACACTCTAAGTAAAGTGGGAGCCGGGGCCATCCAATCAGCAACGGTTTGTTTGTTTAACTTTTCTGCACAGGGAGAAGCCCAAGGTTCTTTTTGATCCACAGACCACCATCTTTTCCACTCAAAAGCTACCGTTGTGTAAAGAAGTCGAAATGTTTCCACTACCCCTAAGTAGGGAAGAAATGTCTTATATTTGGTGATGGTTCCCCGATCATCTAAAACTTTAGTCCCTCTCAGATACGTAGGGAACACTTTTAATCCAATCTCATGCACAAGCATCCAAATCTCTTTTTGCATGGGTGAAATCCACTGCCCACCAACAGGAAAAGGAACGCCATGGATCGTTTCTTGTTTCGTTCGTCCACCCACGCGATCACTTGCTTCTAAAACAAGAGTTTTGACTCCGTTTTCTTTCAGTTTCCGTGCAGCGGTTAATCCGGCTAACCCAGCACCAACAATAATCACAGGATATGAATTGACTGAAGAAAGGGTGTTCATAATTTAGGAAACTAGTTTTTGAAAAGCTTGTTGATAGTTGGGCTCTTGGGTGATTTCAGAGACCAATTCTGTGTAAATTACATGATCTTTTTCATCGAGAACAACTATGGATCGTGCAAGAATTCCGGCCAGCGGACCATCTTCCATCAAAACTCCGTATGCTTTGCCAAAATCTTTATTTCGCATCATAGAAAGCGTTAACACGTTGTGTACATTTTCAGATTCGCAAAATCTTTTTTGCGCGAATGGAAGATCTGCGGATACTGTAATGAAATAAAAGTTTTTGTGTGTTTCCCCAAAATGATTGAAATGCTTGGTCATGAGGCTGCATACCTCAGTATCCAGGCTGGGAACAGTCGCGATGAGTTTTTTCTTGCCCTGAAAATCGTTGAGAAAACGATCGTTGAGATTTTTGTCAACCAGCTTAAAATCGGGCGCTTTTGTATGAAGAGCGGGAAGATTGCCGCTGATATGGATTGGTTTTCCTTTAAACGTTACTTGAGCCATGCTACGCACCTTTTTTTAATGCAATACCACAATAGCCGGTTGCAAGGCTCTTTGTAAATTGAAATGAAAAAGAGGGATCGATTTTCCTTGTGAGGAGCATTTTCAGAAAAGGGATGGAAAAGAATTTAGGATTGACCCCGATCATTTCGAGGATCGAAAGGCCATGTGCATTACACAGAGTTTTCAACTCTTTGGGTGTAATGAAAAGGGGATAGACGTGCATATTGGGCGGCGTATTGCGAACGCACCACTCGACTCCTTTAATGACAAAAAGATAGCTGATTGGAGTTCGATTGAATGTGTGGAAAAAAAATAGCCCCCCCGGTTTTAAGACGCGGGCAGCTTCTGCGATCAACCGCTCTGGCTCTTCGACATGCTCAAGAACGTCGAGAGCGCAAGCCGCATCAAATGCAGCGTCGGCAAAGGGAAGCAAGTAGCCATTGGCATGGAGGTAGTTTACGCTTTTTGTAACATCATATTTTCTGGCGATATTCAAGCTCTTATGGGATAAGTCAATTGCCGTTACTTGATGACCCTTGATCGCCAACGCATTCGCTAAAAGGCCAGCGCCGCATCCAATATCGATGAAGGAAATGGAACCTGAAAACCGTTTTGCAACGGCCTTAATGATCCAAGGGATTCGCAGCCTGTTTTCTGCGCGAAGCAGAGCCACTGGATGGTCCGTTGCCGTAAGCCATTTTTCATCTAAAAGATCATAAAATTCGTTATTGATCATTATACCCAAAGTGATTCAAGAATCGGCCTTTAGGCGGGTTCAAAGCGCCGAAAATCGATTCTTGAAAAGGGGGCTAGTATTGAAGAATACAACCCCCT
>DATIHO010000123.1:0-1996 GCA_035480615.1 Chlamydiales bacterium | reverse complement strand
CAGAATGACCGGGTTGCTGAACTTGTGCGTGAGCTATCCCGTCTTAAGTATGGAAAAAGTGTTGACCAAGTCGAAACAGAAATTTCTACACGTGCTCGATTATAGAGTCTATCTCCATCTTTTGTCTGCTTCTGTACTCTGGTATAATACCAAGACATGGGCCAGTAGTTCAGCGGCTAGAACGGGCGTCTTATACACTCCATGTCGGAGGTTCGAGTCCTCCCTGGCCCACCAAATTGTTCATAAAGTAAAAAGTTCTTAAGGTTTATAAAGTCCGAAGATTATTTTTGCGGATTTTAACTTATATCTGCTCAAGGAAGCCAATTTTTCTATGAAATTGCCACAAAACGCAAAGTCAGTATTTAAAGGGAAAATTTTTGAGGTTTTTCAGTGGGATCAGGAATTATATGATGGATCAACTGAAACATTTGAAGGGTTGAAGAGACCGGATACTATCCAAATTATCCCAACATTGGGAGGAAAAATTTTACTTTCCCACGAAGAACAGCCAAATAAACCGCTAAGTTTTACATTTTTAGGAGGTCGTGCCGAATCGGGAGAGGAGCCGTTGGTGACTGCAAAAAGAGAGCTTCTCGAGGAAGCAGGAGTAGAATCAGATGAGTGGGAACTTATTAAAACATACGAATCCGAAGGGAAAATTCAGTGGGATACCTATCTTTTTGTCGCGCGCAACTGCAAAAAAGCTGCGGAACCAAACTTAGACGCTGGTGAGAGGATTGAGGTGAAAGAAGTAAGTTGGGACGAATTTTTGGAAATCGTTTCTTCAGAAAAATTCTGGGGACGGGATATAGCAAATGATATATTGAGGATGAGATTGGATAAAGGAAAGATTGAAGAGTTTAAATCGAAATTATTTTAACTTAAATTTAATAAGGTATTGGTTGTGAGTAAGGCATGATTGTTCTATCATTTGGGTCATGATTTTTTCTTAAATCCCGAACAATTAAATTTTTTGCTTCACTTCTTCGAATATGGCTATTCGTGTCTTCTCCTACAAGTCCTGGATAAAGAGCTTGAAAATACTTATCGGGAAATAGAGGATTCTCCGCTACCGCAGCATCAAGTTTTGTTGCAATGCTTTGAGGAACAGAGACGGAAAGCCTAACAAAACATCCGGGTCTCCATGAGAGATCATAATCGTTTGGTGTCGGCATGTAGTATTGATATTGTATCAAGCCTGTTGCTTTGCCTTGAAAGTCTTTGTGATCGCTAATAGTCCAAATTTGCGTGCCGGCTGTCTCAAGATCCTGATCATTTTCTGAAATTGTAGGAGGGAAATATCTTTTGATATCATCATCATTTTCTAGTGTTTTTCCGTAACCAAAAGCGCGTATTGACTGATAGCTTCCAATTTGACCGGGGTCCTGATAAAAGCCGCGCGGAAATTTACCACTTAGGAAACCTTCACCTTCAAGTCTGGTAATTCTAGCTAATTCCTCAGCTTTTGCTTCTAATTCTGTTTTTTCTTTAACCGTCTCATCAGCTAGAACTTGGGTTATCTCCTCAATTCTTTCTGCTTCTCTTGCTTCTTCATTAGTTGAGTCTATGTTATCCTCGGGCGATGGCTTTGCTGCTTTGGATTCATCTCTTCTTCGTTGCTCTGCAGTCAGAGCCTGAGTTAATGTATGGAGCACCTTATCAGTCATTCCTTCTGATGCAGAATCTAAGAGTGAAGATAGCAAAACATTTTGCTGCGTTTCTCGGGGCAAGTCTGCAACTGCTTGCTGGACCGAGTCTTTTGCGGCGTCAATTCTTCCTTCAGAAATCTCACCTTCTGGCACATCCATAGTGTAAGTTTAATTGAAAAAGATTGAGGAAACAATAGAAGAGATAGTTTAGAGCTCGCTGAGGGTGGTGGTGTCTTTGGCTCTATCCTGAACATATTCAAGGTATCTTTCGGTTGTTGAAAGCCTTTTGTGCCCCAGAATTTTGGAAAGAAGCACAAGGGAAACACCGTGTTTGAGGTGATGTGCCA
>DATIHO010000122.1:0-21683 GCA_035480615.1 Chlamydiales bacterium | reverse complement strand
CCCCCCAAAAACAAACCGAAAATCGGCTCAAAAGAACCCCAAAATCGACAGAAGCGAAATCCGTTAACAGTCTCTTATAGAAATCTATTAAAAACATAAAATGTTTTGAATCACTTCGGGTATACAATTCCTGGAAAATTTCAATCTACTGAAAGATGTTAGAAAAATAAAAGTAAAAAATTATTTTTTTTTAAATTTTTAGACAATTATTTTCTAAAAATAAATCCTATCACATAGAAGATTCTGAAAATGAAGAGGATAGTTTTTTCAAGCGGCCCTGAGACTATTGCCCTGTTAATTCGACAACTCTCTTGCAAATTTTTACAGAGGGTGTTAATCTATTTCCTTTAACCCAAGCTATGGCTTTGTCCGGCAAATATTGCTGGAAAAAGCGAGTTATAAACAGGAGAGACCCAGACCTCATGCCTTCTAAATATCTCGAAAAACATGCACAAGATTGGAACGAAAGCAACATTCTGGATGATGTTGATTTTCAAGAACACGAAGCTAAACAATTTCGCGACTTACTCTATGGCACTGAAAAATCGGGAGGGGAGGCTGCTCTTTCCCAATTAAATGTAGGACAAGTCTTAACCGGGCGCATCGTAGAAATCACAAAAGATTATGTAGTCATTGACGTGGGTCTCAAATCCGAGGGGCTTGTGGCAATTGCAGAATTTACGGAACCGGAAGAATTGATCCTTGGCAATAATATCGAAGTGTATCTCGATCAGACCGAAGGCGACGATGGACAAATCGTCCTTTCGCGAGAAAAAGCCCGCAAATTCCGTCAATGGGAACATATTGTAAAAAATTGTTACGAGGGTTCGATTGTAAAAGGGAAGGTCATCCGCAAAGTGAAAGGCGGTTTGATGGTCGATATTGGATTGGAAGCCTTTCTTCCCGGCTCCCAGATCGATAATAAACGGATTAAAAATCTGGATGAATTCATCGGCCGCACCTACGACTTCAAAATTCTCAAGATTAATATTGAACGGAAAAATATTGTCGTATCTCGCCGCGAACTTCTGGAAGAAGAAAGAGTTTCCCGCAAAGCTGAGCTTCTTGAACATATCCAGGAAAACGCCACTTTGCGCGGTGTGGTAAAAAACATTACAGATTTTGGCGTGTTTCTTGATCTCGATGGGATTGACGGGCTGCTCCATATCACAGATATGACCTGGAAGCGCATTAAACACCCCTCCGAAATCGTGAAACTGGGTCAAGAGATCGAAGTGGTGGTTCTTCACATCGATCGCGAAAAGGGGCGCGTCGCATTAGGTCTCAAACAAAAAGAAAATAACCCTTGGGAAGAAATTGAAAAAAAATATCCAGTCGGCACCCGTGTCCGCGGCAAGATCGTCAATCTCGTCTCCTATGGCGCTTTCATTGAAATTGAGCCGGGCATCGAAGGGCTCATCCACGTCTCTGAAATGTCCTGGACGAAAAACATCACCGACCCGAGCGAAGCTGTCCGAGTGGGAGACGAAGTGGAAGCGATCGTCCTTTCCATTCAAAAGGATGAGGGGAAAATTTCTCTTGGCATCAAGCAAACGGAACGCAATCCCTGGGAAGATATCGAAACCAAATATCCGGTTGGAAGCAATGTTGTGGTAGAAATCAGGAATCTGACGAATTATGGAGCCTTTGTCGAATTGGAGCCGGGTGTTGACGGCCTGATTCATATTTCTGATTTGAGCTGGATTAAAAAAGTGTCCCATCCATCGGAAATCTTGAAAAAAGGGGACAAAGTGGAAGCGGTCATCCTGTCAGTAGATAAAGAGAGTAAAAAAATCACTCTCGGCGTCAAACAATTGAGTTTGAATCCATGGGAATCCATTGAAAAAAGCCTTCCCATCGGAGAAATCGTCCATGGAACGGTTACAAAAACAACCGCCTTTGGAGCATTTGTCCAACTTGATAATGGCATTGAAGCGCTCATTCATGTAACCGAACTTTCCGATCAGCCATTTGGAAAAGTCGAAGATGTCGTAGAAAAAGGAGATCGAATCGCAGCCAAGGTGATCAAGGTAGATCCGGAACATAAAAAACTCGCCCTTTCGAT
Source organism: Chlamydiales bacterium (assembly GCA_035480615.1). Taxonomy (GTDB): domain Bacteria; phylum Chlamydiota; class Chlamydiia; order Chlamydiales; family SM23-39; genus CAIPFQ01. Next base: position 19,618 of record DATIHO010000122.1, on the reverse strand, counting down.
CAAAGATTACCTCATTGAAAAGAATCAAATGAATCATGACGATATTGTCGTTTCTACAAAATCCAGGAAACGCAACAAGAAAGATCTCAAAAAATCAAAAGACCGCGAAGAAGAGGAACTAGATGAATAAAGACCTGATCGCCATCTTTGAATACCTGGAGCGCGAAAAAGGGATTAAGCGGGAGGTCATTATCAATGCGATTTCCGAAAGTTTACGCGCGGCGGCCCGAAAAAGCATAAAAGGATTGGGCGAAAAAGTAAACGTTGAGATTCATCCAAAAACAGGTGAAATCGAAGTGTTCGCCCAAAAGAAAATCGTCGAAAAAGTGCTCAATGTTGCTGACGAAATTTCTCTGGAAGAAGCGCGAACGATGGAACCTGAATCTCAAATAGGTCAATGGCTCGAAATTGCTATTACCCCCCAGGATTTCGGCCGTATTGCAGCGCAAGCGGCCCGTCAAGTGATCGTTCAAAAACTCAAAGGCGCTGAGCGGGATGTCATTTATGAAGAATATAGACATCGAATAGGAGAAATCATTTCCGGAACAGTGAAAAGATTTATTCGTGGAAGGACGATCATTGTCGACCTTGGAAAAGTAGAGGCGATTCTTCCCGAACGGAATTATCCAAAAGTGGAACGTTACAATCCAGGTGAAAAAGTACAGGCGCTTCTTTTGGAAGTGCGCGATGTTGATTCAGGAGGAGCAGAGGTCATTTTAACACGCAGCCATCCCGAATTTGTCGCACAGCTTTTTATTCAGGAAGTTCCTGAACTGCATGATAAAACTGTCGCCATTGAAAAAATTGTTCGTGATCCGGGCTACCGGACAAAACTCGCCGTCCGCTCTTTTGACCCAAAAGTCGATCCTGTTGGAACTTGTGTAGGCGTAAGGGGAACTCGAATTAAAAATATCATTCGCGAACTCAATAATGAAAAAATTGATGTAGTCCCCTATTCCGACGACCAGATTCAACTCCTTCAAAATCTCATCGCGCCGGCTGAGATCCGGAAATTAAAAATTCACGATTCCAGAATATGGATTGTCGTGTCTGATGAAGAATATCCTATTGTGATTGGGAAAAAAGGGATGAATGCGCGATTGATCGGACAATTGATTGAAAAAGAGATTGATGTCCAAAAAATCAGTGAATTCCAAAAAATTCTAACCGTTCAAATGGCTGAGTTTGCTGAAGATCCTGATCCAGCCTATGATGCACCTCTCAAGATTGAAGGAATTAGCGGATTGGTCATCGACAGTTTAGCTAGCGCAGGCTATGATACGCTGCGAAAATTCATGCAATCCAACCCTGTAGAAATCTCCACTAAAGTTCCTGGAGTCAATTATTATGACTTGGCTGATAAACTCGTCGATCAAATCCGTAAAAGAAAAGGACAACCCGTTGGCTAAACATCTAAAGCTGAATATTAAAAATCTGCAGCTTGCCGGGGCTTTCAAGGCAAAACAACCCAAATCTTCCGAGTCTTCCGAGAAAATCGCACCTTCCTCGGAAAAAAAAGAATCTGCAGCGGACAGCGAATCGACAAAACGCTTTTCCCGCCTCAAAGAGGATTCCACGATCACTTCTGCCTTAAAGCAAGCAGAAAAAACACTGGCAAAAAAAGAAGTTGAAAAAGAACCCATCTCACCCAAAAAAAAGAAAACGCGCATCGTTCAAGGTCCCTCTGTTGAAGAATCTACCGAACCGTCGGAACCAGGGATTTCAGAACCCTCTTCCCAACCGGCGCCGATCAAAGAAGAAGCAGCCAAACCTGTTTCTGCTTCTGCAATACCCGTTTCTCCTACCAAAGAAAAAGAAGCGGAAAAAAAACCGGAAGAATCTACTGCTCCCAAATTTACCGCTCAACCTGTATCCAAACCGAAAGAGCCGCCAAAAGAACATCGCCTTAAGAAAAAAGAGGAAGTGCGTACATTTGATTCGCGAGATCGACAAGGCTTGCGCGATATCGATAATGAGGCTTGGCGCAAACGACGCGCTTTCAAACCCCGTTATGCTCACCGCGTAGAAGAGGTCATTCGACCGAAGTCCCTGACGATCCGCCTGCCGATCACAATCAAGGAGTTAGCACAGGAGATGAAGCTCAAGGCGTCCCAATTAATTGCCAAGCTTTTAATGCAAGGGTTGACTCCAACTTTGAATGACTATCTCAGCGACGAGGTCGTTGTCCAACTTTTAGGCCATGATTTTGATTGCAACATTACCATCGATAGAACGGAAGAAAAACGGATCCAAATTACGGATAAAACAATCCGTCAGGAAATCGAGTCAATGGATCCGGATGCACGAATGATCCGCTCTCCCATAGTGGCTTTTATGGGGCATGTCGATCATGGGAAAACCAGCCTGATCGACGCCATTCGCCAATCCAACCGTGCGGCAAACGAAGCCGGAGCGATCACTCAGCATATTGGCGCTTTCAAAGTGACCACAAAAGCGGGCGGCGTTACGATTTTGGATACTCCGGGCCATGAAGCGTTTTCCGAGATGCGCTCCCGTGGAGCGAATGTAACTGATATTGTCATTCTTGTGATTGCTGGCGATGAAGGGATCCGGACTCAGACAGATGAAGCGATTCGCCAGGCGCGAGAGGCAAATGTACCCATCCTTGTCGCTTTGAACAAATGCGACAAATCGAATTTTGACGCTCAAAAAATATATCGGGAACTTTCCGACCGCGAACTACTCCCTGAAGCTTGGGGAGGAACGACCATCACAGTCAATTGCTCCGCCCTGACAAATCAAGGGATTCATGAACTGTTAGAAATGATTGCTCTTCAAGCTGAAATCCTTGAATTACGCGCCTGCCCGAACACCCGCGCTCGAGGAACTGTCCTGGAATCCGAAATGCATAAGGGGATGGGGGCTGTGGCAACCGTGCTTGTGCAAAATGGAACACTGCGCAAAGGGGACGCTTTCGTGTATGGCCATTTTTCAGGACGGATAAAAACAATCCATGATGATTTGGGCCGTCTGATCGATGAGGCGGGGCCTTCTACTCCCGTAAAAATTACCGGATTGTCAAAACTTGCAATCGCGGGCAGTGAGTTCATCATAGTTCGGAATGAAAAAGAGGCGCGTGAACTGGCAGACGCGCGCGCTGAAGGATATCACCGTGAAATGCTGACTCTTTCCAAAAAAAGCAGCATGGAAAAGATGATGGCGAAAAAAGAAGACGGCGAAATGAAGACCCTTCCTGTCATCCTTCGAGCCGATGTGCAAGGATCTTTGGAAGCTTTAAAAAATTCTCTTCTGAAAATCCATTCGAAAAAAGTGCGGCTTGAAATTGTCAGTGCGGACGTTGGCGAGATTTCCGAATCAGACATCGAACTTGCTTCTGCGTCCAAGGCAACGATCCTCGGCTTCCATACAAGCATTGAGAGCCACGCGGCCGATTTGATTAAGCAAAAACATATTCCTGTATATTCCCAGGATGTCATCTATCACCTCATCGATGAAATCAAAATCCGGATGCGCAGCCTGCTCGATAAGATCGAACAAGAGACTGATTGCGGCGCCCTTATGGTCAAAGCAGTCTTTAAATCTTCGCAACTTGGAAATATTGCAGGATGCCAAGTGACGGAGGGTACCGTAAAACGGCAAAACTTGATCCGTCAAGTCAGAAACAAAGAAATCATCTGGAAAGGGAAAATCGCTTCTCTCAAACGACTCAAAGAAGACATTAAAGAAGTACAAAAAGGTTTTGAATGCGGGATTGTGCTGGAAGGACAAAGCGATATCAAAGAAGGGGATATTTTGGAAGCTTACGAGATCACCTACCTTGAACAGGATTTGTGAATAAAAACAGACTCAATCGTGTCAATTCCCTTTTAAGGCAGGTGATCTTCGAAGTCATCCAGAAGGAGGTTCGCAATCCTCATGTAACCACTTTTGTTTCCGTGACCCGGGTAGATACGTCCAGCGATCTGCATCATGCAAAGGTCTATATCAGTCTCATTGGAGACAATGTGGAAAAGACAAAAGTTTTATCCGCCCTGCAATCTGCAGCAGGCTTCATTGCGGTACAAGCAGCCAGTCAAGTCAATCTCCGTTACTTTCCCAACCTCATTTTTAAAATGGACCATTCCGCTGAAGAACATGCAAAAATGCAAAAGTTGCTGGACGATATCGAAAAAGAACGACTTTCCCGCCCTTCATCATGAAAGGAATTCTTCTTGTAAATAAGGCGCCATCGTCTACGTCATTTCACATTGTTTCTCTTCTGCGCCGGCTGACAAAAGAAAAAACGATTGGCCACGCCGGCACTCTCGACCCATTTGCGACAGGAGTGATGGTGATGCTCATTGGCCGGGAATTTACCCGAAGATCCAATGAATTTCTCCTGGCTGATAAACAGTATCAGACAACTCTCCATTTGGGGATCGAAACCGATTCATATGATGTGGATGGCAAAATTACTTCCCGCTCTCAAATCATCCCCACCTTGGTTGACGTCGAATCGGTCATCACCTCTTTCCAGGGAGAGATTTTCCAAACGCCTCCCATGTTTTCAGCAAAAAAAATCAATGGGAAAAAACTATATGAATTGGCCCGCAAAGCGATCGAGGTAGAACGGAAACCTGTAAAAGTCCATTTAAAAATAGAACTCCTCAGTTATGCGTATCCTTATCTTGAACTCCTTGTAGACTGTTCAAAAGGGACCTATATCCGCTCATTAGCTCACGACATTGGCAACATCCTTCAATGTGGAGCACATCTTTCAAAATTGGTACGCCTCCGCTCAGGTTCTTTTACTCTTGATGAATGTGTCAATCAGGAGCTTCTTAAACACCCGGAATTTATTTTACAAAAACTCAGGTTAGATAAATGAATCCTTCGACAACCCATCTCTCTTGCGGAATCGTTGGGCTGCCAAACGTCGGCAAATCCACCCTCTTCAATGCGCTTACGCGCAAGCAAATTCCTTCTGAAAACTACCCTTTTTGCACCATTGATCCAAATCTTGGGATTGTCGAAGTGGATGATCCGAGACTCCCCGCGCTCTCTTTGCAATCGAATAGCAAAAAACTCGTTTATGCAACCGTCAGTTTTGTCGATATCGCAGGGTTGGTCAAAGGGGCGTCCAAAGGAGAAGGACTCGGCAATCAATTCCTTGCCCATATTCGAGAAACAGATGCAATTGTCCAAGTGGTGCGTTGTTTTGAAAGCATGGATGTCGTCCATGTTTCAGGCCGCGTTGATCCGATCGATGATATCGCTGTGATTACTCTCGAACTCATCCTTGCAGATCTTCAGATGGCTGAAAATTCTTTGCTCAGACTCGAAAAACAGGCAAAGGGGAAAAAAGAGCTTATCCCCACGATTGCTCTTTTTAAAAAAGCGATCGATCATTTCAATCAAAGCCTCCCCTTGCGCACACTCTCTTTGACTCCCGAAGAAGAGGCAATCGTCCCTCTTTATCCTTTTTTGACAAAGAAAAAAATCCTTTACGCCTGTAATGTAGGAGAAAACGATCTCCCCTCTTTAGAAAACCCCTTTGTGCAAAGAGTCCGTGATTACGCAGAAAAAGAGGGAAGCCGTATTGTTCCCATTTGCGCTAAAATTGAGGAAGAAATTTCTCAACTTGACGCAAATGATGCGAAAGAATTTTTAGAAAGCCTGGGATTAAAACAGTCCGGTCTCAGTCGACTGATAAAAGAGGCCTTTTCTCTTTTAGATCTCATCACTTATATCACAACGGGAGATATCGAGACCCGCGCATGGACGATTCGCAAGGGGACAACCGCAGCCGCCGCGGCAGGAAAAATCCATAGCGATATAGAAAAAGGGTTTATTCGGGCGGAAGTAGTATCTTATGATGATATGATCCGCTACAATGGGCGCGTCGGTGCCCGCGAAGCTGGCAAAGCCCGTTCCGAGGGGCGGGACTACATTGTTCAAGACGGAGATGTTATTTTATTTTTTCATAGCTAACTCACCCTAACTAACTCACATGGCTGAAAAAACCGAAAAAGCGACCCCAAAAAAATTAAAAGATGCCCGAAAAAAAGGGCAGGTTGCAAAAGTTCAGGACCTACCAGCGGCAATGACCTTCATTGTCTCTCTGGGAGCGGTCATTGCCTCAATGGGTTTTTTTTGGACGCAAATTGGCTCGTTTATGCTGACAATATTCAGAGCGGTCCCCAATGTCGGCGCCGATTTCAATAACCTCGCTCCCGGTTATTTTATCTATACGCTTCAAGTCATCCTTCAGACGAGCTTGCCGATTATGGTGATTGTCGCTTTTGTTGGGGTGATTGTGAGTTTTTTGGTCATTGGACCCGTTTTTTCATTTGAGGCGATGAAATTTGATTTAAAAAAACTCAATCCCGTTGAAGGGATCAAACAGAAATTTAAGCTGAAAACTCTTGTGGAACTGCTCAAATCCATTGCAAAAATCACAGGAGCCGCCATCATTATTTATTTGATTATTTGGAATAGCCTGCCTCAAATCATCTCCACTGTGATGATGACTCCCCTTGCAAGCGCGCTCGTCGTAAACGATTTTTTAACCTCGGCTGCGATCCGTGTCGGACTTTTCTTTATCCTGGTTGCGCTTTTCGATCTCGCGTTCCAAAAACAGAACTTCGCAAAAGAGATGATGATGGAAAAATTCGAGCTCAAACAAGAATATAAAGATACTGAGGGAGATCCTTTGATCAAAGGGAAAAGACGCGAGATGTTTCGAGAAATCGCCTACCAGGAGGGACCTTCCGCTGCACGGCGCGCCAGAGCCATCATTACCAATCCCACCCATATCGCCGTGGCGCTAAAATATAACCCGGAAGAAGAACCAGCTCCTCTTATTTTAACGATGGGGACAGGATTGGTCGCAGAGCGAATCATTAAAATTGGTGTCGAAAACAATGTTCCGATCATGAGAAATGTAGAATTGGCAAGAGACCTGTACACAAAGGGAAAAATCTCCGAATATATACCTGAAGATCTATATCCTGCCGTAGCTGAGATCATCAAATGGATCGAATCTTTGGAAGAAAATCCGGAGATCAATAAGGAGTTGTTCAAAAAGTGAAAAAATTTCTAGATAACGTTTCCCGATTTCTTGGCGGCGACCGGATGCTGGGAACGATTTCCTCCTCCAGCGATTTAATCCTTGCGGCTTTGATTATCTCTATCATTATGATCCTGATCTTTCCCATTCCTCCGGCAGCGATCGATCTTCTTATTTCATTGAATCTGGGCATTTCGATCTCGCTGCTTTTGGTCGCTCTTTATATCCAAAAAGCGGTGCAGCTTTCGATCTTTCCTTCGCTTCTTCTCATTACCACCCTCTTTCGTCTTGGCATCGCCATCTCTTCAACAAGGCAGATCCTTCTTCATGCCTATGCCGGACATATTATCCTGGCTTTCGGGAAATTTGTTGTAGGGGGCAGCTATATAGTGGGCGGCGTAGTCTTTCTCATTATCACTATCGTCCAATTCATCGTCGTTACAAAAGGGGCGGAGCGCGTAGCTGAGGTAGCGGCCCGTTTTACTTTGGATGCAATGCCCGGAAAACAAATGTCCATCGATGCCGATGTGCGATCGGGAGTGATTGATCAACAGCAAGCAAGGGAACTTCGCTTGGGGCTGGCAAAAGAAAGCCAGCTTTACGGAGCCATGGACGGAGCCATGAAATTCGTCAAAGGGGACGTTATCGCCGGCATTGTCATTGCTTTGATCAACATTATCGGGGGGCTTATTATAGGAAACGTCGTTCATGGAATGACACTTGGCGATTCGGCTAAAATCTACACTCTTCTCTCTATTGGGGAGGGTTTAGTCTCTCAAATTCCATCGCTTATGATCGCTATCACTGCAGGTATTGTCACAACACGTGTCTCGAGCGAGAAAAAAGATACGAATCTTGGCAAAGAGATTTCAGAGCAGCTGTTAAAACAGCCAAAAGCGCTGATGATTGCGAGCGGCGTCCTTTTCTTAATGGCCTGGGTTCCCGGGTTTTCCCGTTGGACTTTTTTGCTTCTTGCCGCTCTTGTCGGCAGCGTAAGTTATTTTTTTTGGCGAAGCAGCAAAAGGGTTGCCGCCAAAGCCGCGGCCGGAATCGGCCCGATGGAAATGGACGTCCCTGGCCATGCGGTCTCTGGCGGGGTGGGAGAAGATTACGCTTTAACCCTCCCTGTCGTATTGGAAGTCGGCTCGGCCATTTCGCAAATGATTCGTAAAGATAAGCAGGGGCTGACTTTTATCGATCAGATGATCCCTAAAATGCGTCATGCTCTTTATCAGGATCTTGGCGTCCGCTTTCCGGGAGTCCATGTAAGGACCGATTCTTTGACTTTGGAGCCGGGAGAGTATGCAATCCATCTGAATGAAGTCCCGATCGTACGGGGTCGTATCATTCTAAAACATGTTTTAACAAATGAAATGGAAAATACATTACAAAGATATAATATCCCCTTTACGAATCTAAAAAGTTCTCTCGGCATGCCGGCTCTTTGGGTCGAAGAGCAATATCAGGAGATATTGAAACGGGCGGGGGTCCGTTTTTGGACCGGGCTGGAAGTGATGATCCTCCATCTTTCCAAATTCTATCGACAATACGCAAGCGAGTTTATCGGAATTCAGGAAGTGCGGGCGATCCTTGAGTTTATAGAGCGCTCTTTCCCTGATTTGATCAAAGAAGTGACGCGGCTGGTTCCCTTGCAAAAATTGACGGAAATCTTGAGGCGTCTGGTTCAAGAGCAGATTTCCATCAAAGACCTTAGAACGATTTTAGAGGCGTTGAGCGAGTGGGGCCAAACAGAAAAGGACACGGTCCTTTTAACCGAATATGTACGTACTTCTTTGAAGCGGTATATCAGCTATAAATACTCGCTTGGGCAATCGATCCTTGCTGTATATCTTCTGGATCCGGAAATTGAAGATACAGTTCGTGGAGCCATCAAACAAACTTCCGCGGGCTCTTATCTCGCTCTCGATCCCGATGCTGTTCAGATGATCCTTCATTCGATGAGAAATACGATCCAGCCCACCCCTCCAGGCGGCCAGCCGCCGGTGCTTCTCACAACAATGGATGTCCGTCGTTTCGTTCGAAAATTGATTGAGGGGGAATTTCCCGATCTCGCGGTGATTTCATCCCAGGAGATCGTTCCCGAGATTCGGATTCAGCCGCTTGGCCGTGTCCAATTGACCTAGCGAATAAATTCTCTAACGATAGAGGAAAACTAAAATGAAACTGAAAAAAGGCACTGGCCTTCGACAAAGCAATCCAAGAGAAGAATTATTGAATGAAGAATTGATTGGACGCGCCATTTGGGAATGTCTCAAGAATGGGGACTCTGAGGGCGTAATTGAAGTGATCCGTATTTATTTGGAAGCAGTGAATAAGACTCAGATCGCTAAAGAGAATGACATGGCTAGATCAACGATGTATCACACGCTGAAAAGCAAAAATCCTACTGTCAAAACATTGGCCAAATTGGTTCATGCTTGCATTTAGAAGCTGTCTACGAAACTTTTCAGCGGGAAAAACTACGATATTTTTCGGGGATTAGGGTGCCTGGAACAGGTCGATGGCGGTAGGACGTTAGCGTTTTATTTTGCGTCGTTGACGTTTTAGGGCAGGGCGAGTTGTCTTTTTTGCTGCCCTGATACTTCTTGGGCGAATCGATTGAGTCACTTTATGCGTGACAACCCCATCTCTTACAATTATTTCGATTCTATATTTTTTAAACTCGAGAGTCTGATGATCTTCTCCGGCTGACACATCATCAAAAATCACCGATAACAAGTCTCCCTGGGTGGAAAAAAAGCCGACACCATTTCCTTTTTCTGCCTCAACAGCAGCTCCTTTCGAACCAGAACTCCAGGAAATACTCAACTGGCCAGATCCTTCCATGGGATGAAAAAACACCTCACCTCGTTTCATGATCTAACCTCTATTAATTTCCTATGTTTGGGGCGAATCGTATCTCCTGTGCTGTACATCGTGGAAAAATAGTTTCCAATTCACCAATGACTATCCTGTCTTTTGTGATCGCCGTAATGACGGTGACAATTTTTCTATTCATGTAACCCCTAAAGAAGGAATAAGTATGACAGATATTTGCTAATTAGGAAAGAGGCGCATTCGGAATCTTTGGAGTAGATACCTTGGTTGCTTGCGCACAGCTAAAGCGTTTACGAGATCTCGAGTTGCTTGACCAAATAGGGGCGGAAAACGGCTTCAAACCAGCACATGCCGCAGTAGATCGAAAAGAAACAATCGCTTAAACTCTCCTCATGTCAGCTATGGATTGAAGATATGCGTTTTACTCTAGGATGGACAGCCTTTTTCATCAACTTCTGTTTTTCTATTCTCACTGCTGTAGAAATGAAAGGATTCCTAACGCCCGAAGATATTGCTGTCTTTTATAAACAAGGATATTTGTTAAAGCCAAAGGCTCTCAGCCAAACGGAAATGAACCAGCTAAATGAAACAGTCACAACAGTTGTCAATCGAGCCTTGGAACAAATTCACGAATCTCCTGATGTGCTTATTTCAGCAGAAGAACAATTTCTCTATATCAACGGATCTCGTGTTGTTTTCAAACGACACCCTGACAATTCGGCCTCTATTGCTCGTATTAATGGCTGTAGCGGAATAGAACCCGCATTATTAGAGACTGTGCGTTCAGAAAAGATGCTTCATACTTTTTTTGAATTATTAGGGACCTCCGATATCGAGCATTTGATTTCTCAAATTCATCCGAAATTGCCCGGCGATAACATCGCTTTTCCAAAACATCGGGATATCCAATTTCGCAAATCATTTGATCCCGATTGGCAAGATGTGCTAGGAAATGGCAGCTATGCCATTTGCATCATCCCAATTGAGCCTATGACATCGGAAAATGGTGGCTTATGGATCGATGCCAATAACTATCCAGAACCACAAGAATTAGATGAAGAGAGGATTTGGATCTATGCAGAACCGGGGGACCTTCTTTTTATGCATCCTTATCTTTATCATGGAAGCGAACCGAATTTCTCTCCAATAGCTAGCAGAAAAACACTTCTAACAGGTTTTTGCGCCTTTGGAGCCAATCATAAATCGTATCCCGGCGCTCATGTAAATACCCGACTCACGCTAGTGGAAGAAAACAGTATTTTCACTACCCCAGCCCCTTGGAGTCAAACTCCTTGCATTTGCCCCGCAATTGGGCATTAATACCAAAAATGATTGAAGGATTGCTTTTTTTTTAATACCCTGGTTACAACCATTCATCTTGGAGGGTATTTATGAAAAACCGCCTCTTCGGCAAATGTTTTTTATTCTCAATGCTGACGCTCATCCTGCATGCGAATACGGCGTCTGCCCAATTTGTAGAACTCTCCGATCATGTTCCCACCAAAGCGGTGAACAAGGCCGTGTGCACATGTCCTCTCGAGTCGGACAAAGAGGTTCATATACATTTTGTTTTGCCTCTTCGCAACCAGCAGGAACTGCAAGAGCTCATAGACCATATTTACGATCCGTCTGATCCGCAACATTATGGAAAATATCTTACCTCAGCTGAATTTATCGAGCGGTTTGCGCCCCTCCAGCAAGATTATGATACAGTCATAGCTTATGCCAACAGCTTAGAGTTGACCATTCATGATACACATCCCAATCGCACGCTACTTCATGTTAGCGGCCCAGCGCACAGGATTGAGTCGGCTTTCCATCTCAGGCTTCATCAACATACGTTGCCGACAGGCCGTCAATTTTATGCTCCAAACAAGAATCCAGAGCTGCACGTTTCCGTTGCTTCCATCATCAGCGGCATCGTAGGATTGGATAACCATGCTGAATGGCACTCTTACCACCGTTGCAAGGATATGAGTGCCCTATCCTCCAACGTATCCAATACATTTCCTTCCGGTCCTAACGGAGGTTTCGCTCCTCAAGACATAGTGACGGCTTATAACCTTTCAGGCATGTTGACAACTGGCGCCCATCAAATTATTGCTCTATTTGAACTTGCCGATTACCAGGCCAGCGATATCACTACTTACGCGAATTATTTTGGATTGCCATCCCCTAAATTGACAAATATCCTGATAGATGGCGGAAGCTTCGGCGGAATTCATCCAGAAGTCGCTCTCGACATCGAACTGGCGATCGCATTAGCGCCAGAAAGTGAAATTTACGTGTATCAGGGCCCAAACTCATACCAGGGCGCTTTGGATACGTATAACCGGATTGCCACAGATAATCTTGCCAGACAGGTAAGCACTTCCTGGGGCTTAGGTGAAGATATGTTAAGCATTGCCTATCTTCAAGCTGAACACATGATTTTCCAACAAATGGCGGCGCAAGGACAAACAATCTATGCTGCCTCCGGCGATAACGGCGCCTATGACGATTATTCCATAAATTTCTCACAGTCTCTTGTGGTAAATGACCCTTCTTCCCAACCTTACGTCGTCAGCGTAGGGGGAACCCACCTTACGGTCAATCCATTAACCGGCGCTTACTTGGCCGAATCGGTATGGAATAACGGCTTAGGACATGGGGCCGGAGGAGGAGGCGTCAGCGCTGTTTGGCCCATTCCACTCTGGCAAACAAATATATCCACAGTATATTCAAAATCCTATCGAAATGTTCCCGATATCGCATTAGACGCGGACCCAAATACAGGCTACGCGATCTATTATGATGGCATGTGGCAAATCTATGGAGGCACCAGTTGCGCAGCGCCTCTCTGGGCTGCTTTCACCGCCTGCGTGAACCAGGAATTAGCTGCCGCTCAAAAACCGGCGCTCGGATTTGCGAACCCTAAATTTTATGCAATTGGAAGCGGAGAAGCGTATCTTGCGGATTTTCACGACGTGACAACAGGCAACAATTTATATTACAACGCGTTGCAAGGCTACGATAATGCCTCAGGATGGGGTTCTTTTAACGGAGCCAATTTATATGCCAGTCTCACACAGTCTACGACAGCGCCCCTTTGCAATATTATTTTGAAACACAATGCCCCCTTCACTAAAGGGGACATCGGCACCTATCGAATTGTAGTGTTCAATACAGGAAATGCCCTAACTACAAGTCCTGTAACCGTGGCAATTGCCCTTCCTGACGGTCTTAAGCTTAGTTCCTTCACCGGCTCAGGGTGGGTTCTAAGCGGCGACGCGCTTTCTTTCACCCAACAGAATGCATTGCAACCTGGCGAGCGCTATCCGACAATCGTGTTAAATGTGAATGTAGCGAATACAGCTTCGTATGCTCTGACGCCGACAGCTACCGTATCAGGAGGAGGCTCTCCTTCCCAGACAGTCGCAAATTTCACAACCGCACGATAGATCTTGAGATAATTTCTCAGGCTGTTATTCTGCTTCTGCGTCTGCGATTCTCGCGGATGCAACTTGGGCTGTTATAATTACTACGGCTGCGGCTGCTGCTCCTGCTACAGCTGCTCCTACTCCTGTTACTGCTCCTGTTACTGCTCCCGCTACTACTCCTGCTATTACTCCTACTGTTGGTCTTGCTACCAATTTTCTTGCTTCTTCTTCTGCTTCTTCTGCTTCTACTACTATTGCTACTCCTAGTGCTGTTCCTACCATTGCTGCTCCTAGCGCTGCTACTGCTCCTACTCCCGCCCCTCCCCCTGCTACTGCTACCGCTACTGCTCCTGCTACTGCCGCTGCTTCTGCTACTGCTGTTCCTATTGCTGCTCCTGCTACTGCTGTTCCTATTGCTGCCGCCTCTGATATTTCTGCTAGTTCCAAGCGTGTTATTTCTCGTGCTATTTCTTTTCCTGTCATTCCCCCTATTATTGCTCCCAATACTCCTGCTACTCCTGCTACTTTTGCTGCTAATCCAACGCAAACTAGAGAAGCTGCGTCAATCAGATATGGGCTGACCCTTTCCACAATCAGCTCGGTTCGAGATTTCAGATCGTTTAGATTCATAAACAGTTTACACACTGGGCAACTTTGGTGCTGCTCGAGCCAAGGGGTAAGGCAAATCCTGTGGAAGCTATGTTTCCCGCCATTCTCATGGAGATGTCTTATTTGTTTCGTTCCAATCTCGCAATCTTCCAAACAAATGGAACACGTAGCTACGTCATCCGCACTTGTTGTTATAATCTCTACTCTCATAATTTATCTCATTTTTTGCTATGTAATTAAAAATATTTATTAATTAAAAAATAAACCAGTTAACAGTCTGTTGGAATATATTTTATATTAAACTGTGTTTTTTAACAATTTAATTATTTAGAAACTTTTGAATCATTTTGGGTATACAGATCCCCAATTTTTGATCGAAAATCTTGCGTCACTTGAGTGTTGTCCATTATAATCAACTTATGACAGCGCCCTGTTCACAAGATTCTTTGAAACCCATCGTCTCTTTATGTAAAAGACGAGGGTTTGTTTATCCCGGTTCCGAAATCTACGGAGGCTTTGCAAATACCTATTCTTTTGGACCTTATGGCGCTGCACTCAAAAAAAATGTCAAAGATTTATGGTGGAAGGTCTTTATCCAGGAAAGACGCGATATTGTCGGACTGGACGGCCCCATTCTCCTTCACCCTAAAACGTGGCAGGCTTCGGGCCATGTGGAGGGCTTTAATGACGCTTTAATTGATTGCAAGAGTTGTAAAAGCCGTTTTCGATGCGATCATCTGATTGAAGAGCTGCTTCATCAAAACGCAGACGGGCTCACTGTTCAACAAATGAACGAAATCGTCCGAAAGGCAAAAATCAAATGCCCCAAATGCGGCGCCTCCGATTTCACCGATGCGAGAAATTTCAACCTGATGTTCCATACCCGCATGAGCAAAACAGGAGCGAATGGAGATGACGACGTGGCTTATTTGCGCCCGGAGACCGCTCAAGCCATTTTTCTGGATTTCAAAAATATCGTTAACACTATCCGCTTACGCGTCCCTTTTGGAATCGCTCAAATCGGGAAAGCCTTCCGCAATGAAATTACACCCGGGAATTTTATTTTCCGCGTGATTGAATTCGAACAAATGGAAATCGAATATTTCATCCGCGAATCTGAATGGGAGCCGGCTTTTGCCGAATGGCTCTCTTCCATGCAAAATTGGTGCAATCTGATCGGATTGAACCCTGCCCGCCTGCATGTTAAAGAGCATCCAAAAGAGCAGCTTTCCCACTATTCAAAACGAACGGTAGATATCGTTTATGACTTTCCCTTTGGGACATCGGAATTATACGGTTTGGCTTACAGAACTGATTTCGATCTGAAACGGCATGCTGAAACATCAGGCCATCCGATTGAATATACAGATCCCGAGACGCGGGAAAAATTCGTGCCTCATGTCATCGAGCCGACTTTTGGAGTGGAACGGACACTCTTGGCCCTTCTTTGCGACGCTTATGATGAAGAGCGGCTGGCAAATGGAGAGACGCGCACCGTATTGCATCTCGCTCCCCGGATCGCACCGGTAAAAGTCGCAGTGTTTCCCTTGATGAAAAAAGAGCCGCTTACTGAAAAGGCCCGCTCCGTATTTACTCTCCTGCAAAAGTTTTGGGTTTGTGAATATGACGAATCGGGGGCAATTGGGAAACGGTATCGCCGCCAAGATGAGCTTGGCACCCCTTTTTGCATTACGATCGATTTTGAAAGCATGGAAACAAACAATACGGTCACCTTGCGCGAGCGCGATTCCATGCGCCAAATCCGCTTGCCCATCGATCAGCTCGTCTCCACATTGTCTGAGAAGCTGTCTTAAAACTCAGCTTCTGATAAACTTGCGTAGCGGCATGGAAACGTTTACTCGAGAAAGTTTAGAGTTGCTTCGCAGCCGGATTGATCTCATTGAGGTTTTAAATCCTTATTTAAAACTGCAAAGATCCGGCGCATCTTATAAAGCGTTATGCCCTTTTCATGATGAAAAGACCCCATCATTTGTCATTCAGAAAGGGAATAATCATTATCACTGTTTCGGATGCGGAGCGCATGGAGACGCCATCCAATTTTTGATGACGCATCTGAAAATGAGCTTTATCGAGTCGGTAGAAAATTTAGCCCAGCGTTTCCATGTCTCTCTTGAATTTGCCCAGGGAGATCAGAAACCAAAAGGATCTTCGAAAGCCCTTTTAAAAGAAGCCGTGGAATACGCGTCTCAATTTTTTCAATTTTATCTGCTTCACACTTTGGAAGGACATGCGGCTCTCGATTATCTTTATAACCGGGGAATCGATTTGGATTTTATCCATACATTTGAATTCGGCCTGGCACCTAAGTCTCCTCAATTTTTTTTAACAGCAATGTCGAAGGCAAAAATTTCGAATGCGGTGTTGGAAGAAGCCGGCCTTTATGCAAAGGGACGCCCTTTTTTTTCCGATCGGATCACTATCCCTATCCGCGATGCGATCGGCTCCGTAATTGGGTTTTCAGCTCGCAAATACAAAGCGGAAACATTTGGGGGCAAGTATGTCAATTCGCCGGAAACGGCCCTTTTTAAAAAATCAAAAATTCTTTTCGGGTTAAGCTATTCAAGAAAAAGGATCGCAAAAGAGAGGCGTGCGCTGATTGTAGAGGGACAAATTGATGCTTTGCGACTGATTCATTCGGGATTTGACTGGACGGTGGCAGGGCAGGGGACCGCCTTTGGCGAAGAGATGGCCAAAGAACTCATCCATCTTGGCGTTAGAGAGGTCTTTTTAGCGCTCGATGGCGACAACGCGGGACAAGAGGCATCGATGAAAATCGGCCATCTGTTTCAAAAAGAGGGAGTTGAAGCGCGTGTTGTCTCCTTGAATGAAAAATACGATCCGGATGTGATGCTGCAAGAAAAAGGACCAGAGGAGTGGCAAAAAACCCTTGACGCATCCGTTGATTATCTTACTTTTTTAGTCAACCGTCTGTCCAAATCGATCAATATTCAATCTCCTGCCGGGAAAAACGAGCTTGTTCAAACCATTGCAAAACAAATCAGGGAGTGGGACCATCCTTTAATGGTCCATGAAAGCTTAAAGAAATTGGCCCGTTTAACCCAGATTCCCGAGGCCATTATTGGGACCCCTTCTGAAAGCGTACCACAAATTTATATCAAAAAATCTGCCAGCGTTACATTTACAGAAATTGATCCTGACCGGATTCTCGAAGCGGACCTTCTTCGATGGCTTTTGCTAATGGGGGAAATGGTTCCGGAGCTGTTAAAATTAGCGGAAAACAACCTGCGGGAAGAACACTTCCGGACGGTGGCGGCCAGAGTCCTTTATGAAAAATACATGGAAGCGGCCCGGGGGAGCAAGCCGCGCGACCTTCTGTCTTTAGCAATTGACCTGGAACAGGCCGAGCAGCAACTTTTTTTAGCGGAAGTGCTGCAAAAAAAAGTAAATAGGGAAAGGGCAGTTCCCTGCTTTACTGAAACCATTCAAAGAGTTCTTGAAAGGCATTGGATGCAGATGCGCGAGGAGATCAAACTGAAAATCTATAGTGGGAGCAGCAGCGAGTCTCAAGTTCTTGAACTTGCTAAAAAATTCGATGAACTGAAAAGAATGCGTCCGGAGGTAAAAATTGAATGAGCATGTCGTGTTTTTTGATGATGAATGTCCTCTTTGCCATAAAGCGGTCCGCCATATCATCGAGATCGATGAAAAAAAACAATTCCGTTTCGCCCCTCTTCGAGGTCAAACCGCGCAAACGATCCTTACAGGCCCTCAAAAAGAGTTATTGAAACTCAATAGCATCATCGTTGCGGAAAATTATGAATCGACGGCACGCCGCTTTTGGGTCCGTTCCCATGCAATTTTGCGCATTTATTGGCTGATCGGGAATGGATGGCGGCTACTTGGGATCTTCTTTTTTTTACCGAACTGGATGGGCGATCTTTTATACAATTGGGTGCTCGCGCACCGTCATCAATTCAAGTTGAAAATTCCTGACCAGATCGGACCCGAAGAACGCTTCTTGCCTTAGAGACTGTCTTAGAGACTGTCTACAAACTTCGTTTCTGTCGATTTTTCGGTTCTTTTGAGCCGCTTTTTGGTTCTTTTTGCGGGGGTTGTATCAAACTTCGTATACAACCCCCGCAAAAGAACCAAAAAGCGGCCAAAATAATCCAAAAATTCGACGAAACCGAAGTTCGTAGACAGTCTCTTAAAACTCAGCTTCTGAGTGTCACATCGGAGCATTTTTTATCCAGAAATTAAATTTTTTATATTAAATTAATCACATAATACATTATAATTAATATTATATTATAATTAGATTATATAAAAAAAATTTAATATTTGGAATTAATGTATGTCTATATACGAACAAATAGATAACCTACCATTTTCTGATTACTTTTATAGTGAGCTTCAGCAAAGCAATGCTAAACATGGGGGGGGTGCGCCGGTTGCCGTTTTTTTAATAGCAGAAGATGCTGCGGCAGCTACGGTGAAAAAGGAGCCTAATGCTCCCATGAGTTGGCATCCGATCCAATCGATGGCCCTACAAATTGGGACAACCAACAGAGTGGCAATAAGGACACTAAACCAAAAAGGGGGTATTGATCACAAGCTTGCGGAGGTGGAAAAGGAGATGGGACAAAAGGCTCACCTATTAATTATCATAGGACATGGGACTCCTCATTCCATAAAAATGGGAAAAGAGAACCGGGTGGGGGGAAATCCCAATTCTCCAGACCCAACACTCTATCAAGAAAATGTAACTAAAGAAGACTTTTTCCATCTAGAGCCGGATGCGAAGATTATTCTTGTCGCTTGTAATACAGGACAACACGTGAAAGCGGGAAACCTGGCTCAAAAAATTGCCAAGGTTGCCCAGCGCACAGTTTTTGCGCCGACTAAGAAAATGGTCTTCCTCAAGACTTGTTTAGTTAAAACGCCCGATATAACCTCTTTCGGGATACGCTCTTTTGATATTAATTACAAGAATATGATTTGTGCATTTAAAAGCGACGGAACCATTGAGGAGGACCCCATTTCCCTGGAAGACGATCAAGTTGCAGAAATGGTGGAGTACACGGAAAAGCATGCTTTGGAAGGCGATCCTGACGCCGAGCTGTCCATGGCTTATTGGAGCATGCATAATATTCATGGATTGAACAATGAGGATGCTCAAAAGTGGTTTGAACGTGCGGCAGCTCAAGATTGTGCTTATGCGGCATTTAGGATGGGGGATGCTTATGAATTTGGTCGTCTAGGAATCGATCCATCCCCAGAGAAGGCTCTCTACTACTACAACCTTGCCGCGGAGCGTGGAAATGCGGACGCCCAATATAAAATGGGGATAGCCTATTTATTAGAGGGAACAGGCGAAACTACCCCATCAGACAAGGACGCATCCCGTTGGTTCCGGAAGGCAGCAGACCAACAACATGCCGATGCAGCATTCATAGTGGGACAATTATATGAGAATAGCGTGGTAGATCACTCTCCACAGTCGGCCCTCTGCTTAAAGGCAGCTCTCTACTACTACAACCTTGCCGCGGCGCGTGGGAATGCGAACGCCCAATACAAAATGGGAGTGGCCTATTTAGAAGGGAAATGGGGACTGTTTCCATCAAAGCAGAACGCTGAAGCGTGGCTCATAAAAGCAGCTGACCAAAAGCATGAACAAGCCATGCTGCTTCTTGCTGAAGTGAAGGCGACCCAAAGCGGCGACATGGCAGCGCAATAAAAT
>DATIHO010000121.1:0-3235 GCA_035480615.1 Chlamydiales bacterium | reverse complement strand
AGTTTTCACGACGAAAGGAGCTTTTCCTCAGGGACTCATTTCAGCGTGGCAAGAGGTGTGGAAGTCAAATTTACACCGGTCTTATACAAGCGATTTTGAAGTATATTGCGAGAGTTTCGATCCTCAAACGAATCCAGAAGTAAAAGTTTACATAGCAGTAGAGTGAAATTAAAGAGAATCCTATGCCAAGCGTCAATGTTACGGCCACACACAAGTTTGTCATTGTGCTCAATGAAAAAGCTCCCGTTGGAAAATTGTTAAGCGCTACGGGGCAGTTAGCCATGTCTCTGTATTGCAATGCCACAGAAGAAGAGCGGACGAAGGCGTCTTTTATTCCTTTCGTCAACCCAAATGGCAGTAACCTCATTACAGTCTCGACTTGTTCATTTGTCGTTTTGAAAGGGACTGCGAATCAACTGCTTACTCTTTATGGCCAGGCAAGGGAACAAAGTTTACTCTCAGCGATTTTTACTAGCACCATGTCTTTCAATGGAATCGAGGAAGATCTGATTCATAAAACAGCGACAACTCCACTGGATCAGACAGAGCCTTACGGAGTGGGGCTATTTGGGAAGATTGAAGAGTTAAATCCGCTAACAAAAAAATTCTCTCTATTCAAGTAAGTTCCAATTGTTGAGCATCGATATGTCCAAAAAGATTCTGATACGAACTGGTGCCTATTAAGCCTGAGAAGAAGAAAAAAACAGGCGGTCGTTATAGAAAATAAATATGTCATTGGATTTGTGTAGAGGCTGTAATGGAAATGTTTCCCGCGTGTTCCCCATCTACCTATAAACCGTTTAGTTTCTGTCGGCATCTCGAGGCATACCACTCTTCCCTCTGCCGTAGAGAAACTCACTCTTGTCTGGACACGGCAAAAAAAGTTACCCAGATCGTCTGGACCCTGCTTGTATTGATGCCTGCATTTATTGTTATTGATGTTTTGCTTTTTATACCAACTCTCCCATATCGAACGGTTTGTGTAAGATCTGCCCCGCCGCTTCCTCAAGCACAGCGGGTCCTTATCGGTGCGCCCGCACCAGCTCTCCCCGCAGCTCCGCCCATTGAGAGGCTCGAAGCGCCGGCAGCACTCCCTCTTCCACCAGTTCAGGTGCAGCAGGCCCCCGCACCTCCGCCGCCCAAAGAACCCAATGAATATGAAGTTGAAGATCTTATAAGGAATCCCTATCCGAATGGTCACTTCCCGAATAATGGATACTTCTTGTCAGACTCAATTAGGGGTGTGCTTGCCAGAATGAATTTGGTAAAGAGAAATCAATATAGGGAACTGCTTGAGAATAGAGGTGTTGATAACAGAGGGGAGCCGGGAGAGATCGAGATTTTTCATTGGGCTGCAGGCTGTGTACTCATGGAGTATATTCGCTACGCCACACATGCCGGATACCACGCTAATGTTCCTGACTTTCTGGAGTATCACCTGCGCATTCGGCAGGAGAACCAACCCAAGACATTGGTTGATTTGATCAATGATTATCGGCTCCTCCCGAACAAACAAAAAGCGGCCTTAATCAATCAGATCAGATTTCCTGAGGAGGTTTGGAATCTAGATGAAGATGCCAGGAGTTTGCGCCAAGATATCCAGGCGATTGCTCTCTTGATGACCCGCAATCAGCAGTTCACTGGACCGCTTGGCAGAGCCTTCCCAGCGCCACTTGGATAGAAGTTATGCGGCGAATAGCCCGCAGAGTGCCGTCTGTGAAATTCTATAAGAGAGGTGAGTGAGCAATGCACAGGCGCCCGTTCCCGCGATGATCTGGCCTATGTTTTTTTCCATCAAATTTTTTCTCGCACGAGTTTCATAATCAAAGACACTCGGGTCCTTCTTCGCATCTATAGCTGCCTGTATAATGCTTCCCGTAAGAACGACTGTCGCCGTACCAAAGAGTACGGTCCCAGCTGCTCCCGCTCCTGCTAAGACCACGCGGGCCGCTATTTTCAACCCATCACCTATAGTTGCCATAACAAACCATCCCACAGCATTTGATTTCAGCCATTATAAATCATTCGTTAGTATGCGTAAATAATACAAATATATTTACTTGCGTCGTTGGAAATGTACTATCAAATTAATAATCAGTGACTTGCGGTAAGTGTAAGGTGGAGTAGACAGAATTGGCTTTTTGTATTAAATAGATCGAGAAAAAATTCACCAGTGTTGGTCGGCACGATTGAGGAAAACTGCCGTCTTCTGTACACTACAAATTGTTGTTTCAAAACTCAATTTTGTAGTTGTTATGAACTCATTCGTCCCACTCTTTGCCAATCGGACCTTAGCCCAGGTCCTCTCTCATTTTTTCATGAATCCGTACCAGGAGTTCTATCAGGCATCCATTGTGAAGGAGACCGGGAAAGCTCTTATTCAGGTGCAGCGCTCACTGAAGGTCCTTGAACGAACAGGATTGATAGAGACTAAGCGGCGAGGTCGAATGGTCTATTATCACGCGGATCATTCCCACCCAGCATTCGAAGATCTGAAGAAGGCTTTTCTTAAGACCGTTGGCATCGGCGACCAATTGCGAACCCTACTGCGCAAACACCGGCAGCACATAGATCTTGTGTGGATTTTTGGCTCTGTGGCAAGGGGAGAGGAGAGAGCCGATAGCGACATCGATCTTATCTTTGTTTCGAATCGTTCTCTTTTGGAACTTTCCAAGATCGTCGGTCCTATTTCTAGGAAGATTAAGCGGGAATTGAACGCCGTGTTTGTGACGCCAGATGAGCTGAGACAAAAAATTATTTCGAATGATTATTTCATTTCCGATATCATCCTAAGGCCAAAGATTTGGTTGATCGGAGATGATCATGAACTTGAACGACTTATTGAAAGAACACAACCTCAAGTTGCAGCCGCCGAGCAAAAATGAGATCGATCAACACTTCAAAATCGTCGCACGCGATTTAAAAGATGCAAAATTCCCTGGCCTATCTCCAGATAGGAAATTCGCAACAGCCTACAATGCGGCGCTCCAATTAGCAACGATCGTACTTAGAGCGAACGGTTATCGCACCAATCCGAGTAAAGCAGGTCATCATCGTATTTGTATCCAAGTTCTCCCCCTGATTATGGGTGAAAAGTATACTAGCTTTTCAGACTATCTGGATACTTGCCGACTAAAGAGGCATGCTTGTGAATACACTTCCGTCGACCAGATTAACGAGAGGGATGCGACTCAGCTTATTGAAAAAACGGAGTCATTTCTGAAGGAGGTAACCT
>DATIHO010000120.1:0-6974 GCA_035480615.1 Chlamydiales bacterium | reverse complement strand
AAATCTGGGGGCAATATCGACAAAAGTATATTGCCCCCAGATTTTGGATCGAAAAGCGGCTCAAAAGAACCGAAAAATCGACAGAAACGAAGTTTGTAGACAGTCTCTAAGAAGTTTTATCCATTGCGAGAGGACATTACGCCATCGATTGCGAGATGCGTCCATCTCGAAACCCATGATCCTTGGCGAGGGGACGCTACCGCCTGCCTTTGACGAGAAGGCATTACGTCAGTCTCTGGCGAAGAGACATTACGCCTTGCCGCTCGGCGAACGGGGCGATACGCCGAAATGGAGGTGGAGAGACACATTCAGAACTTTTGACTGGGGAAAATTAGCAGTTTTTTGGACAATGATTGACTTGACAATCAGCAAGAGGAGTCACAATGACGTTGTCTTATTTTTATGAATTAACGAAAAAAATCTTATTATCCTCTGTTTTAACTGGGTTCTCAGTATCTCAACTGATAGCAACAGAGGTTGCATTTGACATAGCAGCAGAAGATGAGAAGGTCATCCGACAAATCGTAGGGAATTGGTTAGCAGGATGGGAAAGTTGTGATTCTGAATTAGCTATAGAAGGTTTTGCAGTCTAGTGCGTAAAATTTGCGTAATTCGTCTCTCTACTGTCACTACATAGCTCCTTGAGTCAATTGCTCAATAGTTTGAGCAAGTTTTTGACTCCCATGTACTCTTCTTCCTTTCTCGTGGAATAGATGATTAAGGGGAATATCAGCGATTAAAAACTGTTCTTCTCCCTCTTGACTACGTGCAATTTCACGACCATCTGGATCATAAATTACACTATGACCTAGACAAACTGTTGCACCATCGTCGACCCAAATCCAATCAGCAGAAATAAGCCAGCAACGATTTTCATGAGTTCGAGCAACAAACTGACTGTAGTATGGAGGACGTTTTGCGTAGGCATGATCCAAAGGGACTTTATTGCACATAGGGGAAAAAAGAATGGTTGCTCCCTGCAATGCAAGAATGCGTGCAGGTTCAAAATAGTTGGTGTCGAGACAGATCACAACTCCAAATGTAATGTCTTTACTGCTGAAAGGAGAAAAAGAAGTCCCTGAAGCAAAATAGTTGTGATAAAGGTAATGCTTTCTCTGCACGCCAAGTAGGCTGCCATTTTCAATAGTCGCAGCTGAGTCAAAAATCTGATTGCCATCCCGTTCGTTAAACCCGACAATCACTGTTGCAGCGGAATTTCTAAAGACTTCAAGCCATTCTTGAAAATCTTCCCCTTCTACTTCGAGGGAATTTTTACGAGCTAACTCTTCTTGAGCGTAGTAGCCAGTTAAAGCCCCTTCTGGGAGGCATAAAAAATCAACATGCTTGGATGCAGCTTTTTCCAAGATGTTTTGTATCTGAGCTTTTCGAGCTTGGATGTCATTAGCGGGGGTATATTGGTATGCTGCAACTTTAATCATTTAATCTCATAGGTTCTTTCTCAACATAAACATCTTCGACTCTTTTTCGTACCCTTTTCTTATGAATTCGATTGAATATCCAAGCTTCTGATAGAAGGGAAGAGCTTCCCAATCCATTGTGTTAAGAGTAACGAATGAGGCTCCATACTTCCTTCCCATGCTTTCTGCCTCACTCAGGAGCTTTGTTCCCCAGCCTTGATGGCGCAAAGTTTTGTCGATCCAAAGTGAATCCACATAAAGAGAGCCATAAAATAGAGTCCCAGAGGCTCCTCCAAAGATAGTTCCCTTTTGATCTTTAATGAAAATGCTAAAGGCACGAATAGGAGAGGTTATCAGAAAGGCAAAAGGGGTTTTTTTATCATAAGCAATCCAATAGGTTGTATCGGATTCACCTCGAAAGAATTTTCCGGTAGTGTAACATTTGTTCTGTAAATTCAAGTGTCCCTAGCCGGAGTGGTGGTGGGGGTTGAAAAAAAAGTTTGAGATCACGTTCTCTGAAGTTTTGATCAAAAAACAGAGGAGAAACAATGATCTCAAACAGCACTAATATCGAAATTATCCATGAACTCATTGAGCAACTTGGACAACAAGGCCTTCATGGCCTTAGCGATCTACTCAGCAGGCTCTTCAACGAAATGATGAAGTCTGAACGAGAGCACGCTGTGCAAGCAGCTCCATATGAGCGCACAGAGGGCAGAAAGGGTTATGCTAACGGTTTCAAAGATAAAAAGGTACAGACCCGTTTTGGACAACTTCAATTACAAGTGCCCCAAACCCGTGGGTTGGCTTTTTACCCTCAATGCTTAGAAAAAGGCGAAAGGTCTGAGAAGGCTTTGAAATTGGCGATTGCTGAGATGTACATACAAGGGGTGTCAACGAGACGCATAGCGCATAGGTGTGGAAATTCATTTTAAAGATAGACATGCTTTAGATGTGTTTATGAATCATCCGAAACATTTTGAAGCGAATGCTGTTTTTGAAAAGCATCTCGCGAATCCTGGCTTTATGGTGCTTACCCATGAAATTTAAGTTCGTCAGTTCTAAAATTTTTAGGCCATTTTTAAAAGGAAGATGAAAAATGACTTTATTTAATTTTAGAAAGGCAAAACAAGACGATTTGCATGATGTTATTTCTTTATTAGCTGACGATGAATTAGGGCAAAAGAGAGAAGAATCTGCCGAAGGGATTGCGCCAACCTATCAAAAAGCTTTCGATCAAATTAACGCCGATCCGAATCAGTTTTTAATGGTCGTAGAAGAAAATGGTGTGATTATAGGTACCTGCCATTTAACGGTTATGCCCTCACTGACTTTTCAGGGAGGGTTGAGAATGAATATAGAAGCTGTGCGTATTGCAACTGCCTGTCGAGGTCAAGGTGCTGGGAAATGGATGATTAATCAGGTAATAGACATGGGCCGAAAAAATGGGTGTAAAATTATTCAACTAACCACAAATAAAAAGCGATTAGATGCTAAAAGATTTTATGAAACGCTTGGATTCCAAGCTACTCATGAAGGGATGAAAATGTATCTGTGATATTTATTTGTCTTCAGAATTTTAATCTAGAGGTTCGACCAATCTCCCCACTAAAAACATCAACTCTCTAGTAAATCAACAGGTAAATGAGACTATTTTGGATGAATTACGCAATTTTTACGCATTTGAGGAATGTTTTGGCACATTTTAATTTGTTTTAAGGGCATTAAAGCGACATTAATTTAATGAAATTCGATTGTCTTTGCGGCGCAATCGATCCTTACATCGCCACCATTTGGAATGATTATTTGCGGATCAGTATGTCCAAAGTTCATATTGAAAATAACAGGAAGAGCAATGTTGTAATCCTTGAGAGCATTTTTTACTGCATTTTGTTGATTTAAGATAAAGGCGTCACGTCCTTCTGGAGGCTGTCTATCGCAAAATTGTGCTTTTGGATATGCCATTAAGATTGCTTTGAATCTTTGTAAAAAGCCTATTTCAGCTAGAGCAGAAATAAAGCAATACACGAGACCTTCAGAAGGCATCTCTTCTGAAGTCTCTAGGAAAAGTATAGATCCATCCAATTTCTCAAAAGCAGGTAAATATCGCCTAACTGATAAATGCAAATCGAGGACTTCCAGGCAGCCTCCCCATAGTCTTCCTTCTATTATTTGCTCTTGGGTGTTATGCCAATACCATCCTTTACTTGGATACACGGGGCGTTTTTTATTTAAATTGTTTTCATCAGCCCAATCTAGATCAGCATCACTGTATTCAGAGGCAGCGCTTACATGACCAATTGGAGGATGAAAAAGAGATTTTTTTATCGAGTCAATTGTATAATTTTGCATCCCACCGCCCATTGCAAATTGGGTCATCACAGCACCTCCGTAATAAGAAATAATGCCCAAATTCCATAAGAACAAATGGAGATTAGTGCAATCACTGTAGCCCATAAAAATTTTGGGATTTCTTGAAATAATCTCTTTGTCCAAGTAAGGAAGTATCCTGATTTGGTCGATTCCGCCAATGGTCGCAATGATGCCTTTAATAGAAGGGTCTGAAAAAGCTTCGTTAATGTCTTTTGCCCGAGCTTCTGGATTTTGAGAGAGATATTCTGGACTTTGGCAAGCAGTAGGAAATTCTACAGGTACGAGCTTAAAAATTTCTCTAATTCGATTTAATCCTTGCTTGTATACCCATGGAAAAAGAAAAGGCATTCCAGAAGAAGGGGATATAATGGCGACTTTATCGCCTGGGTTTAATGGTAAAGGTGTTTAGAATTTCATTAGTTTTCCTATACAAGCTATTCTTTGTTAAATTCGTTTTCAAATTCTCTGACGGTTTTTAAGATCAATTCCCAGGCAGGAACCTCTCTAAAAAACATGGATTTCATTAGACCGTAGTCTTTTTGAAGTTCTTTTAAAACGTGAGATGGAGGAACGAGCTTTAAGCTTCCTTTTCTGGCAGTGCCATAGCTTGCCCAGCCTGAAGCAAAATAAATGCTTTTATGATTGGCCACTCTTTCAAGTAAAGCTATTTCTTGAATGGCTTTTTTCTTTATTGAAGAGTTTATTAATCGAAAAAAATCATAAAAATGTCTAGAGATGCGTGGTGGAAGCTTTTTATCTTCAGGCAGGTGTGCGTATTGATGAAGAATAGTTGCTTTTTCCCAAAAAGTTCTCTCAGCATTCAGTACGCGAATAACTGTATCAGGTTCATGAATTTTTTCTTTTAACGCTTCCTTAACATAGCTCTCTATTTTGTGTTCGCTGACAGGCCAATGTTCGGACCTTGCTCCAATTTCGATTTTTACAAGTGGACGAATATACCCTGTTTTTGAGCTGTTACTTGGATATTCAAAGAGCAATGATTGGGCATCAGGATCTTCTGGATCAGAAAAAATCTGCCACCCATCGGTTGTTCTGAGCTCTGCAGCAAAAGTTTCTTTAAGGCTGACTAACATTTCTGTTTGTACATAATTGGAGCAAGCTTTTGAAAGGTTATCGATGATAGCGTTTTGTTTTTTCTTGGAAGGGGCATTTTCAGGATTATGAGGTTCACCAAAGCCAAAAAATTCTCTTTCGATTGAAAGATCAATATCTTCTGAAAAACGATCAATCAAGCCATATACTTTTGAAAGAGATGTACCCCCTTTAAAGGTGAGATACGGCTTCATCTTCTCTAGCGAAAACAATCTTTTCAAAACCCATACGACCCAATAGTCTTTTTCAATAATTTCAAAAGGCATATCCTTGGTATCAATGGCAGCTCTGAAAAAAAGTTCTCGTTCGTTTTGAGGTAAAAGATCAATCTCACTCATGGTTTAATTCCTATGATTTCAAAAACAAGAACTCTAATCCAGGCTGGAGCGAACTTCATGTTTTTTCTAATTTCTTCTGCAGTCGAATCTTTGAGTAATTTTGCAATTTGCACATGCATCTTTTTGTCGATGTGATCTTTTCCTAGATTTTTTAAAGCTTGTATTAGAAGACCTTCTCTCGTTCCAGCTGAAAGCATGTTTTTTCTTGTGGTTTTTTTGAAAATAATTTCTTGGTTGCCAACTTTCACCTTCTTAGATGCCCCTTCGGTAAGAAATATCACTCGGCCTGGAACTTGCGTGGAAAAGCCTACTAAATTTGCCGCATGAGCACCTGCAGGTTGAATTAGTACACTATCTTTTTCCGCAATTGCTTTAGCTACCTCGTTGACATCTGGGGGGATAATGCCCAATAGATCATGCTTTTTTGGATAGTCATACAAACCCTGCGCCAGTCTTCTAATAAAGTTTTGTTTCTGAAGTTGGGAGAGGGCTTTTCGAATAGATGCATCGCTGCCCAAATCTGCAAAATGCATAGGAGTAAAACACCAGCCACTGCCGTGTTCGAGAATCCTATTTTTTATTTTTTTTTCTATACTTTCGTGCATATTGTTCCCACTCACTTTTCACAAAAAGTAGCATGTTTTTGTGAAAAAGACAATAGAAAATATCTAAATTTCACAAAAATGTAGTAGTTTTTGTGAAGTTTAGATCTGATTACCCAGGAAGAGTAGCTGTGGATGGTATAATCCAAGGCTAGAGTATGGGGTAAAGGGGTGGCTATAGTTAAAGCAACAATTTTCTCTGTGACAATGTATTGAAATGTGATGCCCCTTCTCGGGGAGTCACAGGCATCACAAGTATCACAATAGATTATAAACAGATGATATTTTTTCTCTCAGTGGACTCGTGGATATTCACGATTTTGTGAGTGATTGTATCCAGCAGGTAGGCTTTTCCTGTTTGTTTTGGTATGCAAACACTCAAAGTTTGTTCAATGTTTTGAAGTGTTCCTAGCCCAAGTTGAATCCTTTCGCCGATCTCATTTGAAGCATCAAAAGTTACATATTTTATTGCTAAGATCTGGTGATCGGCGTCCTTAAGACCGGTGACCAGATAGGTCAATGCTTCTGAATCTACCATGTCTTCATAGGACTTGTAATTAGAATCAAATTTCATATTATAATTACAGACAGGTAAACCACTAGTTTGACTAGTGGACTCCCAAGGCTTGGCCTATAGATTCAGTGAAAAAGCAAGACGGTGTGTCTATGCTCTTTGCGGGCTTGACGGTCCAACAAAGGAGATCATATGACGACACCGTCTTACGAAAGTTTGACCCATTCTAAATGGGATTGTAAATATCACATAGTCTTTATCCCGAAGGGGCGTAAAAAAGCCCTCTATGGGAGTGTGCGGAAATTTTTGGGTCCGGTATTCCACGAACTGGCATCCCAAAGAGGCTCGACAATAATCGAGGGGCACATGGTGCAAGACCACGTGCATATGTTGATAAAAATTCCTCCGAAGTATTCCGTAGCCGAAGTAGTCGGTTACATCAAGGGAAAAAGCGCCATTGCTGTGGCGCGACAGTTTATACCATTTATCAAAAATAATGTTCACTTTGGCAAGGAAGCTGCACAAATTTTTGTGTCTGGAGCGAGCGACCATTGCCGAATGGCAAGGCGCGAGTGAAGACCAAAAATTTGTTGCAAAGCTGACGTAGCCAAAGTGA
>DATIHO010000119.1:0-25180 GCA_035480615.1 Chlamydiales bacterium | reverse complement strand
CCTGCAAAGTCGGTCCACCACAGAGATAGACACCACAGAGTCTGCGAAGCGCGGCAATTTTTGGGAGCGCGAGGGCTTCCCTCGCCTCTGTGGTATCAGTCTCGGTGGTTATAATGAATTGCTGACTTTGCAGGCCTCCTATTCCTTTTCGGCATCAGGATTAACTATAACTAGCTGAAACTTGCCGTATTTATCATTATTAACTGCCCGAAGTTCGTCGTATTCATTATCAACCATCTCAAAATTACTGTATTTATCATTATTTTTCAGCGGCGGGTCCTCATAGTTTTTTGGGATTGGCCTGGTGTTGAAAAAATTAAAAGGGTTCAGCCTGTTCATAAGTATTGACGCTCCTTTTATAAATCTCTAAGGCACTGGGCGTATTTCTATGTCATGCACTTGAAATCTTTCTTTTCCTTTCGGTTCAACAATCATCATCCCGAAACTTCCTGGTTGTGTCAAGGGAGCGGTAAATTTCAAAAAAACATCGCGTACAATGGTTTGCGGTAAATAAACTGCTCGAAACAAGTTCGGGCCTATTTTTGCCCATAGCCAAACAGTGGTCTTTTCATTTGTAGTTGCACCTTTGACCCGAAGAAAATATGTTTCTCCAGGAATAAAATTCCATGTTCTTTGGATGCCCCGTGTAAAAAAGCAAGATTCGTTGCGAACAAGCAGGCCTTGATTTTTATAGTGGAGTGTTATGCCTGGATCGGCTGTAAAACCGTAGAACGGCCCTGCTTGAGCTTTAGATCGCTCAAATGTTGCGTCTCGCGGGCATTCAGCCCATTCCTTAGCCCATTCCTCCGGTTGTTTTGAGAAGATTTCTGTATGGTTTGACGGATGGGTGGAGGGAGGGCTTGAAGGGTGAACAGGTGGGTCGTTTAATTGAAGCCTAGCTGTTTCTGTATGGTTTGACGGAGAGGTGGGGGGAGGGCTTGAAGGGTGAACAGGTGGGTCGTTTAATTGTTCCCCGGAGTTGCGAAGAGCTGTTTCTGTATGGTTTGACGAAGGGCTTGAAGGAGGCATTACAGAATAAACAGACAAGGTGTTGAATCCCTTTTCGGCACTAGGATTAACTATCTGTAGCTTGTCATCACCATTACTAACTGCCTGAAGTTCGTCGTATTCATTATCAACCATCTGAAAATTACTGTATTTATCCTTAATAACTTCCTGATGTTCGTCGTATCCATCAACCATCTGAAATTTACTGTATTTATCAGTATTTTTCAGCGGCGGGTCCTCATAGTTTTTTTGGATTGGCCTGGTGTTGAAAAAATTAAAAGGGTTCAGCCTGTTCATAAGTATTGACGCTCCTTTTAGAGACTGAAACGATGATATCAGGTGGGAGCGATTTTCGTGTAAACAAAAAATTATAATTTACAAATGCTCTTCTTTGATGGCCCGGGAAAGAAGCGCGCGGACCGCTGCTCTTGGATCAAGCTGTTCATAAATAATCGCATATGTTGCTTCTGTGATGGGAAGAGGGATGGAGTGCGTTTTTCCCAGTTCGCGAGCTGCCACACAAGTGTAAACACCCTCGACAGCCATGCCGATTTTTTGACGGGCTCCTTCAGGAGAAAATCCTTCAGCCAGCAACCTTCCAAACCGATAATTGCGGCTGCTTTTCGACATGCATGTGACGGAAAGGTCTCCCATTCCCGAAAGTCCGTTTAAAGTGATAGGCGAGTAATTTCTTGCCAGCCCTAATTTGCGCATTTCGTGAAGACCCCGGGTCATCAGAGCGGCTTTTGCGTTATCTTTACCTCCAAGCCCATCAGAGATGCCGCACGCAATAGCGATGATATTTTTCATTGCGCCGCCAAACGCCACTCCGCCGATGTCTTCATTTGGATACACCCGAAATGTCGGTGTAGTGAAAAGTTCATGGATGATTTGCATAACTGCAGGATCGTAAGCGGAACAAACGACCGAAGTGGGAAGATTTTGCACTACCTCATCCGCAAGGCTCGGGCCGCTTAAAATTCCGATGAGCGGCCTCGCGACAAATTGAGCGGCCACCTCAGGGAGAAGAAGTCCTGATCCCTGTTCGATTCCTTTTGAAGTTAGGATGATTGGGACATCCACTGTTTTAAGGTGTGTAAAAACGGGTCGAATACCGGAGGAGGTAACACTCTCAATAATGAGATCGGCATCGTCAATCGTTTCTTGCAGATCGCCTGTAAAACGAACGGTCTCGGGAGCGAAGCTTTCGTCTAATTTTGGATGGATTCTTTCCTTTTGCAAAAGGGCGGCCAATTTTGGATCTCTTGCCCAAACCGTCACTGCGTGGCCTTTATTTCCAAGCAAAGCGGAAAGAGCAAATCCCCAAGTCCCTGCGCCAAGGTATCCAATCTTTTTCATGAAAATTATGATAACAGATGTGTTTTTGAATGTAAACTGAAATTATTTTCTTCAAACATTTACTTTATTTCTTATTAATTGAAAAACTTCATTAAGATTTTCGTGACTTTTCAGAGGCGCATATACCTGGTCCCGTGGATAACAAAGGGCCGCGCTTTTTTCTGCAAAAGCCAAGGCGTCAAAGATGAAGCGTTCGCCTTTCCATACAAATCGATTCCCTTCCTTTTTTCGAACCCAATGAAGAGGAAGTTCAGTTCTCGCCATTTTTTTGATAAACTCAAGCGTCATGGCTGTAGCGCCCGTATATACCCAAAGTGATTCTAAAGAAACGTCCCATTCCATATATTCAATAATTTCCAGACGCCCTTCCCGAATCACAAGCGATCCCATAGGCGTCTTTGCTTCTTTTTTTTCAATGCATTGGACCGCTATTTCTGCTCCGCTTTGACGCAAAAAGGTAAGCAAAACCGGATCAGCCGGATTGGCTAAAATATTTTCTATCGGCACAATCGAGACGAACTCAATGCCCCGTTTTTC
This sequence comes from Chlamydiales bacterium, assembly GCA_035480615.1. Lineage (GTDB taxonomy): Bacteria > Chlamydiota > Chlamydiia > Chlamydiales > SM23-39 > CAIPFQ01. The sequence goes on along the minus strand of DATIHO010000119.1, from coordinate 22,276 downwards.
AAATACAAGGGGAAGGGATGATTGCATAAAAGAGGAGTACATACTCCCATTTCCGGTAGGCGCCAGCAAAGCAAGGGGCCGTTTTTTTTCATCCCTTGCCGGGGAGGCCTCTTGTTGAAAAAAATGGACGTCGCGTCCAAAAAATCGCATCCGGGTAAAAAACGATACTGTCTCAGCATGATTGAAAGGAGAAGTCATCACGGCGGTGGGAGTATCCGGAGGGATTTTTTCACAGATCCATTGGAAAAGGCTTTTATTCGCGATCGGGAACATCCCTTTAGGCCCTTTGTATCCGAGGCGGCTCCCCTGTCCACCCGCCAGCAGAATCACTCCGGTTTTTTCAAAAGGGATTGGTTGGATTTCAGATGAGTTTGTACATGTTTTCAACGGTTTTAGTGGAAAAATCAGATTGATCACCTCTTGTGCAGAGATGGAGGAAAGATTGCGGAGTTTTCCGATTAAAGGAGTGTGTTTGAGTTTTGTGTTCGGGGAAAAAACTCCTTGTTTTAAAATTCCATGATTGGGATCAGCCCAAAGAGAGACGATGTGGATGGGGAACTGAGCGTCGAGATAATACACCATGGACAGAATTCCTGAATCGGGAAAGATTGCAGCTCTCACCCGATTTTTGAGAATTGAAAGGAGTTGAAATAAATTCGTTTTCCCTCTCAAATCCACTATATTTTGATTCTTGAAAGAGGGCTCCGACCCAAAACCGAAAAGCAGCACTTTGACGTTTGGTATTTTTTCCAGCCTTTCAAATAATTCGCGCCATCTTGAAAGGGGCCAATTGCGCCAAAGCCCATAATCGGTTTCGGTCGTCACCTGAACGGCGATATAGAAAAATCCATCCGGCAGATCGAACGCTTTCCAAAGCTCTTCATGAAATGAATCCCATTTCAACTTAGGGATCAGTTTCCCTCTTTGCCAACGGACCCAGTCCGTTGGGCTGGGACGTTCAATCACGCAATCAAAATCCTTTGAATCCATCCCCATTTTTGCAAGCGTTTTTTGAACGGAATAGGTGCCGCCCCGTTTCCAATCCACAGCCGGTATAAAACGGATCCCTTCTAGCATTGAAAACCCATCCGATAAGTTGGAGCGCGCTAAAAAAGTAATTTCGGCATCAGGCAAAAACTGTCGGATTCGGTAGACAATAGCGTAGAGGCCAAGAGCAATGTCTCCCAGACCTCGATTCCAGCCGATGAGAATCTTTGATTTTTTCTGTTTAGCCGCCTTTCGGAGCATCCAATCCAATGGATTGGGCAAAAAAATACGGGCAAGAGTCCTAAACACTCAGCAGTTCCCTGGCTTTTTGAGCCACTTCATCCACCACGATGGTTTTCATACAACGGAAGTCGATGGGGCATGTCCGTTTAAAACAAGGCGAACAGCTTGCATGTTTATTGATCACAGAATCGGGTTTCCCATAAGGGCCGGTTGCGTTTTCGTCGGTCGAGCCAAAAAGGGCAATCAAAGGGGTCTCGAATGCTGCAGCGATGTGCATGGGGCCGCTATCATTTGTAATCAGAAGATCGCAATCTTTGATGAGGCAGGCCAATTCCCGCAATGAAGTGACTCCCGCTAGATTCATCACTTGTTCAGGAAGCCCTTTACAAATTTCCCGTACCAATGCCGCTCCTCCAGCGTCTCCAAAAAAAACGATACACGCAATATCCGACAATTCCAAGGCCAAAGAGCGGAATCGCTCTGGAGGCCAGCACTTCGCAGAACCGTATGCCGCGCCCGGATTGATTCCGATGATTCTTTTCCCTTTTACATATCCCCTTTGATAAAGCAGCTCTTTGGATGCTTCTACTTCTTCGTCCAAAACATAAAGGCGGGGAGCCGTATTGGAAGGGGGCACTTCTAAAGGCTCGAGAAGTTTTTTATAGAGATCGACTTGATGTAATTTGGTTTTTGGCCAGGAAATGGCGTCTGTAAGAAACAGGCTTCGCATATGGGCCGAGTAGCCGATGCGCCTGCCTATTTTCCCTTGCCAACACCACCAGGCCGAAGAAAAAGAATTTGTGAGGAGAACGGCAGTATCGTATTTTCCTTTTTCAATTTTCTCGATGATATTTCGATGTTCCTGGCGGCGAAGAAAATGATTCAACGGCTCTGAAAAACAAAAAAGTTCATCAATCGCCGCATCGTATTTTAACAATTCGCAGGCAGGCGCGCGACACATCGCTGTAATTTCCGCTTTTGGGAAAGCTTCCCTCAAATCTGTTAAAATGGGGGTTCCCATCACCAGGTCTCCTACCCAGTTAGGCATTCGAACCAGGATCTTGCGTGGCTGTAACTGCATAAACAAGTTGAGATTATCTATGCAAAGAATAAATAATTCAATACATTTGACTTATGCCAACAAAAATCCTCGGCATCGATCCAGGCACTCGAATTACAGGCTATGGGATCATTCGCCTGCCTTTGGAACCCATTGATTTCGGATGTATCCGCCCCCCTTTTCAACTCCCTTTGGAAGAGCGTTATCATATCCTTTTCAATGCTGTGGAAGCGTTGATCGGGCAGCACCAACCCGATTTCATTGCAGTGGAGTCACAATTTGTCTTGAAAAACGCGCAAAGCGCAATTAAACTTGGCATGGCCAAAGGAATGGTTTTGTTAGCAGGAGCAAGAGCCAAAATACCCGTTTCCGAGTATGCTCCTAAAAAGGCAAAGCTCGCAGTTGTCGGGACAGGGCGGGCGAGTAAATCCCTGGTACAAAAAATGATCCAATCTTTACTTCGGTTGCCCGTCCTTCCCGAGCCAGAAGATGCCGCAGACGCGCTGGCCCTCGCCATTTGCCACGCCCACAATTTGAAACACGTTCGGTATGCCCATGTATGAAGCCATGCAAGGAATTTTAAAAGAAAAAGAACCGCTAAAAGCAGTGGTTGACGTCGGAGGAATTTTTTACCGCCTCTCTATTCCGCTCAGCACTTATGCTCAGCTTCCGGCAATCGATGCTCCCGTCCATCTTTTCCTTTCCCATGTCGTGCGCGAAGACGCTCATACGCTCTATGCGTTCCTTGTAAAAGAAGAGCGCAACTTGTTTGAAATCCTGATTTCCATTTCAGGAGTCGGACCAAAAACTGCTGTTGGGATCATAGGACGCATGGAATTTGACGCGTTCCATAAAGCGATTACCTCCGCAGATGTCCGCATGCTAAGTACAATCCCGGGTATTGGAAAAAAAACCGCTGAAAGGCTCGTCATTGAACTGCGGGATAAAATCGGAGGACAATCAAAAGATCTTCCCTCTCCTCTTTGCCTTGGCCCTCATTTCCATCTTGGAACCGATGCCATCAGCGCTCTTGTAAATCTTGGCTACAATCCCTTGGATGCCCAAAAAGCAGTCGCCGCAGCGCTGAACCGGAAAAAAGGGGAGACGGATCTGGGCAATCTCATTGCCGCCGCCTTGCAACACATCTAAAACTTAAAAATAGATGTTTACAAACTATGTAAGACCTTTGCTACGGTTTTAATAGTGAGATTTTTTCTGTGGAGACTGCGATAAATAGTAGAACGAGAGGTGTTTGTTTCTTTAGAAAACTTAAGTTTATTTGCTTCTCGCAAATAAATCGCTATCATTTCCACTGCACCTTCAGGATCGTTATTTCGTAAACATTCCCAAAAAGCTTGAGCAATGAGGTTTTCATTGGTCAAATCCTTTGATAATTCGAGTGGGTAAATTTCTGCGTCCTTTCGAATTTTCCAAATTTTAGGATTCTTCGGACCCATGTGACGCGAGGAATTTTTCGAGGATATTTTTCGCTTTTTTAATGTCTTTGTTTTGACCATTTTTGTTGCCTCCCCATAAAAATAGCAATTTTCGAGGATCCATATAAACATAGTAAGCGCGAGTGCCGATCTCCCACTTCAACTCATAAATACCATTCTTTAGATCTTTGTAAATACCGAAATGACCATCATCCTCGATTCTTTTAATTCGGTCTTTAACTTGAATTCGGTGCTTAGGAGCCAAAGATTCAAGCCATTCGATGAAGTCTAAAGTGCTAGCCGTTTTATACTTAGCCATATTTCGTGTCAATTATTGTGCCATATGTAATACATTGGCGTCAATAGCTGCTGCTTACGCAAGTTTTGCTTGCGATTTTCAACTTTCCTTGTTTATAATAGTTCCGCTGTCGAGCAGGCTGAGATCGTTATCTAGGAAAATGTTTACGCACTTCGATTTTGTCGACAGTCTCAAAAGAACCGGAAAATCGACAGAAGCTAAAATCCGTTAACAGCTTCCAAGGTGAGTGAGTTATGAATCTTTTGTGTCGCTCGATGCAAAAAAATGATACAATCGCTGCGATATCCACAGCTCCCGGAGAAGGGGCGATTGCGATCATTCGCCTTTGCGGCCCAAAGGCTTTTGAAATTGCAAACACTGTATTTGACCGGCCGGTCGATGCATTTGCCAGTCATAGCGCCCATTATGGAAAAATTTTAAAAACCGATGGAGCAGTGATCGACCATGTTCTTCTTTTAATGATGAGAAATCCAAGATCGTATACAGGGGAAGACATGATAGAAATTTCCTGTCATGGAGGCAGCCTGATCCCTCGCTTGGTTTTAGACAGGCTTTATGAGGCAGGAGCTAGGCCCGCGGAGCCTGGCGAATTTTCCTTAAGGGCATTTCTGAATGGGAAAATCGATTTGGCGCAAGCTGAAGCAGTGCAGCAGCTCATTGCAGCAAAGAGCGAAAAAGCGATGGAACAGGCAAGCCGCCAGCTTGAAGGGGCTCTTTCAAAAAAAATTTCAGAATTCCAAACTGATTTGACTGATGTGTCAGCGATTTTAGAAGCATGGGTCGACTTTCCCGAAGAGGGGCTTGAATTTTCTACAATGGAGAAGCTCACTGCCCAGCTGGAAAACATTCTCTCTGAAATGGAGCGGCTGGCTGCCACTTTTCATGATGGAAAAGTTTTACATGAAGGCATTTCCCTTTGTCTTATCGGCTCTCCAAACGTTGGAAAATCTTCGTTGATGAATGCGCTTTTGAAACAGGAAAGGGCCATTGTGACAGAAATCGCAGGAACTACCCGCGATCTTTTGGAAGCGGATTTGAAAATAGGCGGCCTGCATCTGCGGCTCATTGATACGGCAGGCATTCGGCACACAAATGAAATTGTGGAAAAGGAAGGGATTTCCCGTTCTCGAAAAGCGATGAATGAGGCTGATCTGGTCCTTCTTCTCCTGGATTCAAGCCAGCCTCTTTGTGAAACGGATCAAGAGCTCATCCAAACAGCCCCAAAAGAAAAAACCTTGATTGTTTGGAACAAAATGGATATCGGCAAGCCCGACTTTTCAGTTTCTCCTGTCGCGATTTCAGCAAAAAACCAGCTCGGGCTTGGATCGCTTCAAAAAGCCATTGAGGACATGATTTGGAAAAAAGGAGCTCTTTCTACAGAAGAACTTCTCATCACACGCCTGCGCCATTTCCAGTCTCTGTCCCATGCAATTCAGTCATGCAGATCTTGCATGGAAGGTTTAAAAACAGGCGTGTCAGCAGAGTTCGCCGCGTTTGATCTTCGCACATCACTGAATGAACTTGCTGCAATTCTTGGCACAAATGTAACAGAAGACCTATTATCAGCTATTTTCTCAAAGTTCTGTCTCGGGAAATGAGCCAACCATTACAAATTGCATCCAGAAAAAAACGGGCAGATACAATCCTTCACATCCTGGATACATTTTTTCCCCATCCCGCCATTCCCTTGCATCATAAAAATGCCTATACCTTGTTAATTGCAGTGCTGCTTTCCGCTCAATGCACTGATGCGCGGGTCAACCAAATTACCCCGCGCCTTTTCAAGCTGGCCGATACCCCGGAAAAAATGGTTTGTCTGACTCCGCGGCAAATCGAAGATGTGATTCGTCCATGCGGGCTTGGACCCACTAAAGCACGCGCCATCTGGAACTTGTCGCAAAAACTGATTCAACTATATGGAAGTCGTGTCCCAAATACTTTTGAAGAACTGGAAAAGCTTCCAGGAGTCGGCCATAAAACCGCATCGGTTGTGATGGCGCAAGCTTTCCACATACCCGCTTTTCCGGTCGACACTCATATTTTTCGATGCGCAAGGCGATGGAAATTGAGCTGCGGAACCACTCCGACGGCAGTGGAAAAGGATTTAAAAAATATTTTTCCAAAAGATTCGTGGATTAGGGTACACTTGCAAATCATTTATTTTGCAAGGCAATTTTGCCCCGCTCGCGGCCACAAAAGCGAGGCCTGCCCGATTTGTTCAGCGCTGTGCAGAAATGGTAGGGAACGGTAAGTATACCCAAAGTGATTCCGTATTTTACAACACAAGTTCAAATCCTTTATGCCATAGCATCTCTTCGCAATGAATGGCTGGATCGCATTTTTTTATTCTTAAATTATGTAGATAGTGAATATTTCATTATGATCCTCATCCCCGCCATTTGGATGGGCATTTCTCGGAGGTGGGGAATGCGCGTAGCTGTTTTGCTGATTATAAGTTCAGCGCTCAATTACCATTTAAAAAATCTATTCGATCTGCCTCGGCCGATCGTCGATTTTCCCGATTTGGCGATGTTGTCATTCAGATCTCCCGGATTGCCAAGTGGAGGTGCGCAAATGGCTACCTGTGTAGGAGGCCTCCTTATTTATGGCTGGAAAAGTCCTTGGGGCTGGGTCATTGGGATCTTGTTTGCCGCATTGATCTGCTTTTCTCGCCTCTATTTAGGAGTCCACTATCCCATGGATGTAATAGCTGGTATCATCATTGGGCTTGCCGTACTTTTACCTTTCATCTATTCGGTTCAGCCCATTGAAAAATTTTGCGCAAAGCAGAGAAAAGGCTTTTGTCTCGCCTGCGTTACAATAGTATGTTTGATATATTCCTTTTATTCACCCGATCCGCTGAACATAAGACTTGCAGCAGCCCTTTGGGGATTTTCTTTTGGAGTGTATCTGTCATCCCGATTTCTCCTTTCCCCAAAACATCCGCCCGCTCTTTGGATTCGCATCGTGCATGCGTGCATAACCATCATCATCGTATTTATACTTTACGCTCTCACTTCGCATGCCTTGCCAAGGCCAATCCAGGCGTTCATGATCGCGCTTTGGATCAGCTTTGGCGCAGGTTTCTTGCTTCGCGCTAAGAGTCTTTTATATTAAAATTTGATTGATGATTTTATCAAAACTATTTCTTGCTGAAAATGGGAAAACCAACTAAACTTTACTCAATTCGACAACAGTCTCAAAGTCAAGGTGGCATGTTCGGTTTTGTTAAAACAATTTTCGGCACGCATCAATCTCGTATTTTAAAACGGTATTGGCGTCTTGTTCCTCAAGTCAATGAATGGGAGGAGCGCTACCGCAATTTAAGCGACGAAGAGATTTTTCGTAAAACAACCGAATTCAAGGAGCGTTTGAAACAGGGCGAGAGTTTGGAATCGCTCCTTCCTGAAGCTTTTGGGATTGTAAAAAATGTTTGCAGCCGCCTTTGCGGCTCCGATGTCAATGTATCGGGCTATAGTCAAAAATGGGACATGGTTCCTTACGACGTTCAGATCCTGGGCGGCATCGCCATGTTTTATGGCTCCATTGCGGAAATGCAGACAGGCGAAGGAAAAACGCTGACTGCATCAATGCCTCTTTATCTCCACGCTTTGACGGGCAAGCCGGTTCATTTAATTACTGTCAACGATTACCTTGCGAAACGCGATTGTGAATGGATCGGTTCGATTTTTCGCCACTTAAACCTGAGAGTTTCTTATTTGACAAATGATGTCCCTCTTCATTTACGCAAAGACATCTATGCAAGCGATATCGTCTACGGGACTGCTTCCGAATTCGGGTTCGATTATCTACGCGACAACTCCATGGCCATGCATAAAAATGAACAAATGCAACGGGGTCATTACTTTGCCATGGTCGATGAAATTGATTCCATTTTAATCGATGAGGCTAGAACGCCGCTCATTATCTCAGGACCCGTCCCGGAAAGTCGTCAAATGTATGATGAGTTAAAAAGCGGCGTCGCGCATCTGGTCCGGATTCAAAGAGATTTTTGCAATCGGATTGCGTCTGATGCGCGTAAAATCCTCGAGTCATTCAAAGTTTTCGAAGAATCTCAAGATGCTCTGCCCAAATTGACGAAAGAAGAAGAAGAGAAAAAACAATTCGCTTTTCGACAATTATGGCTCGTCAACAAAGGAACTCCGCGTAATAAAATCTTAAAGAGAGTCAAAGAACATCCCGATCTTCGCGCTCAAATTGATAAATGGGAGACTTTTTATTTCAGCGATCAAAATAAAGAAGAAAAAAGCAAAGCTCTTTCTGAGCTTTTTATGGTGGTCGATGAGAGAAATAGCGAACATGAACTGACAGATAAAGGCATCCAGGCCTGGATCGAATTCCAACAGGGGACAGGCGCGGATGATTTTACCATGCTCGATCTTGGAGCTGAATACGCAGCTACGGATAGCGATCCAACATTGAGCGACCAGGAAAAAATGGAAGCGAAAATTCGTCTTCGGGAGACCGACGCAAACCGAAAAGAGCGCTCCCATAATTTGCGTCAAATGCTTCGCGCTCATCTATTGATGGAAAAAGATATCGATTACATCATCCAGGATAAAAAGGTGGTGATTATCGATGAAAATACGGGAAGGCCTCAGCCCGGCCGCCGTTTTTCAGATGGGTTGCATCAAGCAATTGAAGCAAAAGAAGACGTCGCGATTCAAGGAGAAACACAAACCTACGCTACGATCACTTTGCAAAATTATTTCCGCATGTACGAGAAGCTGTCCGGGATGACGGGAACCGCCATGACCGAGGCGAATGAATTTAAGGAAATCTACAAACTCCAGGTACTCGAAATTCCTACTTACCGCCTGTGTCAGCGAAAAGATGCTGATGATGAGATTTACATGACAGAGCGGGAAAAATACAATGCGATCTTGCAGGAGATTAAGGAGGTCCATCAAAAAGGACGTCCGATCCTCATTGGCACCGAATCTGTTGAAACATCAGAGAAACTATCCCGCATCCTGAAGCACAACAAACTTGAACATACCATCCTGAATGCGAAAAATCATGCCAGGGAAGCGGAAATCATTGCTGAAGCAGGCAAAATAGGCGCCATCACACTCGCTACAAATATGGCCGGTCGAGGCACTGACATTAAACTCAAAACAGGGGTGCAAGACTTGGGAGGCCTTCATGTCATTGGGACAACGAGACACCATTCCAGGCGTATTGACCGTCAGCTGCGAGGCCGATCGGGTCGTCTGGGAGATCCAGGCTCTTCCAAATTCTATGTTTCATTCGAAGATCATCTCATGCGTCTTTTTGCCTCTCCTCGCATGACTGCCCTTTTGCAACGCTTCCGTCCTCCAGAAGGAGAACCCATTTCTGCAAAAGTGCTCAATAAATCGATTGAAACAGCGCAAAAACGGGTGGAACAGCGCAATTACTCCATTCGCAAACATACCCTCGAATACGATGATGTGATGAATAAACAAAGAAAAGAGGTTTATTCATTCCGCAATGAACTCTTATTTACTGAAAAACCCACTGAAATTGCCGAAGAGATCCTTGCATCTGTTGTTTCTCATATTATCTTGCAGTCAAAAGATGTCGCCTCTGATCTAATGAATCATTTTCCCATCCATTTGGAAAAAAGCGACTGCGGCGAGGAGAAAGAGGCTGTGGAAAAAATCATTGCCGCCTTTCGTAAAAAACTTCATTTTCAAAATGAACTTTTAACAGTGCTTCGTTCCGAAATTTCCGATCCTGAAAAGGCCAACACCGTGCTTGGCGAAGTGGTGCGCAATGTAATGATTCGAAAAATTGATACTCTTTGGCAAGAGCATCTTCTCCACATCGATCACCTCCGCTCTGACATCCACATGCGGACAATAGGGCAAAAAGATCCGCTCCTTGAGTTCAAGCATGAATCGTTCTCCTTGTTCGAGGCATTTTCCATCCGTCTGCGTGAAGAAATAGCTCGCAATCTATTCCGTTTTGAAATGGTGCCTCAGGCTCATCAGCAACGCTTGCAAGAGGCGCTGTCAAAAGCACAGCGAAAAAAACAATTCAGTAGACCTCTTGCGTAACTAAAGGTTCGTCGATTTTGAGGATTATTTTGGCCGATTTTCTTGTTTTTTTGGGGGGAATAGTATACGAATGTTGATACAATCCCCCCAAAAAAACAAGAAAATCGGCTCAAAAGAACCTCAAAATCGACAGAACTTTAGTTACGCAAGCGGTCTAATCATAATTGTATTTCTTTGTTCAATCTGTCCCATTTCAAATACCGCGATGAAAATAGGTTCCGATACCTATGGAAAAGAGGTGATTGAGGTTTTAAATGTACTCGGAATTGCCAAGCTCAACGGAACAACCATTTCGAAATCATTGACAATTACCGGAAATCTCGCGGCAAACTCTGCTCATATTTATCGACTTCAAGCCGAAGGGAATATCAAACTCGATGACACCATAGTAGAAGACGAGGCGCATATCACAGGCGCCTTGCAAGCGAACCATTCTGAATTTCAGGGTCCGATTGTCTTTTCCGGACAAAAAGCCCTTTTTTCAAAATGCAAGCTGTCCAAGATCACAATTCAGCGAGACGCTGCATTCAAAGCCAAACAGGTCATTGAGTTAAAATCGACGATTGTCGAAGGCCCGATTGTTTTCGAAGGGGGTGGAGGAACTGTTTTACTGTATCCTGAATCGAAGGTCACGGGCTCTGTGACTGGAGGCAAAATCACATATAAACGTTGATTCTGTTATATAAACCTGAATATATGGCAGCAGCTCCTCCCTTGCCCCCATTTTTTGCCACAAAAGTTGTCTCTTCCCAAGAGATGGCGCGCATTGATAAACAGGCGCTCCTGGAAGGATGCAGGGAAGAAGATTTTATCAATGAATCGGGAAAAAAAATAGCCTCGCGCGCCATTCAATTCATCGAGTCGCACCATCTGCCAAAAGAGATTGCCCTTTTGATTGGAAAAGGGAACAAGGGAGCGGATGCTTTTGCTGCGGGAATTGAACTTTTGGAAGAGGGATATCGAGTGGTTGCCTATCTCTGTTTCTCTCCTGAAACATGCAGTGAATGGAATCAAAAAAAAGGAGGGCAATTTGGCAAAAGAAGAGGACAGAAAATCGCTTTTTATGAGGGACAGCACCTAAAACTGGACTCTGTGTCCTTGATCATCGATGGATTGTTGGGAACAGGGTTTAAAGGAAAAGTGGAAGGGAAAATAGAAACGGCGATCTTAATGGCGAATGCTTCACGACAAGCGATCCTGGCGATCGATCTTCCCTCCGGTTTGGATGGAACAACGGGAGCTTTGCATGGAGCATGCATTCAGGCGGCGGCAACCGTAACATTGGGACTTGCTAAATCGGGACTTTTTTTAAGAGAAGGGTGGAATCAAATCGGACATTTAACCGTCGCTGATTTTGGATTGCCCGCTCATTTGGTTGAAAGAGCCCAAGAGATAGCCTATTTGCCAAATCCAGCTTTTTTCCCTTTGCCCCCCATCGTGCGGAATCGGCATAAGTACAGGGCTGGATATGTTGTCGGGTTTTCAGGATCGGAAAAAATGAAAGGCGCCCCAAAAATGGCGGGACTTGCCGCGCTCAGGGCCGGAGCTGGAATCGTTCGCATATTTCATAACGGGTCAATCGGAGAAGCTCCCATGGAGCTGATCTGTCAAAAATGGAATGTGAAAGAATGGCGCCGGGAATTGAAGCGCTCCAATGCTGTTTTCGCAGGTCCGGGTTTGGGCTTAAATGACCTTAAAAGATGGATGAAAGAGATTTGCTGTCCCGCGGTTTTTGATGCAGATGCGCTTCAAAAAGGGGCCATGTTTCCAAAACGATCTATTTTAACTCCTCATCGGGGAGAAATGCTTCGTCTTTTAGGGTTAAAAGCCCTCCCCATCGAAGAAGCATTTTTGGCTCGCTGCCAAAAATTCGCAGAAAAGAAAAACATCATTCTCGTATTGAAAGGAGCTCCCACCTATCTTTTTAGCTTAAGCCTTCCTCCTTTGATCATTCCTTATGGAGATCCCGGGATGGCGACAGCCGGATCCGGCGATGTATTGACCGGTGTCTTGGCTGCTTTGCTTGCTCAAAAAATGGATCCTTATGATGCTGCCGCACTCGGCGTTTATTTGCATGCTATCGCAGGTGAAAAGGCCGCGGCAGCAAAAACTTCCTACGGGCTGATTGCAAAAGATTTAATCGATTTTCTCCCGAACGCTTGGGGTATGCTTTTGATATGTAAACACATGGGCGGCACAATAAATAAAATTTTGGGATAACTTCTTGCTTGAAATCATTGCATTTTAGTATCATTTGATGCCAGAATATGATTCTGGCATAGAGAATGAATTATAATACCAGGCCCTCGAACCGGGAAATCGACACGTGGGACAGCAACCACCTAGGGAAGCGGATGTATTTGAAATACGCCCTCAAGAATGAGTATTTTTACTACGTCTCTCTTCATGAGAGTAGATGCACAAAGGCATAGAATTTATGAAATGCTACAACTGCAACAAAGAGATATTTGAAGAGCAAAATGTGCGCTTCACGCCTGAAGTGAAAGGGGAGGTCATTGAAATTATCCTGCCATGTAAAGTTTGCGCACATTGCAGCACTCCTTTTGTTGATGCCGAACAAATGAATTTACTTAGAAAGGCTTCTGCAGATAAATACAGAAAGGACCACAACCTCCTGACTTCAGAGCAAATTATTGCCTATCGCAAAGCACTCAATATGTCCCAGTCTGCTTTTGCTCGCTATTTAAGCGTTGGAGAAGCGAGCATAAAAAGATGGGAGACTTGCTTCATTCAAGATGAAAGTCAAGATGAGCATCTCCGCCTTAAGTGTGATGCAGCTGAAGCAGAACTTAATTTTATAGACGTATATTGGAAGAGACATGAACCCAATATCTATAATGGATTCCGAAAATTCAACTTCCAACTTTTCAAAAATGTAGTTCTATTTTTGATATCAAAAACGAAAGAATCAATAATATATTTAAACAAACTACATTTTTATGTAGATTTTTTACATTTTAAAAAATACGGAACCAGCCTAACAGGGGCTCAATATCAACCTTTAAAATATGGACCATGTCCAGATCAATATCGAACAATATATGACTGTTTGGTTAACAGACAGTATCTCAAAGCTAACGATCAGCCACAACACACATTTACTGCTTTAGCTGAACCAGATCTTAGTGTTTTTGATGACAATGAACGAAGCACTTTGGAAGAAGTCTTTCAACTATACGAATCACTTGGCGTAAAAAAAATCTACGAGCTCGCCCATAACGAAAAGGCTTACACACAGACAGCTGAATGCTCTTTCATAGATTACCGATTTGCGCTTGAATTATCTATCTCTTAAACAACAAAACCAAAACAAAAGGCCGCGGCAGCAAAAACTTCCTACGGGCTGATTGCAAAAGATTTAATCGATTTTCTTCCGAACGCATTCAAGAAAAGGACATCGTAAAGGCGAAAAAATATTGGCAAAATTATCTTTCTCATTGAAAGGAGGTGTAACATGAAACGATATAGAAGCTATAAGGAGCATCTAATTGAACGACTTCAGGACCCTAAAGAAGCGTCGGCATATTTAAATGCGGCGCTAGAGGAAGCGTTGAAATCCAACGAACCCGGTGTCTTTCAATTGGCAGTAAGAGATGTCGTAGAAGCGCATGGCGGTATAGCTAAAATATCCTCAAAGATGGATGTAAGTCGTGAGAGCTTCTACCGCAGTCTCTCCAGCTCGGGTAAAGCACGCTTTTCTACTCTAATCAATGCAATCCGAGCATGCGGTCTTAGTTTCGAATTTCACCCCGCATAAGTCGGTTCAAGCATCATATGAAAACAAAAAGAGTAAAGAAGAAACGATTTGGAAAACACATTTTTCCGGTTGAAATCAACATTACCCGTTTTGGGTTGTGGTTGTGCCTTCATGACGAAGAGTTCTTCTTGACCTATGAAGAATATCCATTCTTTAAGAATGCCGCGATCCCAGATATCTACGATGTGGAGCTGCAACATGAGACTCACCTTTATTGGCCGACGCTCGATGTTGATCTTAACGTTGCTATCTTAAAAAACCCTCATCATTTTCCTTTGATTGCACACTAAGTGGCATAACCTTGGTACCATTCAATGAAGCAGCCGAGCCCTACTTCAAGAGACACCGAAGGCTTGAAATGCAATTGGGCAGCGCTTTTCTCGATATCCGCATAGGTCTCCACTACTTCTCCCTTTTGCATCGGAAGCATTTCTTTCACTGCTTTTTTCTGAAGGTAAGTTTCGATCAAAGCAATGACATCCAAAAGCTCGACGGGACGGTTATTTCCCAAATTGAAAATTTCCAAATCGGCCCCCAAATCTATTGCAGCGGCTGTTCCCTTAACGATATCGTCAATATAGGTAAAATCACGTCGCATCCGGCCCTCATTGAAGAGTTGAATAGGCTGTCCACTCGCGATTTTATGTGTAAAATCATAATAAGCCATGTCTGGACGGCCCCAAGGACCGTAAGCTGTAAAAAACCGGAGCCCTGTTACGGAAAGGCCGTAAAGATGATGGTAGGCATGGGCCATCACCTCATTGGCTTTTTTTGTAGCGCCATAAAGATTGGTAGGAGCATCTGTTTTATCATCAATGGAAAAAGGGGATTTTTTATTCGATCCATAAACGGAAGACGAAGAGGCGTAAATGAGTTTGGGCTGCGGAAAGTGGCGGCACGCTTCGAGAATAGAGACAAATCCATGAAGATTGGATGCGACATAATCATTCGGCTCCAAAAGAGAATGGCGCACCCCCGCTTGCGCCGCAAGATGGACGACGTGGGTGATTCCATGACGCAGCAAAGCAAGTTGCAAAAGATCTTTATCGCGAATATCTGCGCATAAAATCTCGATCTCCCGTTTCTGCAGTTCCAATTCTCGATCCCTTTTCAACTGTACATCATAATATGCATTGAAATTGTCGAGTCCGATAACAAAATCGCCGCGGTTTTTCAGATACAGCGCCAAATGATAGCCTATAAATCCCGCAGCGCCTGTAATGAGAATTCGTTTTCTCATAAAATTTTTTTTGATATACGATATACTTCTTGTTCTATCTTAAGACCTCGGCGCGTTAATTTGTATGAGATTTTGTTGGATATCTATTTTTCTTGTATCTCTGGCATGCTGCAGCAGCCCCTATATGGGAAAAGATCTGTTTGGAGCGGATGAATTTGTCTTTGATTCTTATAAAATCAGGGAGGGAAAATTTTCCATTTTAGAGATGGAAGGGGGGCAGTGCCTGGAACTCGATGAAGCGCTTCTAGAGGAATATCAAGATACAATCCATGAAGATGATGTATTACAGCTGGCGATTTACAATCCCAAAAGAAAAGATGTGTCCGAGGCAGTGGAATACGTGGGAGACAGAATCGGATATCGCGTTGTAGATGGGCAAATTGCTCTTCCCGATCTTCCTCCGGCTTACGTATCGGGCTTGACTTTGGAAGAGGCGCGCCGAAAGATCCAAACGCTGTATCAAAAGCATATCCAGGATACGGAAGTATTTATTACCTACAAAGAGCGGATTGCCAGAAAAGTGGAACTGGCCGGCCTTGTCTCATTGCCAAGCATTCCAATTGATGGAAAAATGAAGCTTTTCGATGTCCTTTCCAAAGCGCACGTGCCTCCCGATGCCAATCTTTTCAAAAGTTATGTGATCCGGGACGACGCTTTTCTTCCCGTTGATTTGAATAAATTGATGAAAGAAGGGGACATGTCTCAAAATATCGTCGTTCGCGGAGGAGATAAAATCTATATTGCCGAATCGTCTGCCGCGACATTGATGGTGATGGGGGAGGTAGGCAGGGAAAGGGTGATCAATCTCCCGTCAGGATCTATTTCCCTTAGGCAAGCGCTTGCTGAATCGGGAGGAATTCCTTACACGGGGGACAAGTCTTACATCCAGGTGATTCGAGGCAGTATTGCAAAGCCAAAAATCTATACTTTGAGTTGGGAGCATGTCATCCATCTGCCGAATGACAGCCTCCTTCTTATGCCTGGCGACATTGTGTATGTTGCGGCAAAACCGATTACTGAATGGAATCGGTTTATTTCGCAGCTGCTTCCCATGTTTGGCGGGTTTGATGTGATTAGCAAGCAAGTGCAGCTTTTGGTGCCATGATCCAGCCTCCCATTCTATCTCCGGACGCGAGGATCTTTACAAGATCTGATATCAGGAAACTTTTTTCCATTCAGAAAAAACAGATCTTCAAAGCTGCTTGTATAGGCGCTTTTATTATTTTTAGTTTTTGTTTAATTGGAACTGCGTCGCAATACAAAATAGAGGCATCTTTCAAGGAAGGGGCTGACAACCAGTCTTTCGAGTTACATAAATTCGAAAAATTCATGGGAGCCACAGGCCGAGATTCTCAGATTATGAGTGTGATCCAATCCTATCGGGTGTTGAAGCCGGTGATCGCGCGGATGGGACTGCAGGCATCCGTTTCGGACGGAGGATGGCTATCAAAGGTGCTTAGGCGGATGAAAGAAAACATGATGGCTGAGAACAAACACATGCTGCCTGAGCGGGATTGGTTTGTTTTCCGCGATCTTGTTTACGAAGGAGAAAAGCCCATTAGATTGAATCTTCAATTTGTTGATGCGGAGCACTTTTCCGTCTCTTCAGGGGCAACGGTAGTGGCTTGGGGATCGGTAGGAAAGCCGATTGAGTTGCCCGAAGCGAAATGGACCCTGGAGAAAGCGCCTGTCTCTTTAAAAGTGGGATTTTCCTATCCTCTTCGCATTGAATCCTGGATCTCGGCAGCGCATGCCATCCGCTCGCAATTCACGATCAAAGCCCAAAAAATGTATCAAAATATTTTTGATCTGCATGTTGTCCATAGGGACCGCCATTTCGGGGTACGTTTGCTCAATGAGCTGATGGAAGAATACCGAAACTATTTAAAACGGGATCACGACGAGATCGTCAAAGGCCAGCTGACCTATTTGGAGCAAAAACAAGATGAGATCGGGGAGAGAATGTCCAAGGTCTTTGATGAATATACCACATATTTGCAAGAAAACATCAGTCAATCCGGCCAAATATTATTGGAGCAAGAGGTGGCGCAAAGCTCTCAAGTGCACCTTGCCATGTCTAAACAAAGTCTGGCGATCGATTTGGAATTGGAAAGAATCCATCAAATGGAAAGAGACGGCCAGATCATCCTTTCCTCTTTGGAAGACTCCCCTTTTGCTCAATACGTGAAAAAAAACTTGGCGCAGATAGCGGATCTCAAAGAGCAGCGCTCTCTCATTGAACGTTTCTTTCCCGAGCATGTTTCCCATTTTAATGAACAGCAATACGAGGATCAAAAAGAGGAGATCAAATCAGAGCTGAAAGGGATCGATCTGCAAGCGGCGCATACTCTATTCATTGATTACAATAATAAATTGGACCAAAGTCTTGTTGCGGCGAACCATTTCTCCCGTTTGGGTTTTGAGATTATGGATCCCGATTTCGAAATCAATTCTTTAAGCGCCGTTTTGTCCGATCCATTGAGTCAAAAACTCATCATGGAAGCGTGTGAGATTGCGTTAAAATTGAAAGATGAAAAACATCGAAGCGAAAAGGAAAAAGAGCGATGGAATGAAGAGTTGACTTTGCAAAAGAAGATTTTAAAAGATCATTTGGAACAGCTTTATAAAGTCGAGCAATTCACATCCGATATGATTCAAGAGAAAATCGCCGCACTTCTGGGAGTAAGACTGGATTGCATTACAGGACACCTTTCCGTTTTGCAAGAAGGGCTGCAACACAGTATGCAGGATCGAAAAAATATCATTTTAGCGGACAAACGGATCCTGGAAGAAAAAATGGCCGAGTTGCGCAGCCAATTTTCTCATATTCCTTCGAAATGGCGCAAAGAAAAATGGCTCGACTTGAAAACTCAAATGGGTATTAAAATGATTCAGACATTGACGGAACTGGTGGAGTCCAAGACGATTAACTCTCATTTGCATCATATTGAATCAAAACCTTTAGATAAAGCGTCTCTGCCTCCGCTGCCCATTTATCCTTATCTTCGGATCAAAGCTTTTTTGGGAGCCATTTTCGCGGCTTTAGCCAGTTTTTCGCGAGCCTTTATCCGTTCGATCCTATCCGGTTTTCCCATGTCCGGAGAGAAACTGCGGGCGATGCGCTATTCTGTTCTTGGTTCGATCTCTTTTCTTTGCGATGGGCCTATCACCGATCAACCCGAGGCAACCGATCTCGATTCTCTTCGTCAAATCTCTTTGATGATCGATTCGTTGCCGAGAGGCAGAGCGGTTGCGCTCATTGAAGGAAAAGGGCCCGATTATTCCCATGCTTTAGCCGGGCATTTATCCCGCATGTCTTTAAAAAGCCTGATCGTCCGCTGTGATTTCCCAGTCAAATGCAGCTCTCTCAAGGCTGCTGGCCTTTTGCAAGTTTTGAAAAAAGAGGTTCAAGTGGCCCCTTTGAGTAAAATGCAAGGTTACGATTACCTTGCGTCCGGAGGATACACGCCGTATGGCGTTGAAATGGTCCGATCCCGGGAATTTGGTTCTTTTCTTGAACAGGTTAAAAAAAATTATGACGCTGTATTGCTGGTGTTTCGCTCTTCTCTTCATGCAGCGGAGAGCAAAGTCGCTCTGTCTCTAAGCGACCAGGCATTTGTGACGGTTTGCGGCGAACCCATCGAACAGTTGACACTGTTTGCCGATTGGGCTTACCATGAGGGGAGGTGCCGTTTGGCGTTCTTGGAAGGATTCTCGTGAAACGGATTCTCGTGGCTGGAGGAGCAGGATTTCTTGGTTCCCATCTTTGCGAAAGACTTTTGCAAAGGGGCGATGAGGTGTTATGCGTAGACAATTTTTATACGGGGAATAAAAGCAATGTGCTGCATTTGATGGATTACTCCTATTTTGAGTGGATCCGCCATGATATTTGTTTGCCAATGCATGTGGAAGTCGATGAAATTTATAATTTCGCCTGTCCTGCCTCTCCGCTCCATTATCAGCGCAACCCCATCCAAACTGCGAAAACTTCTTTTTTAGGATCGCTACATCTTTTGGAACTCGCCAAGCGGCTTAAGATCAAAATCTTTCAGGCATCGACGAGTGAAGTTTATGGAGATCCAAATATCCATCCACAACGAGAAGATTATTGGGGACACGTAAACCCGATCGGCCTTCGCTCTTGCTACGATGAGGGCAAGCGATGCGCGGAAGCTCTTTTTTTTGATTATCACCGGTTTCATAAGGTCCCCATTAAACTGGTGCGAATTTTCAATACGTATGGACCCAGAATGCATCCCGATGATGGGCGCGTTGTTTCCAATTTCATTGTGCAGGCTTTGAAACACCAGCCTTTAACTGTTTATGGGGAAGGGCAGCAGACGAGATCATTTTGCTATGTAGATGATTTGATCGAGGCGGTGATTCGGATGATGGATGCTCCGGAAAACATCATAGGTCCGGTCAATATTGGAAATCCCATCGAACTCAAAGTGATCGATCTTGCAAGACAAATTATCACTCTCACAGATTCCTCCTCAACAATCCAATTTGCCCCCTTGCCTTCCGATGATCCAAAGCAGCGCAAGCCCGATATCAGTTATGCAAAAGCCATTTTGGGATGGGAGCCAAAAGTGGCTTTGGAAGAGGGGCTTAAAGCCACGATCTCTCATTTTCAGGAACCTCTCAGTACAAGTTGTGAAGCAAAAGTCTTTTTATAGAGGCACGGGATTCATGGCCCTTTCAGCGACCGGGATGTCGCTGACTGGGCTTTTTGGAAAAATAGGGCTTGGCGATTTCACGGTCCCGGCCCTTATGTTTTGGCGCTATGCCTTGACTTCTTTAACTTTTGTTTTATTGGTTTTGATTGTAGAGGCAATTCGCACATCTCGGGATGATCGATTTCGTGGCCTATTTTGGCCGAAAACCGGTTCAAAAGCCCCTAAAAATCGACTGCCTTTGATTTTAGGCTATCTTCGAAAACTGTTTCATTTTCGTCACATCAAAATTCAATGTATTCGGGCTTTTTTTGTCCTGTTAGCTCAGTATTGTTTTTTTTACTATCTTTCAAAAAGCAACCTATTAAATGCTGCCTCTCTGCTCAATACTGGACCCATTTTTATTTCAATCATCGAATGGGGTTTTTTAGGGAAAAAAGTAGGCCTGTCCAGTTGGGTAGGGGCGATCGTTTCTTTTATTGGCGCCCTTTTTATTTTGCAGCCTGATGCAGGGATTTTCGCCTTGTCCAGTTTGATTGGTTTAACCGCGGGGATTAGCCAGGGAGCTTCGCAAGTTGTATTCGGACTTCAAAGCGAAAGAGAAGAAAAGCCCCATATCGGCGTCATGCATCTTTTTATGATTTGCGCCGTGTTCAGTTTTTTTCCTTTTCTTTTTTCCAATGCAAAGATGGTGTCTGACAAATATATACCCAAAATGATTCAAGAATCGACCTTTGGGCGGGTTCAAAGCGCCGAAAATCGATTCTTGAAAAGGGGGCTAGTATTGAAGAATACAACCCCCTTTTCAAGAATCGATTTTCGGCAGCTTTCAATCCCGCCCAAAGGCCAACTTTTGAATCACTTCGGGTATACAGAAGATCAGAGTAAAATGCTCGAAGAGATGGAAGGGTTTCATTTTTGGAATCGAGCCCGAACGACTCTGATTTGTGATCGCCTAAAGTTTTATTCGCCTGGAAAGAGGATTCTCGATGTGGGGTGTGGAACGGGTCGACTAGTGGAGGAATTCGATCGGCAGGGCTTCACGGCTGTCGGGATTGATCCTCAACCAAAAGGGTTTGCCCGCCGCAGATCTACTCTCCGTTTCATGCAAGCGAAAGCCGAGCAACTCCCTTTCCCTGATCACTCCTTCGATGCAGTCATTTTAGCCGACGTCCTCGAACATCTTGAGGAGGAAAAACCACTCACTGAAGCATTCCGAGTATTAGTTTCCGGTGGCATTCTTCTCCTTACAGTCCCAGCCTTTCCGTGGGTTTGGAGTAAAGTAGACGTACGGGCTGGTCATCTTCGACGATACCGCACTCAAGATCTTCGATCGATTGCAACCCGCTTGCAGGGAACGTGTCTCCATCTTGAATTTTATCAATGTTTGCTGTTTCCGCTTTTCCTCTTATCTCGATGGGTGGAAGTAAGAAGGGAGAAAAAACCTTTCGACTGGATGAATCGCCTCTTTTTTAGAATCAATACCTTAGAAGTCTTTCTAGGAAAATGGGTTCGTTGGCCCTGGGGCAGTTCCATCTTGGCCATCATTAGAAAGCCATGAAATTTAATTTCGAATTCCATCTCTTTTGCTCTAGTCCTCAAATGGCCCAAGAAGCCTTGTTAGGGAGCATCGACCGACTGATTGTGGATTGGGAGTGCAAAGGCAAAAAAGAAAGGCAAAAAAATTTCAATACCCAAATCAACGGGCAACTCATTGAAGACCTCAGAGCGATCTCTTCTACATCAAAACTCCCCGTGATCTGCCGAATCAATCCGGTGGGATCCTATACCCAAGCAGAAGTCAATGAAGCGATTGCAAATGGAGCTGATGAGATCTTGGTGCCGATGGTCCAAAACAAACAAGAGGTAGAAAGAGTTTTGGACTACAGCCGCGATCGGAAGAAAGTGGGAATTTTGATTGAAACGCGCTCAGCCGCCCATTTTGCCAAGCAATTCTCCAACCTTCCTTTGAGCCGGATCTATGTGGGATTAAATGATTTGAGCATTGAAAATAATGAGAGAAATATCTTCCTTCCTTTAGCCAATGGGATGCTCGAAACAATCCGAGAGCAAATTACCCATCCATTTGGTTTTGGAGGGCTCACTCTTCCCCATCTTGGATTCCCCATTCCCTGCCAACTTTTAATTGATGAAATGGTTCGTCTTGGTTCCAGTTTTTCTTTTCTCCGGCGGAGCTTTTTACAAGATACAAAAGAAAAAAATTTCCGCCCCGCGATAGAAACCATCCGCAGAGCGATTGAACAATCGATCCAGAAAAAAGAGAAAGAAAGACAGCTTTCTCGCCAACGCCTCCTTGAAAAAATAGAAAAAGCGTGGCTTTACTTTTGAAGTATTAGACCTCTTTCGTAACTAAGAGAGTGTCTGCAAATTAAATTTCAGTCGATTTTTCGGTTCTTTTGAGCCGATTTTCGATTAAAAATTGGGGGGTAATATCAGCTTTCGTATATGACCCCC
>DATIHO010000118.1:0-10699 GCA_035480615.1 Chlamydiales bacterium | reverse complement strand
GGGAAATGGGGACTGTTTCCATCAAAGCAGAACGCTGAAGCGTGGCTCATAAAAGCAGCTGACCAAAAGCATGAACAAGCCATGCTGCTTCTTGCTGAAGTGAAGGCGACCCAAAGCGGCGACATGGCAGCGCAATAAAATTGATTCCGATTATCGGGATAAGAGTCGGAACATTTTTTATCCCGAAATTAAATTTTTTATTTTAATTAATGATATAATATAATACAATATAATTATATAAAAAATTTAATATAAGGTATTAATACATGTCAATATCCGGAGAAATAACCAACTTACCATTTTCTGATTATTTTGATGATGAGCTTCAGCAAAGCAATGCTAAACATGTGGAAAGTGCGCCGGTTGCCGTTTTTTTGATAGCAGAAGATGCTGCGGCAGCTACAGTGAAAAAGGAGCCTAACGCTCCCCTAAGTTGGCATCCGATCCAATCGATGGCCCTACAAATTGGAACAACCCACAGGGTAGCAATAAGGACACTAAACCAAAACAAGGATATTGATCAAAAGCTTGCGGAAGTGGAAAAGGAGATGGGACAAAAGGCTCACCTATTAATTATCATAGGACATGGGACTCCTCATTCCATAAAAATAAGCAAAAAAAGCCAGGTGGAGGACAATTTCAATTCTCCAGATGCAACACTCTATCAAGAAGACAATGTAACTCAAGAAGACTTTTGCCATCTAGAGTCGGATGCGAAGATCATTCTTTTATCTTGTTCTACAGGACAACACGTGAAAGAAGGAAACCTGGCTCAAAAAATTGCCAAGGTTGCCCAGCGCACAGTTTTTGCGCCGACTCAGACAATGTACTTCTTCAGGACTTATTTAGTTGACGCACCTGATACAACCTCTTTCGGAATACGCTCTTGTGATACGAATTACAAGAATATGATTTGTGCATTTAAAAGCGACGGAACCGTTGAGGAGGACCCCATTTTCCTGGAAGACGATCAACTTGCAGAAATGGTGGGGTACACGGAAAAGCATGCTTCGGAAGGCGATCCCGACGCCGAGCTGTCCATGGCTCATTGGAGCTTGCATCATATGCATGGATTGAAAAATGAGGATGCTCAAAAGTGGTTTGAACGTGCGGCGGCTCAAGGTTGCGCTTATGCGGCATTTAAGATGGGGATTGTTTATGAACTTGGTGGTCTAGGAATCGATCAATCTCCAGAGCAGGCTCTCTACTACTACAAACTTGCCGCGGAGTGTGGAAATGCGAGCGCCCAATATAAAGTGGGGATGACCTATTTGGAGGGAACATGCGGAACTACCAAATCAGACAGGGACGCATTCCTTTGGTTCGAGAAGGCAGCAGACCAACAACATGCCGATGCAGCGTTCATGATGGGACAATTATATGAGAAGAGCAGTAGCAAGGTAGATCAATCTGAACGGTCGACTCGCCTCTTAGAAGCTGCTCTCTACTACTACAACCTGGCCGCGGAGCGTGGGAATGCAGACGCCCAATATAAAATGGGAATGGCCAATCGCAATAAATAACTTCATATTTGAGCTGCGTGAAAGCGCCGCAAATCGACGATCGTAAGTGGCATAGTATTAGAAATACAATGCCACTTGCGATCGTCGATTTCCGGCAGCTTTGACGCGCTCAAATATGAAGTTATTTGTTGCGATTGGCATCAATCAGTAGTTTAATAATTTTAAACAGTTTTTAATATTTACGACAATATTACATTTCTCATATTATAAACGGCGAACGAAATCAAATAGGAGATTACCCATATGTCAGTACAATCTATTTCTAAAAATTTCAATATTTATGAAGCCGAAGCTGCTCGAATGGGCCGCATTGTGAATTCAACGGATGATGTCAACACTTTGATCAAGGCGTGCCAATCAAAAAAAACACTATGGACGCATGCCACTATCGCGACGACGATGCTGACGGTAGCAGCAGCGGCGGCAATCATTGGTCTTATTTTGATGCCAATGTTAGCAGCAACCGTCCCTGCCCTACCAGCCGCCGCCTCGCTTGGCCAAGCGCTTGGACAGATGTATCTCCTCCCATTCATAGCAATGGTTCAAACAACGGGTGAAATATTAGGTCTAGCAGGGATTGTAGCAACCGCTTGTTCTGCTATCTGGCCCCCAGCACTCATCGGTTGTAAAATTATAGAACATTCTAATAACATAAAACAATTAGAAAATAGTGAATTCATTGAATTTGCAAATAACAATAAAATAAAACTTTCTATGGAAAATTTAAGGAAAGCAATTAGCGCTTGGAATTATGCACAGCGTAGCGATCAGCTCATCAGAGGTCTTCAGGAACACTCAGTTTAGAAGCAGCCGCTAACGAATAGCCCGAACTCCGTCCTCCTTCGGCGTTTTTAACGAGAATTCCCTTTTCGATCAGATCCAGAATGTCTCGATGAGCTGTATCCTGCGAACATTTTGCTACCTTAGCCCATTTGCCCAGAGACTACATAAACGGGACCTTTTCGCCACGCTCCGATGGTGATTTTCTTCCAACCACTTTGCCCTTCTGGAAAAAGGGCCATATGCCAGCGAAACAGTCGCTCTTTAGTAAGAGGCCATTGGATCAAAATTTTGAGTCGCATCCAAAATCATCTTGACTACGCCTGAGATCAATGTGCCTATCTGAAACTCCGAGAGCGGCATACTCTATACCAACCTGAATAATGGGTTGATTCATCGGATATTCAATGCCTTCCGCCATCTTTTCCCGTTTTCGCCTCGGCAAGGGGGGCCGTTCCGCCCATGCCTTCGGCTCCAAACGGAAAAATCTGCTCGGAAGGCACTTGAATCTCCTGCTGAATAAACCCATTATTCAGGTTACCAAGTTGTCGAGCGACAGAAGAACGAACTTGTGATGCGTCGAGTATTTCCCCTTCAATTTCGCTGGATTTCACCACGTCTTGAGTCAAAGTTGGTAAAATGGTTTGTTCAAGCAAATGAAATCCTATGGATTCCATCCCGCCTGTTAAACGGCCCTGTTGATGACGGACCCGGATCAGGAGCTCGGCGACCCAGGACTGATCCCATAAAAAATGGGGCCAGCTCTGCAGTTCATGACTATACATAGACCCACTGTAACATCTATTCTCCGCAAAATATGCGGAGAATAGGTAGGTTATTCTCCGCATGGATTTATAACATTCTGATATTTATTTACTTACAATTTTCAATAAAAATTTTCGTGAACGTAAGATCCCTGAACATAAATCAACCGCTCCCAACCGCGGTTTTTCATCGCGCTGAATGCCCGCTTTTCCCATACATCGCCTCGAGGAAAATGGCTGCTGTCTTCCCGAATTTCCCCATAAATCGGCTGTGTGAAATCGGATCGCTTCACCAAAAACATCTGATCCGAAAACCCTTCTTTCGCAACAAAAAATCTCCAGCCCCTTTTATAAGATTCTTTGCGCGCCTCATCTATCCTGTCGTTCCAAAGCAAATTCGCTACCTTGCATCTCGGCCGTTTTTTCATGTAAACAATGGTTTTTCCGATCCAATCGGTCTTTTTATTCAGCCGGACGTCCCCTGTTTGATAAAGAAGATAATCGGATTGCGCCGCATAAAGGGCGCAAAGCGGACCCAAGGCATTGTAATAAATCCAGTCGGCATTGACCCCAGTGTAATTCTCCGCATCCGGCCCCGCTCGAAAATCAGTTCGTTTCAAGTGGAAAAACGAAAGCACCTCGCAAGCAAGATCTTCCGCAAGGTAATAATGCGTTAAAACTCCTTCGTCAATTTTTTTACTTACCGCATCCAATACAGAAGAAAGGTTAGATACATTATTGATAATTACAATCTTTTCAGAAAATTCAAAATCATGATTTTCAATTTGACGTCTTTGCAAATAATCTGAATCGAGCAAAATAAAGCGCCAATCTTTTTCCCAAACCGTGGTGGCAAAAGAGACAGAGGGAAGAGATCGTTGCCGAAACATGGGAACCATGGTATGATATCCAAGTTGAAAATGACACAGCAATTAGATACACAGCCAAGTCCTATGATGGCCCAATGGCACGCTTGCAAAAAGGAGGCCCAAGACGCTCTTCTTTTTTTTCGTCTTGGCGATTTTTATGAGGCTTTTTATGAAGATGCTCATATCATTTCCAAAGCGCTCAATGTGACATTGACGGCCCGCCAGGGGATTGCCATGTGCGGAGTCCCCTTCCACGCATCGGATAACTATATCGATAAACTGGTTGCGAAAGGATACAAAGTCGCAATTGCGGAACAAATTGAAAATCCCAAAGCTGCCAAAGGGTTAATTAAAAGAGAAATTCATCGGATCATCACTCCGGGGACTGTTGTATCTTCTCAGCTTTTATCTGAAAAACGGAATAATTTTTTCGCCTCGGTTTCAAAAATCGGTGAGCATTTTGGCTTGAGCTATCTCGATTTGACGACAGGAGAATTTTATACGACTGAACTTGATGAAGAGCGTTTTCTTCTCGATGAGCTCCATCGTCTGCGCCCTGCGGAATTTTTGGCATCCAGCCAATTTATCGAAACCCATCCCCTTTTTTTTGAAGAGTTATCGCATGCGTTTCCCTTTGTCTTGAATCAAAGGCAAGGCACCGACCCCCGCATCGCAGCTGATGCCCTCGCACTCCATTTTGACGTTTCCAATCTTGATGGGTTTGGACTGCGCTCCCGAGCGGCTGCCGTATCTGCGGCAGGCATGCTGCTTTTGCATCTCAAGGAAGATCTCAACCTTGGTTTAGAGCAGATTACAACGATTCAAACCGAATCCCCTTCTCAATTTATGGCCATTGATCGGATGACGCTGCGACATCTTGAACTCATTGAATCGGGCATCGATGCGAAAAACACTCTGCTCGAATTCCTTGATGTCACTGCCACTCCAATGGGAGGGCGTCTTTTGGCCTCATGGCTGAAAAGACCTCTTCTCCTTTGTCCTGCAATTGAACGGCGCCAAAATGCGATCGCCGGCTTTCTCTTCTTTCCAGATCTGGCAAATGAAGTGCGTTTCATCCTTGAGCAGGTGAGGGACATTGAACGGCTTACGATGAAATTAGCCTCCCGGATCGCCGGTCCCCGCGACTTGTACGCAATTGGCGCTTCTCTTTCCCATTTCCCGCGATTGAAAGAGACTCTCCTTTCCATCGACTCTCCTGAAATTCAGGCAGATGCCAAAGTCATTTTCGACGCCGCCCCCCTAAGCTCGCAAATTCTTTCCGCAATGAATGATTCTCCTCCTTTAAGAATCGGAGAGGGGGAAATTTTCAAAGATAATTTTCATCCGCAGCTGGATCGGCTGAGATCCCTTGCAAAAGATTCAATCAGTTGGATGGCCCGCTACCAAACGCAACTCAGGGAAGAAAGCGGCATCAAAACGCTCAAAGTCGGCTACACGCGCGCTTTTGGCTACTATATCGAGGTCAGTAAAGCGCAAGCGGGAAAAGTCCCCTCTTCATTCGAACGCAGGCAAACGCTCGTAAATGGAGAGCGGTTTATTACAGATGAGCTCAAACAATTTGAGCATCAAGTTTTGAGCGCAGAAGAGCAATCCAGGGCATTAGAAGCGCAGCAGTTCGAAATCCTCCGCTCTTCTCTTGCAAAAGAGGCGTGCCGCCTCTCCTCCGCTTCGAAAGCAATTGCCCGGATCGATGTATTGCTATCGCTTGCCAAAATCGCAAAAAGAGATCGATTTTGCAGACCTGTAGTGGATACGACCGATGTTCTTGAAATTGAAGAGGGGCGTCACCCAATTGTTGAGAAATCCATTGGATCCGCTTCTTTTATTCCCAATGACACGCTCTTAAACAGCGAAAGGCAAATGATGCTTATCACAGGGCCCAACATGGCCGGCAAATCGACTTATATCCGGCAAGTAGCCTTAATCGCAATCCTTGCTCAAATGGGCTCATACGTACCTGCAAAATCGGCCCGCATTGGCGTCATTGATCAAGTATTTTCCCGCATCGGCGCAAGCGACGACCTATCGCGAGGTCATTCCACTTTCATGGTCGAGATGAGCGAAACAGCCAATATCCTCAATCATGCAACAGAGCGCTCCCTTGTCCTTTTAGATGAAATCGGAAGGGGCACAAGTACTTATGATGGAGTTTCGATTGCATGGGCAGTGGCTGAGTTCCTTCTGACAACGAAAAAAAGCGCGGCGAAAACGCTCTTCGCAACTCACTATTGGGAATTGACACAGCTGGAAACCGAATTTCCCCATGCGATGAACTATCAAACCTCCGTTCAAGAGACCTCCTCCGGCATTGTATTTCTAAAAAAAATCATCCAAGGAGGCACTGACAAAAGCTATGGCATTCATGTTGCCAAACTTGCTGGATTGCCTATGAAAACAATCCGTCGCGCAGAGGAAATTCTGGCTCGGTTCGAAAAAAACACCCCTCGAAAAAAAATAGCCGAATACAAACAGCTCTCTTTTTTTGCCCCTCCCATCGACCCCATTCTAGAGGAGCTTAAATCGCTTGATTTAAATCAACTCACCCCTCTTCAGGCACTTCAAAAATTAACGCAATGGCAAAAAAATACTTAATAATCTGCCCTAAGATTCAGGTGTAGCTTCTTCTTTGTCCGTGTCTTCTTTAGCTGGCTGGCTATCTGTGATTGCAGCTTTGAGTACTTCTATCTTGGATCCATCAATCATCTTCAAGACAACGGTTTGTTCTTGAACTCGGTCCACTTTTCCAAGAATCCCCATTGCAGTCACTTTATCCCCCTTCTTCAGGGAAGAGCGCATTTGTTCTGCAACTTTGCGCCGTCTTTGCTCAGGCCGCCAGAGAATAAAATAGAAAAAGACAAGTGCAATGCCAATCATAATCAATGTCGAAGTAATCCCGCTTTGCGGACTCGGGGTTGCGTCTTGAGCAAAAATGGCTGCGCTTGGCATTAAAAAAAATATAGACGGTTTCATAAAAAATCCTTTTTAGAATTCGCATTCAGGGGGTGTCTACAATTTGAATCGAAAATCAGCTCAAAAGAACTCAAAAATCGACAGAATCTCCCATTGTAGACACCCTCTTTAGAGGTGGTCCCTAAGGATGCCTGAAAGACCTTTTATTTTTCAAGCAATGCAATATTTTCTATGTGATACGTATGAGGGAATTGATCAACAGGCTGTAAACGGCGGATGCGGTATCCCGCCTGGACCAGCTCTTTGATATTTGCGGCTTGCGTTATGGGATTGCAGGAAATATAGACAATCGTACGAGGGGATAAATATTTTAAATGCTGGATGGCAAGAGGATCAAGACCTGCTCGAGGCGGATCTACGAGAACAGCGTCGGGATTGCAAAATGAAGGACTTGCCATGAATTTGCGCATTGTTTGACCCACATCTCCTTGATGGATCTCCATATTTTGAATGCCATTGAAGCGGAGATTCTCTTTTGCATCTAAAACTGCTTCCGGACTCAATTCAATGCCAATGACCTTCTTTGCAATGCGGGATGCGGCCATGCCGAGCGTTCCTGTGCCGCAATAAAGATCATAGATGACGGAAGGATGTTCCAATAAAGACAGCGCTGTATCATAGAGTTTTTCCGCTTGGAGGGTATTCGGTTGAAAAAAAGAGACAGGACTAATTTTAAAAGAAAGGATGCTTTGAGCAATATGGAGCTGTTCGATCATATGATCGGGTCCGGCGAGACGCGTCTCCACAAATTGGGTGGGCCTTCCCTTTTTTGTCTGGTGAATGCACAAAAAGATCGAAGCGTCTTCAGCTACATTGCGGATCGCAGCAGTAAATCCGTCGAGATCGGAGCGAGTTGGTGCATATGCACTATGTCCTGAAATATTCAAGACAGCCATTTTTTGTTTCATTCGGACCGATTCGCGCAGCGTCAAATAACGGAGAGTTCCACAATCTTTCGAAGGACGGTAAGCTTCCAGTTCCGTATTTTCCCACCAGTTACGAACAGATGCAACAGCTGAGGAAAACCATGGCGCGCATAAATGACATTCGTTGACATTGAAAACATAAGGCGCAGCCTGAGCAATCATCAGCCCCAGAAAGCGGGTACGGGCTCCATTTTGCGAAAAAGTGAACTCCATTTTATTCCGATACCCAAAGGGATTGCTGCAAGGGATGATGGGATCAACAGCGTGATTTCCAAAGGCTTTTTTCACTCGCTCCATTTTTTCTTGGAGTTGAACGTCGTAACGGATCTGTTGCCAAGAGCAGCCGCCGCAAACGGTTGCATGGGAGCATCGCGGCACTATACGGGTTGAGGATGGAGTCAACACTTCGAGAAGGCGCCCTTTTTGAGGATCCTCTCTTTTTTTTCTCCATTCGACTCGAACGATATCTCCGGGAGCCGCATGAGCAATCTCGATCTCTTTACCTACCGGCAAGAATCCAATGCCATATCCTTTGGCGGAAAATTTTTGGATTGGCACATCAACTGTCTCGGATGGTTTTTGCATTGGAAGAATTATACATTATTTCCGAAATTCGCGTTTTTTAAGGCGCAGCCTCAATTTCTTTTTCGGCTTGCCTCCTTTTTCTGCAGCAACGGATTCTTTTCGAAATATTTTTCCAACTCTTCCCAATTTAATCGTGCCAACACGGACCCGCTGCGCCGCAGCTTTATTGCCTCGAGTCGCTTTTAATAAATCTTTTGTTAGGTTGGAAAGCAGCAAATCAAGCTGTTTTGCAGTATCTTTCAATGTCATTGTTTTTCACTCCTATGATTTGTTCAATAGAGAGCGATATTTTTTTTAGCAATCCTTTTTGAGTTGTTCTGCATTGTAAATGTTGATATAAAAAGATTCAGACGCCCTCTCATCTCGTAAAACTCGAGGACAACCGATTTTGGAGGTTTTTTTAACCCGTATTTCTCGTTTAATGCGACAACAGTTTCTTGTTTTTTTGCTTTCTTTCCCTCACCTACTGCAAGCCATGCTCATCGGAAATCCTGCAGAACCCTCTTTAGAAAAACAGGGTATTATCGCCTCATCCGGATCGTGGATCTCGTTGAGGCTGGCATTTCTTGAAGATTTTGTTTACCATCAAAGATTTAAAGACGAATTCAACATTAACGGATGTGCAAGTACCAAAACATTTGCAAAATTATCGACTAATGCTGGAATGGCAACGCTCAATTTTGAAGAAAGGCTCGATCTATATGGCATTTTCGGATCATCGTGTCTCAGTTTAAATCAGGAAATGAAATCAAAACAGCAATTTTCATGGGGATTTGGAGGCAAATTGCTTTTATTCGAAATGCACAATTTGTCTTTTGGCCTCGATATTAAATATTTTGCTGCAAACCAAAAACCTCTCTGCTTTCTTTGCGAGGGGCTCGCCTTCAATCTTGTGGATGAATTCCAATTCAAATACAGTGAGACTCAATTTGCTTTAGGCGCGTGTTTGCGCTATACGTATATTGCGCCATACGTCCACGCCACTTATCTCATTGCAAAAATCGAACCGGAGCCAATAATTGCTTTAGTCCGTTGGCCTTTAGAAGAGACAATTTTAGTGGATGCGGTTTGTAAATCGATTGTGGCTCAAAGGCGATGGGGGCTGGCCGTTGGGGCCACACTTTTGAGTGACTCGAAAGCTTCTCTTTCCGTTGAGTCGCGCATGTTCAATCAAAATGCTATCGATATCAACCTCGATGTCCGATTTTAAACCACATGTCTCACATTACCCAGTATAAAAAAAAAATCAGTTGCAGAAATAACATAAATTTATTATAATAAAGACAAAAGTTTTTAACACAAAATTTGGATTTAATTATGTCATCAATAGATAAATTTACTATTACTAGTCCATATAATTATAACGATATGAGTTATGATCCATCCTCTGTTCCTGATCCGAAAAAGCCATCGCCCGCCCTCTTTTTCGAGATATGTTATACTCCCTTTTTTTCTAATCCTATTCCGGCAGATCGATCGCCTTCTCTGAAGGGTCATTTGCCCCTGTCTCTTTTAGTAATTTTGATCCTGATGTTCTTTTCGAGATGCGGGAGGCTGAGAATCCCAAAAATGACGCCAGTGACACTGCCCCCTCTCCCACTCACTCAAGCGAAGCATCGTCCAAGAAACGGAAACGTGGTGAGATTCAGGACAGTGACACTGCCCCCCCTCCCACTCACTCAAGCGAAGCATCGTCCAAGAAAATTAAATGTACATATTTCCAGGGAATGTGCAGTCAATGTAATAAGGAAAGACTCCTAAGCAGGCAGCTACAGACTACACCCATCTGCAACGGCTGTTATGAGCAGAATCGAAGAGAGAAAGGAAATAAATATGAGATCCAGGGAGTGTGCAGTCAATGTAATATAGAAAAAATGCTACGCAGGAAGCTATCGACTACACCCACCTGCGAGATGTGTCACATCAGGAATAAAGGCGCCATTTCGAAAAAATGCGGTGGGCCTTGCGGTAAGACGAGAGCGCTACTGCACTGGTACGGTAATCCGTGGGGCGATGATAAACCTGATGTTTGCCGGCGCTGCCAGGAACGCATTAAAGAGGAGATAATAAAGAATCAATCTGCGATGGCATCCAATAATACATCCAAGTCATAAAAAAAGGCCCTGGTGGAAAAACCAGGGCGGAAGAAAAAACTGGCGGCTACCTACTCTTCCATACTCTTGCGCATAGTACCATCGGCGACGAGAGGCTTAACTGCTGAGTTCGGGATGGGATCAGGTGTTTCCCTCTCTCTATGGCCA
>DATIHO010000117.1:0-1502 GCA_035480615.1 Chlamydiales bacterium | reverse complement strand
CCGATTTTTGGTTCTTTTTGCGGGGGTTGTATACGAAGTTTGATACTACCCCCGCAAAAAGAACCAAAAATCGGCTCAAAAGAACCCCAAAATCGACAGAAGCTGAGTTTTAGGACAGCTTCTAAGAGACTGTTGTCGAATTACGCAGGAGGTCTATTGGAAAGCGATATCACAGACTGAGGCGCCGCCAAAAGAATGACACCATTTTTGACGTAATTTCTGTGTTGCGATTTCAGAAAGAGGCTCTTCCTCAATGAAAGTAGTGAAAAGCTCCACAGGAAGAGTTGCTGCATCAGCTCCCACCTCCTCAGATAAAATGGCAGGATTAGTTGTGACTCCTTGAAGCAACCCCATGGATTCCGCTTGCTCAATTGCTTGAAAATTAATCGTATCTAACCAAATTTCCATGATCGCCTTTTGCCGTTTTATAAAAAGCATAAAGGTTTTTTTAAATCTTTCCAATTCAAAAGTCCTGAGAATGCGGCCTGGTGGAATTGACAGGCGCGCGTCTTTTCAATATAGTGCTCCAGCAGTTTCATACTGTAAACGGGAGCCCAAGCCTAAAATGAAAATGATAGCAAACCTATTCAGCACCGGATTGATTGCATTCAGCAGCGGATTGATTGCAACCGACATGGAAAACAGCGGATTTGACTGGAAAACTGTGATTAACAGAATGCCATTGCTGCCGATTGAAAACACCATTTCAAGTCCTCAGGTATTGCACTTTTATCCATACGGAAAATCAGTATGGAATCACGAAACTACAGCTAATTATATACGACAGCACATGCAAAAAGCTCGAGTTCTGGATAGTGATGCCGATCATATGCGCCATGCTATCGATTTGATCCGGCCAGAAGGATTGGTTCTGGAATTCGGTGTATGCACAGGCAGGTCTATAAATTTCATTGCAGCCTTATGCCCAAGAACAATAGTACATGGGTTTGATTCATTTCAGGGACTACCCGAAGATTGGAAGGAAAGAGGAATAGTCAAAGGTACTTTTGGATTCAAAGACGACTCTTTCAGGCCTCCGGTTCTCAATAACATCCGTCTACACGTGGGCTTATTTGAAGAGGTATTACCTCTCTTTGTAGACACTATTCACGATCAATCCATTGCTCTAATTCACCTGGATGCAGATCTTTACGAGTCAACAAAAACAATCTTTAAATATCTAGGAAAGCATATTTCTCCTGGAACCATCATCGTTTTTGATGAATATTTTAACTATGACGGATGGGAAAACCACGAATATAAAGCCTTTCAGGAATTTATCGCTGAATCTGGATTGACATATGAATACATTTCATACAACTCACTCCATGAACAGGTAGCTGTTCGTATTGTAAATCATCCTTAGAGACTGTCTACAAACTTCGTTTCTGTCGATTTTTCGGTTCTTTTGAGCCGCTTTTTGGTTCTTTTTGCGGGGGTAGTATCAAACTTCGTATACAACCCCCGCAAAAAGAACCAAAAAGCGGCCAAAATAATCCAAA
>DATIHO010000116.1:0-20064 GCA_035480615.1 Chlamydiales bacterium | reverse complement strand
GATTAAAAATTGGGGGGTCATATACGAAAGCTGATATTACCCCCCAATTTTTAATCGAAAATCGGCTCAAAAGAACCGAAAAATCGACTGAAATTTAATTTGCAGACACTCTCTTAGTCTCTAAAGAAAAATCTCTTTTCAAAAAGAGCCATTTCCGCTATTCTCCTTTTTCATTTACATTGGATGCCTATGAGACAAAAGACACGACTTTTAACGACGAAGGAAGCCCTCGGATCCCGTAAGTGGTATCTTTTAGATGCCGCGGGGAAAACGCTCGGACGTTTTGCAACCGAAGTGGCGAAGATTTTGCGAGGGAAGCATCGCCCTGACTATACCCCTCATGTGGATTGCGGCGATGGTGTGATCATCGTTAACGCGGAGAAAATCGTAGTGACGGGAATGAAGGCGGCCCGAAAGATTTATCGCACCTATACCGGGTATATCGGAGGAATGCGAGAGATCCCTTACGAAACGCTTATGGCTCGTAAGCCAACGATGATTCTTGAGCGGGCAGTTAAAGGAATGATGCCGAAGACGCGTCTTGGCAGCCAGCAACTCAGGAAGCTTCGCATTTATGCCGGCCCCGAACATCAAATGCAAGCTCAAAACCCAATCTCCGCTAATATTTAAAGGATTTTCATGTTGAAAGAGACAATTGGCGTTGGCCGTAGAAAAACCGCAGTAGCTTCAGTTCGCTTGAGAAAAGGTAATGGAATTATCGATATCAATGGGCGGGCATTTGAAGCATATTTTCCTCTCCAACTACAAAGAGATACAATTTTGGCTCCCATCCAAAAATTCTCCAACCCTGAAAAAGTCGATTTGATCATTCGGGTAAAAGGAGGGGGATTGGAAGCGCAGGCCATTGCCACCCGACTTGGCATCAGCCGCGCCCTGGTCCAGGAAAGCGAAGAGATTCGCAGCGAATTGAAAGAACTCGGTTATCTCACTCGCGATTCAAGAAAAAGAGAGCGGAAAAAATATGGCCGCAAAGGGGCTCGCAAGCGCTTCCAGTTCTCTAAGCGGTAAGATTTTTTGCCATTTTCTTTCGTATCTGTTATGGGATGGAAGAAATGGATGCAAGCTTAGGAAAGCCGGTTTCTCATTCCATGATCGTTGATCAGGTTGTGGAAGTTTTTCCCAACGATCTTAATGCACATGGCACTCTTTTTGGCGGCCGTGTAATGCAGATCATCGATGCATTGGCGGCCGTTGTGGCCAAGAGGCATACTGGAAGGGTATGCGTCACATTGGGGATCGATTCCGTCCGTTTTTTGAATCCCGCCCGACATGGAGATATTTTGGTGTGTATGGCATCCATAAATCGCTCTTGGCGCACTTCAATGGAAGTAGGGGTGAAGGTGCTGGCCGAAGATTTCCGGACGACCCTGCAAAAGCATATTCTTTCAGCTTATTTCACATTTGTCGCGATCGATGACCAACATAAACCTGTATCGGTATTCCCAATTATTCCGGAAACGTCGGACCAGAAGAGACGTTTCGCTGAAGCGGAGAGACGCCGCCAACACCGGTTGTCTATAACCTGAGTTACTGGTTTGTTCAGCAGGAGATTCAAGTGTCTTCCGCTTCTTGGAAAACATCGGATCTCAGAACATTCAACTGGACTGGATATCTGAAGGCACATTCAGTTCTCTTGCTTCATCTACAACAACCTCGCCTCCGCATTCCACCCTTCCAATAGTTCTTTCATGCGTCCTTAAATGAACGTAAATATCAGAGGGAGCATTCAAATTCTCGCCCTGCCTAAAAAGTAGCCAATGTTCCGAAGCTAGAGGAAGCATCTCCCTCTCAAATAAATAGCATGCAAGGGCGCCGTTAGATGAGCCTGTTGCAGATTCTTCATCAATCCCATAGAGTGGGGCAAAATTGCGGCAATGAGCAATCGCCTGGCTTCCAGGCCGATCCAGAGAAAAAACATGGATGCCTATCGAATGGGTCCTTTTATTGAGCTCCGACATAAGCCCAAAATTGGGCTTTAACGATTGCAGGCATTTCTCATCCTGCACCCGAACAAAAATATCGCGAAGCCCTGTTGAGACAATCCGAGGAGAGGGCTCACTTGCGCTAATCACATCTCCCAGAATGGGAGTGATCTCAGTTTTCTCGATGTTCTCTCCAAAAACAGGGAGAGGTTGGCTCAAGAAGATCAAATGATCTCTTAGAACTACTTCGCATTTTCCTGCTTGGGTCTCCAATGGATAAACTGAATTTTTTAGTGATCCAAGTTGTTTGAGCACTCCAAATGCTGCCAATGTCGCATGACCACAAAAATCGATTTGAGAAGTCGGTGTAAAGTATAGAGCTTTATAGGAATGAGACTCTGTATATGAAATAAAAGCCGTTTCCGAAAAATTAAGCTTTTTTGCAATCACCTGCATTTGAGCTGAAGTCAACGAAAGCTCTCGATCTACAATGACAACACCGGCCGGATTGCCTCCAAGAGAATCGTGACAAAATGCTCGAGCAACATAGGCAATCATTTCATTTTGCTTTTCTAATGCAAACCATGAGCAACGGTTGGATCATATTCTTTCGGGCGCCTGACGGATATAAGACCTGAGGCATCGGATAAATTCTCGGATAAAAGACATCGTTCCAACTGCGCAATACTAACCTTAGATTTATCCGAAGAAGCTCGAATTAACTCATTGCTATGATATCGATGAGGCGGCACTATCGTTGTAATGCGTTTTGCTGGAAAACGCAATCTCACTAACTCGATGGCCGGGGCAAGATCGGAATCGTTAGTAAACAATAAGGCTCGATCAAATTCATCTCTATAGGCAAGATCAAGAAGTCGTAATGCGATATTAACATCCGTAGCTTTTTCCTCGTGGCCTGTCCACTTGTACCTACAGTCGGGACACCGACGATCCTTGTTTTTAAAATGCCTTAGAACTGGCTGTATGCCTCTCAACCCTAAAGCTTTTATATAGATCTTTTGTCGCTTCTGAGACGATTCTTTCAAATGTTCAGCAAAAGCAGAAAAATAAAAAACTTTTTTCAATTCTTCTGAAACTGGCTTAACGAACTGTTTGGAAAGCAGGAACAAATCAAGCCACTTAAGATAGGGTCGATTTAAATCAGCTATCGCATGATAGAGATTAAATCCATCGATAAAGGAGATGACTCGATCGCGTTTCATTTCGTCCAGATAAAAAGAAACCACGAGCCGGAGCCCGTGGCTTTCGCATAGGGTCACTATGCGGGATGACAGAAGTTATTCTATCCAAGAATAAGATTTTTGGCAATTTTCCAGGAGCTGCCATTTGGACTCTGGCTGCTCGAGTATTCTTAATGTGCAAAAATGGTATTACGAAAGAGGTCTATCGATCATAAATATTTTTTTTTCAGATAAGAACAATAGGCATCGGCGCTAAGCGGCTTTCCTGTCACTTTTTTGACGAGCTCTTCAGAATTGTACGTACGGCCCCAGCAATGGATTTTACTTTTCAGCCAATCGCGGATGAATGCGAAATCCCCTTTTTCTACCCGTTTGTCCCAATTTGAATGCTCTTTTGCAAATGTGGAGAAAAATTGCGCTGCACACAAATTGCCGAGCGCATAAGTGGGAAAGTATCCAAAATCCCCAAGCGACCAGTGAATATCTTGAAGACAACCTAACGTATCTGTAGGAGGGACGATTCCAAACAACTCTTTCATTTTTGCATTCCACGCCTCGGGAAGATTGGAAATGGATAACTGGCCGCTAATCAACATTTTTTCAATTTCAAAACGGAGGATTACATGAAGGCAATAGCTCACTTCGTCGGCTTCTACGCGAATGAAAGAGGGGTGGATCTGATTGATGGCATGATAAAACTGTTCAAGGGAAATTTTTCTTAAAAACGGAAGATCTTTTTGAAGGTCGGGATAAAAAAATTTCCAAAAAGAGAGGCTGCGTCCAATGAGAGTCTCCCACCAACGAGACTGGCTTTCATGGATGCTCAATGAGACAAAATCTCCAAGAGGCGTACCCCAATGTTCCACAGGAAGGCCCATTTCATAAAAAGAATGGCCCGTTTCATGCAGGATGGAAAAGAGATTGCTCATAAAGGCTTTTGGAATCAAGCGGGTTGTAATTCTGCTGTCATGAGGATGAAGCGCAAGGGAAAAAGGATGAGAAGACAAATCCAATCTGGTACATGCCTTGTCTATAGGCAATTTTGATAAGAGGGAGCGGCCCAAAGCCAGCTGCTTTTCGTCTTCCACTTTTATATGAAGGAAGGAATCATCAGTTTTTTTGACGGGCAGCAGGTTTTTAAGGAGTTGTGTGAGCTCTTTTTGCAGATGCTTGAACATCACGGTGACGCGAGCGGTGGTCATACACGGTTCATAGGATTCAAGAAGAGCATCGTAAGGATGGTCGGAAAATCCCAAAATATCGGCTTTTTTCCGGTTCATTGAGATGATTTTTTCCAGAAAGGGGGCAAAAAGGTGAAAATTATTGTCCTTTTTCGCTGTCAACCAAACTTGGCTTGCTTCCGATGTGATTTGAGAAAATGTTTTCACGAAAGAGGAGGGCAGTTTTGTGGCTTTTAAAAAATCGAGCCTCCATTCCCGTATATTGACCCGCTGCTCTTTCGATAACCCTTTGCGCTTGATCTTTCCGCTGGAAAGGGAAACTAATTTTTCTAAGGCGCTTTTGAATTTGCGTCCTGTTTTTTCTTTGTGGATGAGTTCGGACATTTGGGCGATCTGATGGCTGCGCGGCTCTATAGCTCCTCGAGGCATGTATGTTTCCTGATCCCAATGAAGAAGGGTTAACACAGATCTATAAGTATGAATCTGTTTCGAATGCTTCAAAAGCTGACAATAGACATCTGACGCAGGCATACATGGATGTTATCATACACTCGATTTTGCACATTGGAAAATGCCCAAAAGGACCACTAGCGGCGCCCAAATCGCGTATTTCGGCGGCACTACCTGATTTTCCGCTAAAATGAGCATGGCGTCGAGGAGTGTCATGAGCCCGACGAAGGAAAAAAGAGAAAGAGCAATCAAGCCGAGCGATTGCCGAGTGCGTGAATGGCGGATGGCAAATGGAGCCGCCAAAAAAATCATTAAAAACAAGATGACAGGCTGTGCAAGCTTATAATGCAAATGGGCGGCGCTTTTTTGTTTATCGGAACTATTGCCTCTCGATTGCTGCCAAAGCGTCGTAAGCGAGCGGTTTTCAAACGGGACGTAGTTTTGCAGGATAGCCCCCTGCTGCCAAGAAATTTCAGGAAAAAACCGCTGCTCATGAGAATCGCTTTTTTCGAGCGATCCATTTTTCTCTCTGATGAAAAGATCGGCGCCTCTCGCCGCAGGAGGGGAGGAATCGACGGCAAGACGCTTGATATGCCAAATCTTATCGAATGAACAAATCCAAAACACGTCGAATAGCTCATTTTCTATAGGATCGAATTTTTGGTAAACGAGTTCCGATCCATCTTGCAAAATGAGAGAGAATACTTTCGATTTGAGATAGGAATGAGATGAATGAGCCTTGTAAAAATGATCAGCGCTTTGCTGCGCATCAGGGGAAATCCATTGGAAGTTTATCAGCATAACAGCCGCAAGGATCGCCGCGAAAAAAAAGAATGGAGCAAGGAGTTTTTTTAAAGGTAAGCCGGCCATTTGCAAAGCAATGATTTCTCTATGGGCGCTTAGATCGAGAAGCACTCTCAGCATGGCTAAAAGCAAAGAAAGAGAAAAGAAAAGGGAGGTGAATTTGGAAAAATGGCGAAAATAATTTGCTGTGATGTCCAGCCAGGAAGTCGTCTCTTTTGAAAGGAAACGGACGCCGTTCATGGAGAAATCGATCGCAATATAAAAAATTAAAATGCAAATAAGAAAAAAAGAAAACGTACGGATTAAATGCCCCAAGAGATAGCGTTGCCATATTTTCATCTAACAGTCTGCTCTTATACTTGAATTTTTGGCTCTTTTACGCTACGATTTCCATCAACTTTGCAGAAGGTATACATGAAAAACGGATTTCAAATCATTCGGCCATGGATTTCTCATGTTCTGAGCGCGATCAAAAAGGATATTAAGACGGACCATTTACCGGCAAGC
Organism: Chlamydiales bacterium; assembly: GCA_035480615.1. Taxonomy (GTDB): domain Bacteria; phylum Chlamydiota; class Chlamydiia; order Chlamydiales; family SM23-39; genus CAIPFQ01. The sequence goes on along the minus strand of DATIHO010000116.1, from coordinate 13,977 downwards.
CCCGCCTTTGCAAAGGCCCATTTTGGGAACCGGCCATTGAATCGGCTGACCACTGAAGAAATTTTTGCAACCTATGAAAAAATTTTATTAGAAGGCACCGACCCAGATTTAGCCGAGTGGATTGTCAATCATTGGGTGTTTAAACATGGTGAAATTTACTCTCATTTTGCCGGGCATTTGAGTCAAATGACTCAAAATTACGAGGAAATTGAAAGCTTGACTGAAGAGCAAAGCGAACAAATTCTTCAAGGGTCTGCTGAACAATTTGGCCATCTTCCGGTTTATCTGTTTGCAGTCCTGAACGAGGTCGTTTTTCCCGAGACGGTCTTTGAAAAACTCCGCATCGCGGCAGAGCAGGAAGCAGCGCAAGATCAGGCAGAGGAAAAAGAATTTCAAGATTTACAAACCCTTGAAAAGGTCAAAGAGCGCCATGCAAGCGAGCTGTCACGGCTCCAAAAAAAATATGAAGGAAAAATTGCCGGAGTGTTGAAAAAATACACTACAGAAGTGGAAGCGCTGAAAAACCAGGTCCGTTCTCTGCAAAAGAAACTCATTTCAAATGATCGAATCTGATTTACTGTTTATGCGGGAAGCCTTAAAAGAGGCGCAAAAAGCATTTGATGCGGATGAGGTACCGATAGGTGCCGTTTTGGTTTTTGAAGGCAAAGTGATTGCAAGAGGGCACAATCAAGTTGAGCTGCTGCAAGATGCAACAGCACATGCGGAGATGATTTGCATGACTGCGGGCGCGGCCTATTTAGCAAATTGGCGTCTTGCTAAAACCACTTTATACTGTACCCTTGAGCCTTGCCCCATGTGCGCCGGCGCGCTATTGGCCTCTCGCGTAGAGCGGCTTGTGTGGGCAGCCCCCGACCTCCGTTTAGGGGCGAATGGAAGCTGGATAAATCTCTTTACCCAACACCATCCAATGCATGAGATCGATGTTACACGCGGCATTCTTGAAGCGGAAGCGGCACATTTAATGGTTAGCTTTTTCCAGAAAAAGAGGAACAATGGAAAAAAAGATTCTTTGTCTGTTCGATGAATTGATAGAAAATCAAAAACAGCATCTTTTAAAAGAAGCGCGCCGGATCATCCCTCATGTTACAGAGGACGATATATTGCAGCCAAACGATTTCCCTGAATTGGAAATGCATCCTCTTTTTCGGTATGAAGAAGGAGTGCTCCATGGTTTTCAAGCTGCGAAAGCCGCTTTTTTGGTAACTTAATTCCCAAGCTGTGTAATTTGCTCTTCAATTTCCTCATTTTCGATTTTTCGAAAGAGGATCTCAGGTTCCCTGAGCGTTTTACTCACAAAATGGTCTCCATTTTGGATTTGTTGCCAGTTTTGTTTTTCAAGCAAGCCATCGAATCCAAGCATTTCCCAAATTTTTTGAGCCGTTTTGGGAATGATTGGGGATGCGGCAAGCGCTAGATTCAAAATGCATGTTATGCAAACGCTGAGGGTCGTTTCCATCTCTTCTTGTTGATTTGGATTTTTGGCAGAAAGCCACGGTTTTTTTGCATCGAAATAAGCGTTGCCGAGCTGGGCCAATTCCATTAAATGCTGTGTCGCTTTGCGAAGATGAAAAGAGGCATAGCATTTCGAAATTTTTTCCATGAGAAGATTGATTTGTGCCAAAAAGCTTTGGTCTTCGTCTTTTAAAGTTTTTAGGGCAGGGACTTGCGAAGCGAGATGAGCCTTGGTGAAACACAAGACGCGATGGATGAAATTCCCAAATTTTCCAAGCAGCTCAGCATTGCACCGTTTTTGAAAATCTTTCCAACTAAATTCAGAATCGGCTGACTCAGGTGCGTTTGCGGCGAGTGCATAACGGGCCTGATCTACTGTGTATTTAGTAAAAAAATTTTCCAAATCGATATACCATCCTTCTGATTTGGAAAATTGCCGCCCTTCCAAAAGCAGGAATTCATTCGCAGGGATTTCATCCGGTAGTTTATAGCGAAGATCCTGTCCCATGAGCATCGCGGGGAAAAAAACAGCATGAAATGGAATATTGTCTTTGCCGATGAACTGGACAAGTTGTGTCTCATTTTGAAGCCAATAATCTTTCCATTTATCCGGCTTTCCAATTTTTTCCGCCCATTCTTTTGTAGCTGAGATGTAGCCGATGGGGGCATCGAACCAGACATAAAAAACTTTTCCCGGACGGCCCGGGACAGGTACCCCCCATTCAGAATCGCGGGTAATTGCACGAGGCTTTAAATCTTCCATGTAACGCATCGCGAAATGGATGACATTTTCTTTCCAGTGTTTCTTTTTGATCCAGTCTATGAGCTGATCTTTAAAACGGTCGAAACGGAGGTAAAGATGGGCGCTCGGCTTTAAAACAAGAGGCGAGCCGCTTAATTTTGAACGGGGATGTTTTAAATCGGTGGCTTCAAAAGAGGCGGCGCAACGTTGGCACTCATCGCCACGCGCCTCTTCAAAACCGCACTTCGGGCAAACGCCTACTACATAGCGGTCGGCAAGAAATCGTTTTTCCACTTCCGAGTAAAGGTGGTTTTCCGTTCTTTCTTCAATCAACCCCTTTTTGTCCAAGGCATGAAAAAAATCTTGCACTACAGCAACGTGACCCGGCCAAGTCGTCCGGCCATAGTGATCGAAAGAAAAACACAGTTTGTCAAAAAAAGCTTTATTGATCTCATGGAATAAATCCACCTGTTCCCGCGGCGTTCTATTCGCAAGCTCCGCGCTCAAAGTAATGGCAACCCCATATTCATCAGAGCCGCAAATATAGAGCACATCATTGCCCAGCAATCTTTGATAGCGGGCGTAGCATTCCCCTGGAAGATATGCTCCTGCAATATGGCCAAAATGAAGCGGCCCATTTGCATAAGGCAGCGCTGAAGTGACGAGAACTCTCTTCACTACTTCACTGGTCCTTTGTGTGCCCGGTTTTCAACAGCTATTAAAATATCCTCCAATCGAGATTGATTTTCACTCATGATTAAATTGCGGCCAATTTCAATTGCAAAATTGCAGAGATTGAAATTGTTTTTGAACTTTTTTCTTAAACGTTCTGTCGTTAATGAATCTGTATACATTGCCTTTTCCAATGACATACAGTTTAAATGAAAGAAGAGTTTATTTCAACCGATTTCTATGTTCTTCAGCGATAAAAATCGACCGAAAAATCTCATATGCCAGAGTCAAGTTTTCATTTACAATGACATAGTCATAATTTTTGGATGCTTCGATCTCTTCATCCGCCCAGGAAAGGCGGGTTTCAATGGATTCATGGCTCTCTGATTTGCGTCCATGAAGCCGTTTTTTTAATTCTTCGAAATTGGGAGGGCGGATAAAAATATAAACGGCATGCAGAATCTTCTTGAGAATCCGCGCTCCTTGTGTATCGATTACAAGGATTACATGATTGCCTTGTTTTAATTGCCCTTCAACTATCTTTTTGGATGTCCCGTAATAATTTCCGAAAACTTCAGCATACTCATAAAATTCCCCGGTTGCCGCCATTTTCTTAAATTCTACAACGCTTACAAAATAATAATCGCGTCCCTCGATTTCTCCCGGCCGTATTTTTCGCGTGGTATACGAAACGCTTTCAATGACACAGTCAAATTCATCTGTCAGCATTCGAACAAGGGTTGTTTTTCCCGTTCCGGCAGGCGCGCTTACTACAAAGAGTAACCCGGGACTCAGTCCGCCTAAAAGCTTCATCACTCGATATTTTGTATTTGTTCTCGAATTTTTTCTAATTCGCTTTTTATATTCACCACGGTATGAGAAATTTGCGCATCGGGCGATTTGGAGCCGATCGTATTGATTTCGCGACCCATTTCTTGAATCAAAAAATCGATCTTGCGTCCAACCGATTCTTTTTGGCTTTTTAATATCTCTTGAAATTGAAGGAAATGGGATTTTAATCTTGTGATTTCTTCCGTAATATCCACTTTATCGGCAAATAAAATCAGCTCTCTTGCAATCCGGTCATCGAGCTCGTTGTTAGCGCTCTTTCCCAAAAATTCCTGCCACGCCTTGGGACCCAAGTCTTGTAAAGCGGGTTGTGCTGCACTAGCCCGCTTTGCAAGACTCGAACCGCGGGAGCTTTGGCGAGGTTCCTGTGTTTGGAATTTTTGGGAAAGAGCGCCAGGTTTTAGGTCTTGCAGCTTGGCCAGGAGATTTTTTTGCATCTTCTGGGCAGCGAGTGGTGCTTGTAGTTCGATCTCTTTTAAATGTTTTTGTATTTTAACAAACCGCTGTTTCACATCGCGCACTAAAGCATTCCCTTCTTTTCGCTTCATTTCCAATAATCCACTGAGAGCTTGCTCTATGCATTTTTTCACATCGGATACATCGCGATCTTCAGCGAAATGGATCTTTTCGCGGATGGGGGAGTGAAGCATCAAAAAATTAAAGTCGATCGCGTCCGTACCATATCCCAAGCTTTTTGCGATTTTTTCCCATCCTTTTTTCATCTCATTTAAAGCAGCTGCATCCGGAAGTGTTGCAACAGAGGCTTGATCATTCGGGATCAAATAGAGCCTGACCGAGACCTGTCCCCTTGCTATTTTTGCAGAGATCCAGGACCGAACATCTTGTTCAAATCGGCTGAATTCTTTTGGCAAGGAAACGAAAATCTCAAGATATTTACGATTGACAGACTGGATTTCGGCGATAAGCTGACCAAAGGGAGCATCGGTAACAGCACGCCCGAAGCCTGTCATGCTAGCAAGCATATCGAGCCTTTTTGATCACTGTAACTCGAAAATGTGTTCTTTGTCAAATATAAAACAGCCAACCGTCTAGCTGTTCGATAGTTCCTAACTCCACACCAGTTTGACGAATCGCCCAATAGAAAGATTCTAGAAGAACCCAAGAATGGAGACATTTTATGCAAATAACTTTAGAATCAATTTCGCCCGTCTGTCGATTGCTCTTAAAAGAGGACAATTCTAACCTTTCACCCAATGTCGCAGGCAATTGCTCTTTCTCTTCTGTTGAAAGAAGAGATAGCTCTCGGCAATACTCTAGGGCGATTTTGGGCTCTCCACAAGCAAATGTAGCAAGCCACATGGTTATTTGTGCCTTGGGTGTGACCGGATCATCATCTGATATAATGGACAAGATATCCTCTACATCTTTTGAGGCGAGATTGATTTGGTGGCTCCATTTCCTATTGCCCATCACTGCCTCAAGATCGTTCCATTTTTTTTGAGTCAGCGCCAACTCAAAATATTTTTTGAATCGCAAGAAGTACTCTTGCTTCTGATCTTGATCATGAATCCCGAAAATGTTACCGACTCGCCCGGCAAAATTCCTGCTAACCATATCTAAATCACCTGTCCATTCTTTAAAGGCTAAAATCTCCGCTCCAATTGCAGTCAGAATATCTATTGTAATAGGGGGAATGGAGACAGGAGCCAAATGAAAAGTATCGGATGCAAATACATCTTCCCAATCCTTTTGTTTCCGATTCACTTCCTCCAAATAGTCCGGCATCCAAATTCTTCCGCTTCGAGCAATCGAATATCGCTCAGTTTCTTTTTCTTTGGCGATTACCCAAGTAAAAGGGTTTTGAGGGCGATCGTTTGACAGATAAGGGATCTGTTGTCTTAAAGCCTCTCGTGCAACGCGCACCTCTTTTGCTACAGAACCGGCAAGTCCAGCTCGCCCTATCGCTAAACCATCCTGATTGATATATTCTCTCGAAGCTGTGGCTAATATCCCTATAGCACTTTTTTTGAGCTGATCTTTCAGTTGATTGAAAAAAGGATCATTCTCCGCCTCGCCTTTTATGGCATTCAGAGCTTCTACACATTTATTTAAAATAGGGCCAAGTTGTTCTTGTTGGATCGTATCGAAATTTGTAAGATTTGATTGAATATACGAAAGCCAGGAGAGCAATTTATAGGCCGGCTTGGGGAGTTGTGCTACTGATGATAAAACTTCAGGAGGATCGGCCAGCGCATCTAACAATGGGCACTCCGCAAGCCATGATGGGGGCGACTCTGCTATTTGGCAAGCAAGCAGATTCCAGTCTCCCAGGTTAGAGTGAAAGTTGAACTCAGGAGGGGATATGTCCTTGTTTTTCTTTGGGAACGAGCTCTCTTGAGATTTTTTCACATAAGTTACCTTGGAAGGATTTTTTTGAGAATAAGATGCTGATGAAGGGAATCGATTACGATTCCCTGAATTGTGTTTTTTGTAAGTTCGCGGCTGTTCTCTTTTATTGTCCCTCTTGGAAATGCTATTTTTATTTTCAAAACTTGGTTGGGATGTAGCCCAATCATCTTCTTGCGCCCAGTCATTGTCCCCCCACCTGACTGTTCTGCTACTGTTTTCAACACTTGGTTGGGGTGTGGCCGAATTATCTTCTTGTATCCAGTCTGACCAGTTTGATTGTGACTTGAAATTTGTTGTATTTATCATGCAACCCATCTTCCTTTTATAAAGGGATTAATAAATCAATATTAATTAATTTAAATTATTTATAATATATATTATTTTTTTTCATAAAAATTAAATTCATTACAATCATTTTAAATATAAATGGTATTTTTCTGCAATTGTTTTTTTAGTATATACCGAAACAACCTGAAGAATCGGGAATTTGACAAGTGAATCAATTTGGGTATAAATCAAATTTGAGTATAAGGATTAAATGATGGGACATAAATTAAAGACAGTGATTATTGGCGGCAGCTCAGGAATGGGTCTTGCTATCGCAAAGATGTTGCATGCTCTTGGGCATGAAATTGTCATCGCAAGTCGTTCGAAAGAAAAATTGGAAAAAGCAGTAAAAACGATAGGCAAGGCAGAGGATTATGTTGTGGATGTTACAAAAGAAAAAGAGGTGATTCAATTTTTTGATGCAGTGGGGGCTTTCGATCATCTAGTAACCTCAGCGGCAAGTTTTGTAATGGGGCCTTTTTTAAACATGCCGCTCAATGATGCTAAGCACTTCTTCGATAGCAAATTTTGGGGGCAATACATGGCTGCCAAGATTGGCGCGCCACACCAACGTAGGGGTGGGTCGATCACATTTTTTTGCGGAATTGCAGGTCAAAGGCCTTTCATGAATTTTGCTGCTGGCAGTGCGATCAATGCTGCAATTGAAGGTTTAACCCGTGCGTTGGCCCTTGAACTTTCTCCTCTTCGAGTCAATGCGATCGCGCCTGGCACAGTTGTGACGCCCGTTTGGAATGAGGTGCCTGAAAAGGAACGTTTGACAGCATTTGAAGAGACAGCGCAACGATTGCCTGCAAAAAGAGTAGGACAACCGGAAGATATCGCCGAAGCCGCACGTTATTTAATTCAGTGCGGATATGCGACCGGATCGATTGTCTATGTCGATGGTGGCGCTCGTATTGTTTAAATTTGTAAGGTCTATTTGCATGTCCCCAAAGACAGGGTTGGGGGCACATCTACCTGTCCCGCAAACATCAGGACAAATTCTGCGTCTTGGTTGCCTTGATTTTGTCCATAATGCCAAATGTTGACCGATTCAGCCCAAGCATCGCCGGCCTTGAGTGTAATTTGTTTTACCTGATTTGAGTTGTCAAAACTTCCATGAGGATCTCCGGTGGAAAACATCGTGAGTTCTCCGGATATCATATAGCCCGCTCCATTCAAAGGATGAACATGAACGGTCGTCTTCCCTCCCGGAGTTATTTTGAAAAGCAATATCTTGAATTCTGTTTTTCCTGAATTGAAACCGGGCAAAGGAGTCCCACTCCAACTGTTGCTGGTTTTGAGAATCTGTTTAATCTCCACGCGACCTGGCATAAAAAATCTCAAGTAAATTTTCTTGTAGCAGATAGCCATCCATTTGTCCACCTCAAGCATTTGCTTTAGAATTTTCGTAGCAATTTTGCTGGACATCCAACGTAAATACCTGGCTCTGAAAGATTCTTTACTACCACAGCGCCTGCTCCTATAACGATATTGGACCCGACATGGATAGAATCTTTGACAATTGCCCCCACTCCAATCATAGTGAGGCTGCCAATGGTCGAACGGCCCGAAATGACAGTCCTGGGACCTACGTGGGAATGATCTCCAACCATCACCTCATGCTCGATAATTGCACCTGTATTTATGATTGTGTTATGGCCAATTTTAGCTTCGGGGCCGATATGCGCCAGATTTCCGATAAAAACATTTCTGCCGATTTGGGTCTGCGTACTAATAAGAGCGGATGGCGCAATGATTGGATCCAATTTTTGCGATTGGCTAAATTCCTCCCAATACATCTTTCTCTTCTTGTTATCTCCCACAGATAAAAAGCAACGGGCCATATCCTGAGGATAGTCAGGCACAACCGGAAATCCTAAGATTTCTTCGCGTGGCATAGCCATTTTATCGACAAAAAGAAGAGATGCTTCAGGATAGCAACTTAAATAGACGGCTGCAACGCTTCTAGCATGTCCGCCGCATCCGATGAGGACAAGAGATTCTGATGATAATATCTCGTAATTTGTTCGCAAATGAATGTAACCTCCAAATCAGTAAGATCAGGAAAACTGGGCAGATTGATTCCTCGACAGGAAATGTCAATAGCGTTTTTGCAGGATGGACCGGATGCAGCTTTTTCATACATTGGCAAACAATGAGTCGGATAGAAAAAATTACGTGTTTCAATTCCACAAGAAGAGAGGTAACTTCGGAGAGGATCCCTGTCTTTTGCAGCATTTAACAAGATAGAAATCATCCAGTAAGAGTGAGTGTATCCTCGATTTTCTTGATGGATTTGCAGGGGAAGCCCTTGCAAACGATCCTGGTATTGATGCGCAAGCATCCGTTTTTTTTTAAGAATTTCAGGAGCTTGTTCGATTTGGGCAAGACCAATGGCTGCCGAGAGATTGGTCATGCGATAATTATAACCGATCTGTGTATGCCAATAAGAACGAATAGAATCATTGCCTTGGTTTTTCAAACTGGAAAGTTTGTTATAGAGGTTAAAATCTTTACAGACTACCATCCCTCCCTCTCCTGTAGTAATTGTCTTATTGCCAAAAAAGCTATACGTTGCAACAACTCCCATATTTCCAACGTGAGTATTTTTACAATAGGCTCCGAATGCTTCTGCACAATCTTCAATTAAATAGATCCCAGCGTCATCTGCGATTTTTTGCAACGCTTCTATATTGCACGGGTGACCATAAAGATGAACGGCCAGGATAGCTTTTGTTTTTAAGGTGATTTTTTTCCGCACATCATCTGGATCTATTTGCCAGTTCGATTGAAGAGAGTCGGCAAATACGGGATCGGCTCCAGTATATGCGATCGCATTGACGGAGGATACATAGGTTAAAGAAGGGACAATGACTTCATCGCCCGCCTTAATCCCAAGGCCTAGAAGAGCCAGATGGAGCGCTGCCGTTCCATTGCAGACAGAAATGGCAAACTCAGAGCCTACAAACTCTCGAAATCGGTTTTCAAACTGTGCAAGGAATGGGCCTTTTGAAGAAATCCAGGTGGAATCAATACACTCGTTAAGGTACTTTTTCTCATTGCCATGTAAATGAGGGCGATATATGGGAATTTTTTCCATTACACTCCTTAGAAGCTGTCCTAAACTTTAGCTTCTGTCGATTTTGGGGTTCTTTTGAGCCGCTTTTTGGTTTTTTTTGCGGGGGTAATATCTTAAAAGTTTTCTCGAAAACATTGATATATTTTTGCGCTACGCAGCTCCAATCATACTGCGCTAGTTTTTTCTGAGAGTCCATAGCATCCATTTTTGCTTGCTGCGGATTGCTTAAAATAGATTCAATTTTTTCCGCAATATCGGCAGGCGATTTGGGATCGAAAATTTGCGCTTTCACCCCTTGCACCTCTAAATGTTCTGTAAATGGAGCAATATTTGACATGGCTACCGGCACCCCTTTTTTCCATGCGTCCAGGCCTGGACCGCAGCCTGCTTCATACAGTGATGTGGATACCACAACCTGTGCACATTGAATCAAAGCATCTACTTGCATATTGGTTACATATCCAAGGCCTATAACATCTCGATGATCCATTCCTATTTCCAAACCAAATGAATTGACATGTCCATTCACAACTTCTGTGCCAAATCCTGCAAGGACTAACTTTAGGTCAGTGTATTTTTTCCCAAGTAGATAAAAAGCGGTGAGGAGGTTTCCTATATTTTTATGTGTACTTGTATTTGTGGGATAGAACAAATAAGGGCCAAAGATCCCAAAGAACTCAACAATTTTTTTTGCTTCACAGAGATCCATATCTGTTTCTCCTACCAAAGAAGAGAGGTGGATCACATTTGTTTTGGGCCCAAATTCGGGATAGAACTTTTCAAGCTCTCGTTTCATAAAGTGTGTAGAAACAACGGGCGTTGAAAGATTCAACCATCGAGGAATTTCTTGATTGAGGCAATCCAGGTGAACAGGATGTATGGTGGGTCCATTAAAATAATATCGGAAGTTAAAATCATGAAAAATAGAGACAACAGGAATGGAGGAGTCGAGTATTGGACATTCAATCAAATAGGGCCAAGGACAAAAGATCAAATCGCAGTTTTTTGCGATATCTTCGATTTCTTTGTGCAAGGCTCCTGAAAAAAAGTAAGGAAAGAAAGCGAGAAATTTTCGAAATTTTCTTTGGAAGAAATGAACGATGGTTTTTCCTCCTTTCATTGTGGTAATGAGTTTTAGATTGGCCAGTTTAGCCGATTTTAATCCCTTGATATCAAGATAGGGAGAAAGTTCATCTCGTAAACCATCCCGTTCGATTGAGGCTTGATTGCAATAAAAGACAAGAGTCCAATCCGGGCGCAGCTTTTTAATGGCAGGAAGCAAATTTCGAAGCACTCTGCTGCCTCCGCCATAATTTACCATGTGGTCGACAATTGCGATTTTCATCTTTTAAATAACTCTTTCAGGTGATGTGTCAAATGGCTTTGCCAATCTTCGAAGGGATTGAATGCTTTTCTAGAAAACAGCTCTTTTTTCAGACAAGCCTCAACCTGCTTCATGAGTGGTAAAGTTTCTGTATATTGGGTGGCTAGACCGGTTTTTACCAGATGGTCTGCATTGGCTGTTTCCCATAGATAATAGTTCATAATCAGTAAGTGGCGATGGACTACCAATGCTTCTCCGCTGGAAGCGCTTCCCGTCTTGGAAATTCCCAATAAAGATACGTTCATTATTTCATTCATTTCGTTTGCGGAAAGAGCCCCGTACACTGCGAAATGGTCTGCTAACGAATTCATCTTTGAAAGTTCTGTCTCAAGTTCACTTTTTAAGGAATGATTTTTGCCACAAAGAAATAAATATTTTAAAGGAAGGTCTGTTGTTGAATTACGTAAGGTGTTAAATATCCATTTGATGGCCCCGCTTCCATACTTTCCCATTGAAATAAAAATGGGGATCTCTTCAGCACTGATTTTCCATTTTGCTCTTAATGCCGCCAATCGATTTTCATCTTCAATGGGATAAAACTCGGGACGGACAGCGTAACCAAACTCCTCAAATTGCTTTTCAAGCGTATTCGGAGGAACATGCAAAAGATTGGAGATTTTTTGAAGAAGAGTATCAAAATCGTCATTTTCATTATAAAGATGGGATGCGTGATGCCATTCGAATAAAGATTTAAAAACGCTTGGTTTCAAGCTGGGCATCCAAAATCGGATGAACTCAGAAGGGATTCTTCCATACAAAGTTTTGAGAAACAAACTCACTTCAAAGTTTGTATGTATCATGCGAAAGGGGATGCCAAGGCTGGCCAGTGCTACATCATCAGCGACATAGGTCCTGGTAGAGATGATCAGATCGGGGTGTAATTCAAGAATGTGCAACTTTAGTTTTTCCAGGAGCGTGGAGGGGATGTATTGATGGATCATGCGGTCGAGGTCTTCACGATCAAGAATGACATTGAATTCATCCGTCTTTTGAAAAATCGACGAATAGATCATATCGAATGTATGAGTTCCTGTAGCGAGCTTCATCCCCTCAACTTGATGTGCCAAAGTTTCAATGTCAATTAAGATGGGTTCGATGTTTGTATTTTCGGATAAGAAAGACACAAGCGCGTCCGCAACAGAATGATTGCCGCCGCTAGCACTTGTTGTAAGAATCACAATGCGGGTTGAGGCGTGTTTTTGTTTTTTGACTTCTGGATAAAGAGGCTGGCTTGCTTCTGTCACAAAATGAAAGAGGTCGATCTCATGCTCAAGAGCCCACTCAGCTGTAAGAGGTCCTTGATGCCCTAACGCATTCATGAGGGCGTCTTTAGGAGAAAATTTGGGATGGTTAAACAAGATACATACTTCCAAAAGTCCTTTTGAGAACGCCTCGTGAACCATTTCATGACTTGGGCCTAACAAAACGGGAAGGATATGCCTGATATAGGCTTTATGAATATGCTGCGCTTGTTTTGGATCTTTTAAAATATAAGCCAAATCTTCATGAAGTTTGCTTTCGTATTGAATACGTGGGTAGCGTACGCCAGTAGCACTGATAAGAATATCATTTTCAATGGAGAATTGTTGTTTCAGCAATTTCATTTCTTCCATGCCGTTGGCAAACAACGCGGCTGAGAAAAAAAGGAATGTGAGGGTATAAATGCCCATTTCTACTTTAACGGTTTTAAAGAGCCGAGAAGAGCTTCTTTGTCAAAAGTTACAATTTTGATTGCCGAATCGTTTTCTCCGCAGGAGAGGTAGATTGTTTCCTTGCCATTTTGTTGGCCTGATATAAATCCAGCCGGATAAATGGACCGAATTTTTGGATTAGCGGTATTTCGATGAGAAGAGGAGAAAATTCCTTTGAAGAGAATCGGGTAAGGGGAAATTTTTTTGATGCGATAGGGGGAAAAAGGTTCAAACGTGTAGGCTCCCATCACATACCAATTAAATCCAAAATTGTCTTGAAACATGCTATGAAAAAAAACCAGATATTCCCCATCGATAAGTACGGGAGGGGTTCCTCCTCGAGGTACGCCCCAGGTATCCTCCCAGTCAGCCGTATTAAGCTGGGTTCTTTGGTTTTCAGCGACCACTTCAATGAGCTGATTGGAAGAGGAGATTTTGCAAACTTCATAAGGGCTGACAGTATAGATAAAATGAAGATTTTTGTCATCGGGGGCAAAAAGCATCCAATTCTTCTCGATTGCAAATTTTCGTGTTTCGAATCTGCAAACTAAATCCAGTTTCTGATTTTCCAGATCGACAATGCCGAGTTGTACCCCCCTTTTTTTTCGATGAGCTTCCACTCGATCGTTGTAAACAAGATAACATTGATCATCGATGATGCAGGCTCTTGGATCTTCAGAAAAAGAGCTTTGCGTATCGAGTGTAAAAAATGGGGTTGTGGGCTGAAAACGAGCATCCATTTCTACACAACCTATGTACGTGTGAAATGGAATCCGTCCATTATTAATTAGGGGGATATCGTAGCGAAAAAAAAGATAGTTGCGTTTTTCGTACTGGATGAGAGATCCGTTGTAAGGGGCAAATACTCCAGGAATATCGATATTCTGCACGGAGAGAACAATCCCTTGCGCATCCGCAAAAGAAATCTTTTGCAATTGTTGTGGAAGAGGCTTCTCCGGCAAACCATTTTCCCATCTCATATAAGCCGCTTGAGCCAATTGCTCCGTTGTTTTTAACGAGCCCGCAGCCAGTTTTTCGAAAGAGTGGAGTTTTTTCTTGATCCTTTTGAGGTCGTGGGCGAGAAAAAAAATTGCGCATATGCAGGAGAAAAAAATGAGAATCGCCGCTACCTTCTTCATAAATAGACCTCTTGCGTAACCAAAGTTCTGTCGATTTTGAGGGTTCTTTTGAGCCGGCTAATTATACAAGAGGTCTCTCCTATTTGCCAGTTTTTTTATATAACTCTTTTAGAGGGTGTCTACAATGTGAGCTTCTGTCGATTTTTGGGTTCTTTTGAGCCGATTTTCGATTCAAATTGTGGGGGTAATATCAACTTTCGTATATGACCCCCACAATTTGAATCGAAAATCGGCCAAAATAATCCCAA
>DATIHO010000115.1:0-6265 GCA_035480615.1 Chlamydiales bacterium | reverse complement strand
ATTTCGAACGCTGGAGCAGAGGGTATAAACAACAAGATTAAAACGATGAAAAGGCAGGCATATGGATTCCGAGATATTGAATATTTCAAACTGCGACTCTACCACCTACATGAATCCAGGTACGCATTTGTCGGATGAACCTATTTATTTTTTTAAATGTCAACATAGTTATAAGCATCTTCAAATATCTTAATATATTGATAATTAATGTGTTTGAGCGATGTGTACGTTGACTCCAATGCTGCGAAAAATATCCCGATATTATGAATACGGCTTGAATGACATTTTGCCTTATTGACGAAGTGACGCCAGCGACAATTGGCGGTTCTGAGCATATTCATATATAATATTGATTATAAATTACTTAGAAGAAGAAATGGCACTGGACGGAGTAGTCGAGGGAGCTTGCAAAAACCTGGTCAAAGACCGGATGGAACAGTGGATGATGCGCTGGACAATAGCTGGGACGGAAGCGGTTCTGAGAATGCGATCAATTCAAATCAATGGAAATGACCAGCGATTATTGGAAGTACCATATCTCACAAGAACAGCAGAGACTTTACGGGAATTTTTAGAGAGAATGGAACGATGGAATTGGCAGCTTGATCCATCCAAACCGGTTGGCTATACACCCCCTTGGCGTTCAAACCGCTATCAAAAATACAGCAAGCCAAGATGGCATTGGGACAATGCCTGTTAAAAGGCCCATGTCTTCATGATGACTTTTTAAAATAAAGCTCTGATATTAAAGTAATTAACAATATTTTTACAGGCTGAAAATGTAACAGAAAAACCCAGTTGCGATTAATGGGTTTTTCTGTTACATTTAAACCATGGTAAGATCAAAGTATTCAGAGGCTTTCAGAGCCCTTTCAAAGAAAGAGGTTTTTTCTTCCGCAGAAGGCAGAGAGGCGGGAATTCCTCCCCGCATGCTGGCTTATTTCTATGAAAAAGGGCAGATCGAGAAGATCCGGCGCGGAATGTACAAGATCAAAAATCTTGATTTCGATTCGGCGTTTGAATGGGAAGATTTGGCAATAACCGCTCTGAGCATTCCGAATGGCGTTATATGCCTCATTTCTGCTCTATGTTATTACGGTTTGACAGACGAAATTATGAGGGAATTTTGGATCGCTATCCCTCATGCCACCACCTCCCCTTCCAGAGAAAACGCCCGCATTATCCGGATGCGCAATATTTCCTTCGGCCAGACAACTGTCAAAATCGGCAGCCGGAAGATTAACATCTTCGACCGGGAACGGACCATCGTTGATGCATTCCGTTATCTAGACAAGGAAATTGCTTTGAAAGCCCTACAAACCTATTTGAAATCAGGCAAAGAGAAAAAACCCGATATCGACAAGCTTCTAAGATATGCAAAGAGGCTAAGAATCGATTTAATCCCTTATATTTCGGCATTTACATTATGAAATCTGCAATCGAACAATCAATCAAAGAGAAAATCAAAGCATTGACGAAGGAAAGAGAGACAACTTTCGCTGAATTATGGAGAAATTTGATCCTTGAGAGATTTCTCACACGCTTAGCAAAGTCTTCATACAAAGAAAAGTTCATTCTGAAAGGCGGTACGCTCCTTGCGAAGTACATCCATCTTGGAAGAGAAACGCAGGATCTCGATTTCTTCATTCAAAAACTGTCGAACACCGAACAGTCTTTAAGGACTGTTTTGCAAGCGATTTGCGATATCGACGCGCACGACAGCTTTTCTTTCGAAGTCGCTAAAATCAAAATCCTCGACCACTCGCAGCTTGCATATACAGGAGCCGAGATCACCTTACAGGCACTATTCGGGGCTACGAAAACAGTCATACGCATGGATTTAGGATTCGGCGACCGCGTGGATCCAATTGAACATCCGATAGATTTAACCGCCACATCGAAAGGGCCGCTTTTTGAAAGCAGGATTTCTTTGCATTGCTACCCGAAGGAATTCATCTTTGCAGAGAAGCTGGAGACGATTGTTTTCCGTGGAGGAGGCAATACCAGAATGAAAGACTTCCATGATCTCTACTCCTTAGTAAGTTTGGATGTTCTAGACAGCTCTTTAGCTAAGAAAGCCGTTGAGCTTGTTTTCCATCACAGAAAGACTTCCCTCAAGAAGCTACTGGCTTCATTTGGAAGGGATGCTCTTGAAACGATGGAAAAAAACTGGGGCGCATACCACAAAAAAATCAAATCAAAGAAAGGTGCGCTTAAGAGGGTGTCTACAATGTGAGCTTCTGTCGATTTTTGGGTTCTTTTGAGCCGATTTTCGATTCAAATTGTGGGGATCGCGTAGGAGGGAGTCTCCTTGACTCCCGTCCTCGCACACCACCGTATGTACGGAACCGTATACGGCGGTTCATGATCACTATGACCTAGCCCCTGCTATACTCGCCATAGAGGTATATCCCATCGCTTCGATAACTCCATTCGACAAGGCCCTGTGCATACCATAGGTTTTGGCCATTCTCCATGGTCCTTTACCTCCATATGCCGTTTTCTTAGCCGTGTGTTCTTTGAGTCCGAGTGCCATCAGTCGCTTATAGCGAGTACGGGGTTTCTTCCACTGTCGCCAGAGAATATCCCGTATCTTGCGCCTGATCCATCCGTCCAAATTCTCGAATATGCTGCGAGCTTCTGCTATGCCAAAATAGTTGGCCCACCCTCTCGTGATCGGCATAATACGTTTCCGGATACTTTCCGTTACCTTACTACCTCTCATCTTCTTGGTGATGCCTCTTATCTTGTCCTTTAAGCGCTTAATTCGGCTTTTGTGAACTGCATCCGATTGGGTTCTTTTCCCCGTGTGAAGGTAAATCCTAGGAACTTGCGATTCCAAGGGTTATCCACTGCGCTCTTCTGCTGATTTACCTTGAGTTTGAGTATCTCGGTTAGATATTGCACTGTCGCTTCCATAACGCGTTTTCCTGCTCTTTCCGTCTTCACGTATGTGTTGCAGTCGTCCGCGTATCTCACGAACCGCAGTCCTCTCTTTTCGAGATCCTTATCAAAATCATCCAGCATAACATTGGATAACAGTGGTGAGAGAGGCCCCCCCTGGGGAACTCCTTCCTCCGTTGCTTTTACAAGGCCATCCTCCATGATTCCTGCTTGCAGGTATTTCCTGATCAGGAGGAGGATTTTCTTGTCCTTCACTCGTCTCGCCACTCTTGCCATCAGCATGTCGTGGTTGACTTTATCGAAGAACTTTTCTAAGTCGATGTCTACTACCCATTCACATCCTTCCTGGATGTATTTCTGAGCTTGCAGTACGGCTTGTTGGGCACTTCGATTCGGCCTAAACCCATAACTGTGTTGCGAGCTGTCGCATCTACATGGACCCTTCTGTGTAAGTATTGGACTTTGAATTACTACGCATCCTCATCCCAGGGCCACTGCCTCATATGCGCTTCCTGTTCGTCAGGCCAGCATTTTGTATACGGCTTTCTTCAGATTCCACCTCGCGGTGGACACCCTTGCCTTCTCTAACGGTTCTCCTTACAAGAGCCCGTAAGGGATTTTCACCCTCTAGTTTAGCGACATACCGGTCGCACGTAATATCAACTTTCGTATATGACCCCCACAATTTGAATCGAAAATCGGCCAAAATAATCCCAAAAATCGACGAAGCCTCACTTTGTAGACACCCTCTAAGCTCCCTGAATCCATAGAGGAGATTGTTTCGAGCATAAATCATTGGGTGGATGGCAATATCCTCTAGCCCGCATTTCTCTCTTCCCGATTATAATGCGTCTCGAATGGCATCCCGAATTTGAAAAAGGACGGATTCGTCGGTGACATAAGATTTGTCATAGGGAGCGTAGTTCGACCCCCATCTTGTATCTTTAAAGCCCCTGCAAACTCTCTGGACTCCTTGTACCTTGGGATAATATGAACATGAATCACCAAAGACGTATTGCTCAGGGCTGCATAATTCATCTTGTCCGGCTGAAAAAGAGTGTTGAGAGCAGACTTCACCTCTTCCCCTATCAAGAAAAACTCGTCCCGCACCTCCCCTTCTATCGATAGAAAATCATCCATGCCATCTTCTTCCTTGAGCTGCACAAAAGTCCTGCCAAGATAGCATTGATTTTCATGCAGGTATAGGTTCCAATGCTTGTAAGATTTGATTTTTAGAAATTCGTAGTCCACATCATTCCTTTTTTCTTGTTTATGAGAAGCTGATGCCCACACTGGAGAAATTCCGATCGCACAAACAACACACACAGAACATAAAACATGTTTTAAAAAGACTGAAAATTAATTTAATTACTTCTTTCATAAACAAATGATACGAAAATAATTTGATTTTATCAAGTTATAAACTTTTATAATTCCAGGCCCGAGCGCCGCATTTCTAAGCCCCCCGCGGAATCAGGCTATACCCGAAGTGATTCAAAAGTGGGCCTTTGGGCGGGTTCAAAGCGCCGAAAATCGATTCTTGAAAAGGGGGCTAGTATTGAAGAATACAACCCCCTTTTCAAAAATCGATTTTCGGCAGCTTTCAATCCCGCCCAAAGGCCCACTTTTGAATCACTTCGGGTATACCTTAAAAATCTTTTGCCATGGGAAATTCATCCCCAAATAGAAAAAAGTCGATTTGCGGATAAATTTTTGCGCCCTAAAAAAACATCCGCAAATCTGCAAATATCACTTTGGGGATGTATTTTTGAGCTAAATTTTTGATCCCCAAAATGGCTTTTGCCAGTTTCGGGATAAAAATATGGAGAGGATTTCACTCTAAAAACTGTCCAAAATCAATCACCTTATCAAAATATCCTTCATCTAACAGAGCGCTCTCTACTCCATTTACATGGATAAGAATGGGCCTAATAGAAAAGCGCTTAGGTAATTTTAATCGTTTTATTTTTTCTTGCATTTCTTCAATGACTTTTTTTCCTATAGAATCCTTTGAAAATTTAATTTCGCAGATGTACAAAGTATGAAAGCGTGTTTGAATCATATAATCGATTTGACATCCAGCAAGCTTTTTTGTTGATCTTTGAAAAAATGGACCATCCATAACTACTTCTTCTGGCGATATTCCTATTAACTTTAAAACGGTTTTTCGGTTATGGACGACAAGATTTTCAAACTGCAACCCCATGATGCCCTCCCAACCAGGAAAATTTATCAATACAGAGGAAGTAAAATCTCCTTTTTGAATTTTCGAGCGATTTCGAGAGATATATTTCAAATAAAACCGAAGATAATTATCGCTTAAGCGAAAGCGGCTGATTTTAGTCTCCTTCCCATCCTGTAAGTACCAAGAAAAATCTCTTTGAATAAAGCCAGCTTTGACTAAATCATCAAGATATTTACTACGCAATCCCCCACGGGTCTGCTTAAGTTCTTTACAGATTTCCAAAAGCTCCCTAGGTCCTTCCGCAAGACACATGACTATTTCTTTATAACTTGTGCTACGGCGTGAAAACAGGTCGGAAAAAATCTCATCAAATTCTCGAACAAGCAGCCCCCCACGAGTAAAACAAAGATTTTGAATGTTTTTTTCTGCGGGCAACTCAGGAGTAATTTCTTCAAGGTAGCGTGGCACACCACCGGTGATTGACAAAAGTTTAAATTTCTCATAGGCAGAAATGAATTTTTCTTTAGGTTGCCAAAAAGCATTGCAAACATTCAAGGGAAGCTCTTCTAAGACAAGATCTATGGTGATTCTTCCAACAAATCCAGTACTGCTGAGAATATTTTCTTCAATCCAAGAAGAGATGGATCCACATAGAGCCATAATCAAATTGGAATTTTTGCTAAAATACATATCCCAAGCAGTTTTTAACTTTCCTAGAAACGCAGGATCTTTTCCCCCCATCCATGATATTTCATCAAAAACAACAAGAATCCGACCCTTTTGGGTATGTTTTGATAAAGACCAAAAAAGGTTACTCCAGTCGTCAGATTTAGCTCCAGGCAACCCCATTCGTTCCATTTGCCCCGCAAATTCTTCCCTTTGCAGACGAGCATTCGTTTTTTTAATGGGAGGCATCCCTGAAAAGAAAAAGCTTTTCATTTCTTTCCCAAACTCTGAAAGCAGCCTACTTTTGCCAATCCTTCGTCGTCCTCGAACGACAATAAGGCTTGCACTTTTCTTGCTTAAAAGCCCCTTTAGAGGGACTTGCAAAAATAGGATTATGGGCTGAATTTTACCGAGAAACTGAAAAAAATTTAAAGACCAATGGTCTTTCTGGTACTCTAGGTTTCATCTGACCTAAACCAAAATACAAAGAAAGACCATCATGTCATTGAA
>DATIHO010000114.1:0-2057 GCA_035480615.1 Chlamydiales bacterium | reverse complement strand
AAAAGAGACAATGAGCAACAAGGCGTTACAGGCGCCTCTGGCCACACGGAAAACCACTGTCTTACTTTTGCCATCGATCCCAGCGACTACCTCGCTCGCAAAAACTCCCTCCTCTCCAACATCGATTGACGCTATACTTTTTGTGACACATCCTCAAGTGCAGATTTCGCGTCGGGCGCTCCACGCTCTCTCACAGATTCGGGATACCCAGCTAAGAGAGTGTCTCGTTTTTCAAGTACGCCCTGGCGATCAACCTGCAAATCGAAAGCAGCGACGCTATTTTCAATCTTCAAAATCTTTAAGACATGTTCTGGCAACCCTTTATGAAAAGGAGCGTCTGACGCTGGCTCGCCATGTCGCAACAAAAGATCTAGCACATCGATGCCTTCGAAAGATGTATTCCGGCTACGCTTAACGACGTCAATAAAAAGAGGAAGGAGCTCAGGGGTATTCATGACACCCAATGCAACCTTCGCATGAAAAGCTTTGTTGTAGTCACCCAACATATGGTAGGCTGTTATCCAATTAAGTAAGTAACCAGCTTGTTCTGCATTGCAAAATCTAAGGATGCGCCAATAAGGCATATTTTTGACCCACGGAATTGTGTCACCAAAACGCTCTGGACGTAAGGCCTCCTTGGGCATTTCTTTCACAGCTGCTTGCAAATCCATATCGTTTAATGCGCTTAACCTTTTGCCCTCTTCTACAATACGATCGATTATAGGATCACTAATCGTAACTGGGGCGGATGCTGAACTTGTCACTCTAGATGCCATAAAAATCTCCTTTGTAAGGGTTCGGTCGAAAAATTGGGGTAGAGTCTACTCGGGGAAATATTTTTCGTCTAGCGAACACGATTGCAGTAAATAGGAAGTCTGGCATACCTTCGGGCTGTGCATAAAAAATCTTTTCACGCCGGCGTCATTTACACTCTGATCTCGGCTTCTGGAATTGCTCTGACTGGGCTTTTCGGAAAGTTAGGGGCGTCAGAGTTCTCTTTAGAGGCGCTCATTTTTTGGAGGTATTTAGCCGCTTTCTTTCTCTGCTTGCTGACTCTCTGGCTGATCGGAAAACTGCACCACGTCTTCCATTTTGGCAACCTAAAGCTCCATTTTCTACGCGCGTTCTTTGTCTTGAGCGCTCAATACAGCTTCTACTACTACATCCAAAGAGAGACGCTGATGAACGGGCTCGTCCTCTTTAGCCTCGGCCCCTTGTCCATCCCCTTCATTGCGCGAGTCGTGACCGGCCATCCGATCGGGAAGTCGACGTGGATCGGGCTCATTATCTCCTTTGTGGGGGTAGTCTGCATTCTACAACCCAATGGGGGGATTTTTTCCCTCTTAAGTCTCATCGGAGTGCTCGCGGGGCTCTCTCAAGGATGCTCTCAAGTCGTTTTTGGCCTCACCAGTGAAACAGAAAGAACGGAGCTAAGCACTCTCTATCTCTTCTTCCTCTGCGCGTTTTTAAGTTTGATCCCCTACCTCTTGTTTGAGCCCCGTTCCGAAATCGACTCCACTTCCTATGCCACTGGACTTATTGTCCTTCTGGGCCTGGCTTCTGTCTTAAGTCAACTCATGCGGGCCGCCGCCTATAAACATGGAACGCCTACTCGCCTCTCGACTTTTCTCTATTTCTCGATTCTCCTAGGGATTGTTTTTGATTGGCTTGTTTTCGACAACCAGCCGGATGCGCTTTCGCTCTTCGGCGCCTTTCTCGTCATCACTGGCGGCATGCTGAAGGTCTACCTCAGATCGATCATCCTGAAAAACAAGGGAAGCTGAGGAACCTATCCGAGTTTCACAGGTTCGGCAAAGGATCAGCTAGAGATTAGACGGGGCCTTGCCCTGAGTCCCGGAGGTGGGCTTGTGGGGTGAGCGGCAAGATCAACGATGGAAACGATGAGACCGTTGCACAACTAGGCAAAACAGGATATGTAGGATCGCAAGAGGATGTGCAGGATTATTTTTGGGGTGCGGGGCTTCCCTGCATCTTGCGTATCTTACCTGATCCTCCCGCGAAGCGGATCCTGTTTTGCTCTTTATGCAATAGTCTCA
>DATIHO010000113.1:0-35899 GCA_035480615.1 Chlamydiales bacterium | reverse complement strand
AACCTCTGCTTATACCCAAAAAAGGGGGCTAGTATTGAAGAATACAACCCCCTTTTCAAGAATCGATTTTCGGCAGCTTTCAATCCCGCCCAAAGGTCGATTCTTGAATCACTTTGGGTATACATCATGGGATGTTGTGATTCTCTTTGGCATTGCAATGGCCTCTATTGTAACCCAATTTTTTCGGGCGAAAGCGTATGCTTACGGCACCCCTTCGCGATTCTCCTCTTTTTTATACTTGGCGGTGTTATTAGCGGGAGTGTGGGATTGGTTGGTCTTCCATAACCCTCCCAATGCTTTTGCTCTTATTGGAGCGGCCCTCATTATTTTAGGAGGCGTTTTAAAAATGTATCTTCGCAACTGGATCCTCAAACGAGGTCAAAAATGAGGGAGGTCTCGAAAGCCTATCAACCAATCTCTCGCTTTCATGACCGTTTTCCCTTCAGGCTGCAGCTCCAAAATTTTCAATGACTTCGTTCCGCATGCAACGGTCCCGTCAGTAGATAGAAACGCTCCCTGTTTCCCCGAATCATCAGCTAGAATAGTGCGTAAAATTTTTATTCTCCTTTTCTCTCCATTGGGTAAATAAACCCAGCTCCAAGCGCCGGGCTTAGGAGAAAATGCGCGAATCAAGTTGTGAAGTTCAATCGCTGGTCTTTCCCAATTGATTTCTCCTTCCTCTACGGAAATTTTTGGAGCATAAGTTGCGCGATCGTGATCTTGAGGCTCGGCAGGCGGAATGCCCGATTCGTAGCTCTGCAAAACCAGCAAAAGCAGAGGCTTGGCTAAATCGCATAGTTCCTGCTGCAATTCTCCCAATGTCATGTCGGGAAGAATTTCGATTTTTGCTGTTGCAATTACGTCGCCTGCATCGAGTTGTTTCACCATTTTTTGAATCGCAACGCCTGTTTCCTTGTCTCCATTCAATAAGCATCTTTGCATAGGGGCGGCGCCTCGATATTTTGGGAGAAGGCTGGCATGGATATTGATGCATCCTTTGGCTGGAATGTCCAAAAGAGTTTGAGGAAGAATTTGCCCGAATGCGACTACTACAAACAGATCCGCCCCGATCTCTTTTAACTTTTCTAAAAAAACAGGATCTGTTGCTTTTTCTGGTTGCAAGACAGGAATGGATGGATGTTCTTTCACAATGTAATGTTTCAGAGCGGAAGGCATCAGCTTTTGAGATCTTCCTTGTGGGCGGTCCGGCCGAGTCACCACCGCGGAGATGAGCGTTTGTGCATCCAGAAGGAAACGGAGGATGGATGCAGCGAATACCGGAGTGCCAAAAAAAACAATGCGCAAAATAGACCTAGTGCACTAATCTTCCAATAAATCTTCTTCGAATTCGTTGTTTTTTACAACTCCTTCCAAACCAATGATTCCCCGTTTTGAGGATTTGCAAAACCGAATCCAATGTTTAATTTCATCCAGAGGTTCCAAATCTTTTTCAATTTTGTTTAAAGCCTCTTCAAGGTGCAATCCGGAACGATATGTCAGCTTGAACGCCTTGCTGATTGCGATCCGGACATGAAGAGGGAAAAGACATCGCTTCAACCCTACAATATTGATGCCTCCAAATTTATAGGGAAATCCACCGCCAAGCGTGTAGGGCGGGATATCTCGAATGACTCCGCTAAAACCGCCGACCATTGCATAACATCCAATGCGGGAAAATTGATGCACGGGAGTCATGCCGCCAATGCGGACGCAATCTTCGACAATGACGTGCCCTGCAAGGGTTGCGTTATTAGACATGACCACTTTCTTGCCAATGATACAATTATGAGCCACATGGCAATAAGCCATAAGCAAACACTCATCGCCAATTTTTACAATGGAGCCTTCGTGGCATGAAGAATTGATCGTCACATATTCGCGAATTTCACACCGCTTTCCAATTTCAACGAACGTTTTTTCTCCTCGATATTTTAAATCCTGGGTTTTAGTGCCAATGCTCGCTCCCGGCCAAACTACCGTGCCTTCTCCGATGGTGGTATTTCCATCGATATAAGCATGTGATTTAACAACTACGTCATCCTTTAATTCCACCGTCCCTTTGATTACGGCAAACGGCTCGATCACAACATTTTTCCCAAGCTTGGCGCCCTTTTCAACTACAGCGAAAGGGTGAATTTTTGTCATACTCCCTATAACTTTTTATAACTGTTCCCGATCGACAAGCGCGAAACTGATCTCAGCTTCTACCGCCAATTGTTCGCCTATCATTGCTTTTGCGCTAATTTTTCCACCCGTTGAACTGATATGCAACCCCTTTGCATGCAAATGCAAACAATCTCCTGGCAAAACAGGTTTGCGAAATTTGGCATTTGAGATATTGAGCAAAACAGCGATTTTTTTCACATATCCTTTTTGATGGACCAAGATGCCCCCTGTTTGAGCCAATGCTTCTAAAAGCAACACGCCGGGCATAATGGGTATGCCCGGAAAATGGCCCTGAAAAAAAGGTTCGTTGACTGTAACATTTTTGATTCCGATGATTTCGGCGTCTTCCAAATTAATGTGAATAATTCGGTCCACCAGTAAAAAAGGATAGCGGTGAGGAAGGATCTGTTCGATTTCTTTTGAGTTAAAAATAAAAGATCGGCTGCTTTTTGAGCCTGTCATAATTTCTTCTCGAGGTTTTTAGAGAGGGTTTTAGCAAAAGCCACATTGCTCGAATGTCCGGAGCGAACAGCGATGATGTGGGCAAAAAGCGGACATCCAATCAAAGCTAAATCTCCGATCAGGTCCAAAATTTTATGCCGAACCATTTCATCTTCAAAACGAGCGCCTTCGGGATTCAAAATTCTTCCTCCCTGAATCACTAAAGCATTGTCCAGCCCGCCTCCTTTAATCATCCCTTTTTCAATGAAGGGGACGATTTCTTCATACAAAGAAAACGTGCGGCATGGAGCGATTTCCGCTTTATAACGCAAAGGTTGCAAGGCGAATGAATAATATTGGGAACGTAAAAGCGGGGAATGGGGATAGTGCATTGTATAGCTTAAGCGAAATTCTTGAGAGGGAAGGGCAACCAAGTGAATGTCTCCCTCAGACCAATAAATGGGTTGTGAAATTGAGACATATTTCCGAGGGGCTGATTGGACAGCGATGCCGGTCTGCTCAATGAGTTCGACAAAAAGCTGCGCGCTGCCATCGGTTGCGGGCAGTTCTGGTCCCGCCACTTCAATGAGCGCGTTGTCAATTCCATATGCGTAAAGCGCGGAAAGAAGATGCTCTACCATCATCACGCTCGCTTTTGCAGTGGCGAGTCTTGTGCATCTCGGCGCTTCGCGCACATAAGAAAGAAGCGCTGGGATTTCTGGTGTTCCCGGCAAATCGCTTCGTTGAAAAACAATGCCGGAATTCACTGGAGACGGCAAAATTCTTAAAAAAACTTTTTCTCCGGTAAATAAACCCACTCCTGAAACAGAAGCTGCAGATTGGATTGTTTTTTGCATTTCGGTAGGTGGTTGAAGCATCGGTTATGCAAGGAGTCTAGCGAGGCAGCCCGCAACGTTCGGGTGGAATCGACGAAGCCTGGGTTTTAAGACAGCTTCTAAATATCCTCCAAAATCAACGAGTCTCGAATTTTGCGAGCTGCCTCTAATGTTAAACAATAAAAAATTAACCTAGCATCGATTTAGGTGCAACTTTTTTGACTTTGGCCGGCGGCATAAGAGACTGTCTACAAACTTCGTTTCTGTCGAAATCGAAGTTTGTAGACAGCTTCTAAGAGCACACTCAAGCCGCTTATAAAAAGAATGGCTGCATCTCCCCAAAATGAATAGAGAGTTGCATAAGAAAATGCCGGAAAAGAAACAAAAAGCGCCCCTTGTTTTTCTTTCGTGCAAATGGGCTGTCCAAAACAATCGATCCCACCCGTAATGCCCATGTTGCTGGAGCGGAGAAAAAAGACGCCGTTTTCCGCTGCGCGGATTCTCGCATGCTCAAAATGCTGTTTGCCTAAACGGGAATCTGGAAACCATACGTCATTGGAAAGTCCCACAAACAGCTCAGCTCCCCGGTTTCTCAAATCACGGACAAGTCCGCTGTAAATTTCTTCCAAACAAATGGGAACGCCGATAGAAACGTGCGATTGAAAGACTTTCGCTTCTTTTCCAGCATCAAATGAGTCTTTGATTCCAAATTTTTTCTCAAAGAAATCGGCAACCCATCGAATTTTTTGCAAAGGAACATATTCACCCACAGGGGCAAGAATTCGTTTATCATACCGTTCGACCTGTTCGCTAAAGGGGCGAAACAAAAACGCCGTATTGGTGTACCTTTGCATTGCATTGCTGTCATCGAGCCCCGCGATGAGATCGGCGGAAAAATGGTTCGCCAAACTTTGCAAAAAAAACGCATTGCTTACAAACCATGTAGATTCATGAAGATGGGCAAAAGGGGGGGTCAGTGAAGGAAAGTCTTTTGCACTCTCTTCTCCAAAATAGTTTTCCCATTTTTTTTGAAACAAGTCCAATGGATAGAAAGGGTTATTGCCAAAAGGAAATGCCGCTTCCGGAAGGATGATGAAATGAACAGGCTCGTGACCGCTGAGCCAGCTCATCACTCTTTCCCATTGCTGATGCGGCGGGATAAAGGCGACAGGACTCTCAAAAGTTTTGTTTTTCTCTTCGACTCGTATTCCCGTATTGATCAGAGCCGCTGTAAAATAGGTTGTCGGGGCATGACATTTTTGAATGATCGCCTCATGCCCGATGCCGAATCCGTAGGGAAAAAGGGCCAAAAAAGCCCAATAAAACGCTCGCTTCACCGTGGGATATAAAACTAAGGACAGCGCTGCGAGATTTGTCAAAATCACCCAAAACGTGAGGCCATAAATTCCAAAAACGGCCGCAAGCTGGAGGGAATAACGGGAGGACGCTAACGCAAGCCCTACCGGATTCCAGGTAAATCCGGTCAGGAAATAAATCCGGGCCCATTCCAGGATCACAAAGCCGCCCGCTATAGCAACCTGGGTTATGGGTTTATTCATCGAAGCGGGGGATAACATCGAAGAGAGGAAGGCAAATTGCACGCCAAGGGCCACTAAAAGAAAAAAATAGACGCCAAGGATCATGAGACCCATGTAAAACGTCGAAGTCATCCAGGATAGTTGTACTGCCTGCACCGCTATAAACCACGACATTGCCAGAAAGAAACGGGATTTTTTTTGGGGCAATTGGAGCATGGCCATCCAAAAAAGAGCATAGCCGCCCATCGCCGCGATGACTCCGGCTTCACGAATCCATGCGCATTGTCCAAAAGCGACCAAAAAAAAACTGATGAGAAACGGAAAAGCCATAGTTATTCGATAGGGACTTGCCTTATTTGACGGTTCTCATACTCATACTCAGGCTCTCTATGAAGGATCACAACGAGAAGTCCGCCCAAAATGGCCATATTTTTTAAAAAGGCAGCGAGCTGCTGCTCCTGTTCCAATCCTTCGGAAAACCAAAAGGATTGGAGTAAAATCGTGGTTGGGATCAAAATAATTGCCAAGAGAAAGGCCCCCAATTTTTCCTGAATCCCAAAAAGCAGGAGAAGGGCCCCCAAAATTTCGAGAAATGTTCCCACCATCAAAAGGATGGGCAGCCATACAACGGCTGCGTTAAAAACGGCTTGGGCGCTCTCTAAGGCAACAGTGTGCGTTTGCCATTCTCCTAAAACGGCAAGAAGCCGTTTTTCCACCTCTTTCCAGTAAAATATTTTGTTTATGCCTGAGGCGAGAAACATGGCGCTTAAACAAATCCTTGCAAAAAGGGCGGTAGCTATTCGTAGAAATCCCATAGACGTAGAATGGCAGATGGGGTTATATTTTTCCTATGAAAACCCCATTTTGCGAATATCATATCGCCTCTTTTTTTTCCGACGAAGTCCATTCCGGGTTGCCGCTCGATCTCGCGTTGTCAAATTATTTTAAAAATCATAAGAGCTTGGGGGCTCGCGACCGCAAAATCATTGGCGATGCCGCGTTCGGTATGGTTCGCTGGAAAACATTGCTCGACCACCTCTGCAGGAAGTCAGACATTTTAGGCAGGATTCGATGTTTTAACACTTTGGATTGGAGCCTCATTTTACAAAATCCTTCGATTCCCGAGCCCGCCCGCTTAGGGGTGCCTGCCTGGCTCTTGGAGCGGTTCAACCGTGATTTCGGCATGAAAGAAGCACAAAACATTTGCCGGATTCTCAATACACAAGCCCCTCTAACAATCCGGGCAAATCTTTTAAAAACAAATAGGGAACATTTGTTAAGCCTTTGGGCATCTTTGGGCGCTTTTCCGTGCAAGAGCGCCTCGCAAGGAATCTTTTTCTCCAAGCGGATCCCTTTGTTTTCTTTTCCTGAATTTAAGCTAGGGCTGTTTGAGGTCCAAGATGAGGGGAGTCAGATTGTTGCCAGCCAGCTGGCGGTAAAGCCGGGAGAGGCGGTCCTTGATTTTTGCAGCGGCTCAGGAGGAAAAGCTCTTGCGATCGTTCCTCAAATGCAAGGAAAAGGGCAGATTTATCTTCATGATATTAGGCCGCGTGTTTTGCTGGAAGCTGGAAAACGGCTGAAAAGGGCAGGGGTCCAAAATGCTCAATTTTTACATCCGTCTCATAAAACGCTTGCGCGACTCAAAAACAAATGCGACTGGGTGCTCATCGACGTCCCATGCAGCGGCACGGGCACGCTGAGACGCAATCCCGATCAAAAGTGGAAGCTGAATCCCGCTGCAATTGAACGATTGAAAGAGGAGCAAAGAGCCATTGCGAAAGAAGCGGTCGGTTATGTAAAACCGGGAGGGCGCCTGGTCTATGCGACATGCAGCATTTTACAAGAAGAAAATGAAGACCAGGTTAAAATTTTCCTTAATGACCTTCCCTTAAATTTGGAGCGGCCTCCCCTTTTTCTTGCGCCACTCGAAGGGGGAATGGATGGTTTTTTTGTTGCAGTCTTCAAAAAAATGAACTCTATGCTACAATAGTCTACCTATGCTTCTACTTGCCGCTTTTGCTCTATTCGCTCAAATATCTCCTGTTGATTTTACGCCGTCTTCCGATAAAAAGATCGCGTTTCAAAACTCGATTCTTGCCAAGGTGAACGGGACGACTCTTTCCATGATGGATGTAAAAAAGAAAATGGATCTCCTCTTTCATCAACGATATCCTCATTTGAGCCAATCAAGTGCCGCTCGCTGTCAATTTTATGAACAAAGCTGGCGCGCCTTATTGATGGAGATGATTGATAACGAGCTCGTCTTGGCTGATGCAGCGGATCATGACGTCAAGATCCCCGATGCGGAGGTGCGTGAAACGATGGAGTCGCGTTTCGGTCCGAACGTCCTTGCTACCCTCGATCAGATTGGGCTGAGCTATAATGAAGCTTGGAAAATCTTGAAAAACGAGCTCATCGTGCAACGGATGAGCTGGTGGTTTATACAATCCAAGGCGATTCAAAGCGTAACCCCTCAATCGATCCGCGAAGCCTATCAACAGTTTCTTGAGGAGCATCCCCCTTATCTGGATCTCCAATATCAAGTCGTCACCATTCAAGCTCAAGGATTGGACCAGAAGTTGGACCAGATTGCAGATAGGGTGCATCAATTTTTAATAAACAGCGGTAAAAGCTTGGAGAATGTAGCGGACGCGCTTTTGGAAATCGACCCGTCCATTCAAATCTCGACCCAATATCAAGCCACCGATTTGCAGATTTCCGAATCTTACCGTTCCATTCTCGCATCGCTTCTTCCAGGTTCTTACAGCGCTCCTGTAGTACAAAAAAGCCGAGGCAATAAAAGGATTGCAAAAATCTTTTACCTGGCTCACAAAACGGATCATCCCGCTTCTTCTTTTCAAGAGCTTTCCGCATCGCTTCGCGATCAATTGATCCAAAATGCCATGATGAAACAATCAGCCCTTTATTTGGAAAGGCTTCGAAAATCCTACGGTTTTGATACCGCGTTTTTGCAAGACACCCTATCTGAAAACGCGCATCCTTTTTCTTTGCAGTAGCACCAGTGAATTGTTCCGAACTGTTGCAATTTTTGAAAAAAACCCGAAGACGACCCAACCGCTCTTTATCTCAAAATTTTCTCATCGATGAAAATATCGCTCGAAAAATTGTTCAACTTGGAACAGGAAGTTCGGTTTTAGAAATCGGTCCCGGGCCTGGCGCGCTCACATCACATCTTTTAAAAACTGGAGCTACCGTATACGCGATTGAGAAAGACCCTGTTTTCGCAGGCGAGCTGAACCGGTTGCAAACGCCGGATCGTCGGCTATGTTCCATCCATGCGGATTTTCTCGATTTCGAGCTGTCCAAATTGCCGACGGGACTCGCAGTTGTCGCGAACCTACCCTATCGCATTACAACGCCCATCCTTGAAAAACTATTGGCCCATCGCGATCGCTTTAGCCATTTTACTCTCATGGTACAAAGCGAGGTGGCGGATCGGATCACGGCAAATGCGGGCGCGAAAAATTTTAGTTCCTTGAGTCTTTTCGCCCAATTTCACTGCCAACTCAAAGCTTCATTCAAAGTGGCGGCTTCCTGTTTTTACCCAAAGCCCAAGGTGGATTCAAAAGTGATTTGTCTTGTTTTGAAGGAAATGCCTTTGAAAGAGAGTGCCCTTTTCTTTGCAATAGTGCGGCGCGCTTTTCAACAGAGGCGAAAAATGATCCGCGTGTCTTTGCAATCTCTTTACCCGGCCAATCTATGCAGACAAGCTCTGCTTGCGGCACATGCAGAACCTGATGCCCGCCCGGAAACGCTCACTTTGGACCAGTGGCTGGTTTTTTTTCATTTTTTTAATATGTCAGGTTATACCGAAACAACCTGAAGAATCGGTTTTTGACGACGTCGGCTTGGCAGCATTTTTTTGCTCTTCGCTCGCTTCATTATGAAAGAGCAGGAGCGAGAAATTGCTCAGCTACGCTAAATTTCACAAAAAAACTTGTATCACTTTGGGTATATACCCAAAGTGCTCTTGCGATTGTTAAAAATCCTTGTTCCAAGCGATGCATATCAAAATGTTCGTTCGGCGCATGGATGCGGTCGCTGATGAGTCCATATCCCATTCCAACCATCTCCGCAGGTATTGATTTGTCGGATGAACCATTTTTTTGATATACTCACGAAGTATGAAAAAGAAGCCTTTACAAAAAAAGAAAAAGCCCGTTCCGACATTGGTGGATGCAACGAATATCGATATTCTTTACCAGAAGGCCTCTGCTTACATTGATCAAGCGCGCCAGACGATTTATCGCACGATCGACACTGAAATGGTTAAGGCATATTGGTGCATAGGACAAGATATCGTTGAAGAGGAGCAGCAGGGGAGGAAGAGGGCAGAATATGGCAGCTTTTTACTAAACGGATTATCAGAGAAGCTTACCCAAAAATATGGGCGGGGATTCAGCACCTCAACTCTACGTGATATTCGGTTGTTCTACCAGACCTATCCTGAAAACAAGTTCAACCCTAATCTTGGTTGGATCCATTACCGATCTCTTATGCGTGTTCATACTCTGGAAGCGAGGGGTTTTTACGAGATAGAAGCTGAAAAAAATAACTGGAGTGGGCGAGAGCTTGAGAGACAAATCAATAGCTTATTGTTCGAACGATTAGCAAAAAGCAAGGACAAGAAAGGTCTCATGAGGTTGGCTCGTAAAGGGCACGAAATCGATACTCCAGCTGACGCAATCAAAGAGCCTATTGTCCTTGAATTTGTTGGCTTGCCCGAATCTCATCGTTTGGTGGAGTCAAAGCTTGAAGAAGCTCTGACCAACAATTTGCAGGAATTTTTGTTAGAGCTGGGAAAAGGTTTTGCTTT
This sequence comes from Chlamydiales bacterium, assembly GCA_035480615.1. Lineage (GTDB taxonomy): Bacteria > Chlamydiota > Chlamydiia > Chlamydiales > SM23-39 > CAIPFQ01. Next base: position 26,081 of record DATIHO010000113.1, on the reverse strand, counting down.
TGTTGCTAGACAAAAGCGGCTAACACTGGATGGAGATCATTTTTACGCCGATCTGGTTTTTTACCATGTGATCTTAAAATGTTATGTAATCATCGATATCAAAACGAAAAAGCTGACACACGCTGATTTAGGTCAAATGCAGCTGTATGTGAACTATTTTGATGAAGAGGTCGCGGCTCCGAACGATAACCCAACGATTGGCCTGATATTATGCACCAAGAAAAGCGATGCCATGGTGAAATACACCTTGGGCGACAAAGTAAAGCAAATTTTTGCAAGCAAGTACCAGTTCCATCTGCCTACGGAAAAAGAGCTGGAAGTTGAATTGAAGCGCGAGATCGAGGCAATTCAGAGTTTGGAAAATGAAAAATCAGAGACTTAAGGCAGATTTGCCACGCACTGCGTGGTAGTTTCATAAATCTATAATATTTTGGTTATTAACCACTTACGCAACATAATTAGCATTCGCTTTACCCATTTTACTCTCATGGTACAAAGCGAGGTGGCGGATCGGATCACGGCAAATGCGGGCGCAAAAAATTTTAGTTCCTTGAGTCTTTTCGCCCAATTTCACTGCCAACTCAAAGCTTCATTTAAAGTGGCGGCTTCCCGTTTTTACCCAAAGCCCAAGGTGGATTCAAAAGTGCTCTGTCTTGTTTTGAAGGAAATGCCTTTGAAAGAGAGTGCCCTTTTCTTTGCAATAGTGCGGCGCGCTTTTCAACAGAGGAGAAAAATGATCCGCGTGTCTTTGCAATCTCTTTACCCGGCCAATCTATGCAGACAAGCTCTGCTTGCGGCACATGCAGAACCTGATGCCCGCCCGGAAACGCTCACTTTGGACCAGTGGCTGGTTTTTTATGAATCATTTTGGGTATACCCAAAATGATTCAAGAATCGGCCTTTGGACGGGTTCAAAGCGCCGAAAATCGGCTCTTGAAAAGGGGGTTAGTATTGAAGAATACAACCCCCTTTTCAAGAATCGATTTTCGGCAGCTTTCAATCCCGTCCAAAGGCCAATTTTTGAATCACTTTGGGTATAAGCAGAGTGCTCTTGCGATTGTTAAAAATCCTTGTTCCAATCGATGCATATCAAAATGTTCGTTCGGCGCATGGATGCGGTCGCTGATGAGTCCATATCCCATTCCAATCATCTCCGCATTCGACGCAGCAATTAAATCCGGCACAATGGGAATCGATCCGCCGCTTAAAAGATAATGACAGGGATTTCCAGTCACTTCGAAAGCCGCTTGAGCAATCGCCGTTGCTAAAGGAGAAGGGACGTTTCCCCGAAACGCTTTGGCGCCCTGATGCTTGACGAACTCTATCGACATGCCTTGAACTGTGTGTTTTTTTAGAAAATCAGCAATTTGGTTGCAAATGCGATCCGGATCTTGCCCCGGCACTAACCGACATGTGATTTTTGCCTGAGCCTGAGCGGGAATGACTGTTTTAATTCCAGGTCCAGTGTAGCCGCCCACAATACCATTTAATTCCAAAGTAGGGCGAAAGCAATTTGCCACTTGAAGGCTTTTCCCTTTTTCTCCTCCAAACGCCTGAATGCCAAAGTGAGTCGTATAATAGGACGCGTTATGACCCCATTTAAATTTTTTGATTTCATCCGAAGACGGATCGATCACATGATCGTAAAAGCCTGGCACTTGAACCACGCCATTTTGATCCCAAAGTTTCGATAACAGTTCGACCAGCGCGCGATTGGGATTATAGGCAATTCCTCCATACATTCCAGAATGAAGATCGCCTTTGGACCCTTTGAGCGTGACTTCGAGGGAAGTAAGCCCCCGCGCTCCCAATGTGATAGCAGGCATGTCCGGATCCAATGCATCAAAATCCACAACTAAAAGATAGTCGGCCTTTAGTTCATTTTTTAATTCTGGGAGCTTTTTCGCAAGCCCCGTACTATGGAACTCTTCTTCCCCTTCAATGCAAAATTTACAATTCATTGGCAAAGCGTAACCCAAGTCTTTCCAACATGCCACAGCTAAGATGGCGTAAAAAATTTGCCCTTTATCATCGACGGCGCCTCGCGCATAAATAGCCCCGTCTCGTTCCGTCGGATCGAAAGGAGGGCTGTCCCAAAGCTCAATTGGATCGACCGGCTGCACATCATAATGCCCATAGAAAAGAAGAGTCGGCCGCCCCTGGCCTGCGCTCAATTCTTCGGCAAACACAATAGGCAAAGTCGAAGTTTCAATGCGTTGCGCTGCTATTTTTTCTTTGCGAAAAAAAGCGACTAGCCAATCAGCGCATCGCAGGCAATCATTCTTATAAGTAGAATCTGCGCTAATGGAGGCGAATCGCAAAAATTCAAAATAGGCTTCGCGAATTTGACTTTGTCGATTGTGAAACCAGTTTTTGAATATCGGGATGGGGATCATATGCTTCGAGCATAGAGGGTTGTTTACTATCCATCAAGTCAGAAAAATTGGCTGATTGCATTCTGCAAGATATACCATATCGTCCGCTTCACGTCTTCTCTTGCCACCAGATCGCCTCTTGCCAGTACATTCCCTTGCTCACTGACAATACGCACTTCCCCGACAAATTGTCCTTTGCGTATTGGGAGGAGAGGGGATTCCCAAAAGACAAATCCACGGCATTGCGTCTCTTCTGCGGGGAAATAAGAGATCCACATTTCTGTGCTAAGCGAAGCGTTAAGATCCCTTGTTGTTCCCGGAATTTTCCTGGAAAAGATATTTTCCGGGCCAAAAAACCGTTTTCTTACTTTTGTTTCGGCAAATGCGGCTTCGAAAAGGGCGATGGCATCAATGTATCGATCCGCCGTGTTTTGCGTGCCCATGATCGTTGCAATGAGCGTCCTGCCTTCATGCACGGCGGCGGCTACGAGATTATATTGCGCTTCCAAATGAAACCCTGATTTTACGCCAATTGCCTTGGGATAAAAAAATCGGCCAGGTTTCAAAAGAGGGTTGATGAGTTTCAATTCAACGGGGCCTTGTTTATTCGTTTTTGGTTTTATGTAATCAAGTGTAGACACCAATTCGCGAAATTTAGGGATTTGGAGAGCCGTTTTTGTGATTAAGCAAAGATCGTAGGCTGTCGTGGTGTGATGGGGATGATGGCATCCATGAGCATTCAAAAAGTGGGTGGATGTGCAGCCGATTTTCTTTACATATTGATTCAGTTCCTCTACAAACGACTCATTTGCTTCGCTAAATCCTTCCGCCAAGACGTTGGCAGCGTCATTTCCGGATACCATCATCAGCCCGTGGAGAAGGGCATCGATAGAAACCAGCTCTCCTGCCTGCAACCCCATATTTGTGCCATCCCGATACCACCAGTGGGGCGGGTGCTGTTCCTGTTTATTCAATGGCTTGAGTCGAAGGCTTTCAGCAGACACCTTCATTTTTTGATCAAATTGCGGCTTTTTTTCTGCCAATATGTAAAGCGCCGTCGCAATTTTGGTCGTGCTTGCGGGAAAAAGGGGGGCGAAAGGACGCTTTTCAAAAAGAGTCACGCCTGTCTCGGCATTCATTAAAATCGCCGAGGAGGCCTTCACCTCTACTTTCAGCTTTTGAGCTGAAAGGGTAAAGATCCAAGATAGCAGCAAAAAACAAAAACGCATATTTGAAGTTTAAACAAGCCTATTAGATCAGTCAAAAGGTTTTTAAAGGCCATTCGAGTGGTATAATTCTTGACATTCAAATTATAATTAACTATTCTGAGGATAGGGTCGATGTAGACACCCTCTCACTAGGGAGGCAAATATGCTAAATCCGCTGCAAATTGAAGAGACTTATAAACAGTTTACCGGGGATCTTTCCCGGTGGGTGCATGACGGTATTTTAACGATTGATTTACATACTTTGCATGAACAGGGTCTTCTTGACTCTTTGCAAGAGGATCACGGAGATCCCGATGATTTGACCCAATATTTCCATGTGATTGAAAGCGTTGAGAAAGTCACCCTTTTCAACGAGCAGTTCATTGTTTGGATTGTTCCTAAAATGGAAGAGGATCAGCCCATGACTTTGGTCATGATCGCGCTCAACCATCCCGATAAAGCCACTCTTGAAATCGTTTTCTCTACAAAAGGGGTGTACAATACCCCTCGCTACGTCCTCAAAGTATTGCAGTATTTTTTGGCCGATATGCTAGACACGGAAGAGACTCTCACGTCGTTTGAAAAAAACGGATGAGATCATTTCTGGGATTGTCAACAGCTGCACGAAATCTATAAGAGAGTGTCTGCAAATTAAATTTCAGTCGATTTCGTTTCCACATCAAATAAGTAATCCCAATAAGTAATCCATCTTGTTAAAAAAGATTTTTTAGTATAATATTTATTTTAATAACCGGTTAGTGGATTTAACTTCTGTTGATTTTCAGATTTGCGAGGGTGGGGGTAATACCAATTTTTCGGTGTATGGTCCCCGAACAAAGATTGACAATTGGCTCAAAAAATCTGAAAAATTCAACAGAAGATAAATCCATTAACGGTTTATGAGATGAATAAACATTTTTAATTACATATAAAATTAATGAGGTAAAATATGACGTATACCACTACAGTAAAAAGAATAAATACTGCTGCGGATATTGGTACAGACGATTGTTTCATTTGTATGGATTCTTACAAGATAGGACAGCGGACATTCCACCACACATACCACAATCTAGAGGAGGGGACTGTAGCAGACCATAGATTTCATCGCGACTGCGCTGCGCGGTATATCAAGCAGACACAAAAGTGCCCACATGATATGCAGCCTGTAAGTCCAAGCGTACTGTACACTCAAGAGGAGCAGGATGAGGCCAGGGCTGATCTGGATAAGGTAAGATCCTACTTACCTCTGATTGGGGCAGTTGTTGTAGGTGGCTTGGCAGTAGCAGCACAAGTGACAGGAGTGGCAGTAGCGGCAGGAGTAGCAGGAGTATTGGGAGCAGCGGCAGCAGCGGCAATAGGACCGTTAACAGTGGAAGAGGAAATAAGCTCAGGAAGATTACAAGTATCAGAGGCAACAGCCCTAAAAGCAAAAACAGCAGCAGGAGCATGGGCCGCCGTAACAGGAGCAGTAATAGGAGCACACGCAACATCAACATTCACAGCAGGAATAGTAGAAACAGGGGCGGCAGCAGCAGTAAAAACAGTAGGCGCAATAGTTTTAGGAACGGGGGTAGCCGTAGGGATTGTAGGCATCGCAAGCATTGCAGTAGGAGCGTTACTACTACCGTTAATTATTAGGAACGCTAATAATTGAGAGACTAAGATAGATAAACTGCTGGGGACTGGTCCCATTTAGTTTCTGGGGACTGGTCCTATTTATACCCAAAATGATTCAAGAATCGGCCTTTGGGCGGGTTCAAAGCGCCGAAAATCGATTCTTGAACAGAGGGCTGGTGTTGAAGAATACGAGCCCCCTGTTCAAGAATCAATACTTTTTCGTAGTCCAAATAGGACCGTCTCCTTGCATAGCTGCGGATAACTTGCTAGAATTCATTGCAAAAAATCTTTGGTATGAACATGAAAGAACAAACATCCTCGCCAGACATACGAAGTCGGATCATTCTTTACACTGCTGCTGATGGAAAGGTGACGGCCGATGTCTTTTTCGCAAAAGAGACTTTTTGGTTGACTCAACGAACTATGGCTGAGTTATTTGGAGTTAACGCTCCTGCGGTCTCAAAACATTTGAAGAATATTTATGCTAGTGGAGAGCTGCAGGAAGAGACAACTGTTTCCAAAATGGAAACAGTTCAAATCGAAGGGGAACGCCAGGTCACTCGTGAGATAGAAGTTTACAACTTAGATGCAGCGATTGCTGTGGGATATCGAGTCAATTCGATGAAAGCTACGCATTTTAGGATATGGGCCACTCACACTCTTCGCGAATTCATTGTCAAAGGGTTTGTACTCAATGACCAGATGCTTAAAAACGGCCGCTCCTTTGGAAAGGATTATTTCGATGAATTGCTGGAAAAGATCCGCGAAATTCGCGCTAGTGAGCGAAGAGCTTATCAAAAAATTACAGATGTATTTCAAGAATGCAGTAGCGATTATCAGAGCAAAGCTGAAGAAACCCATCTATTTTATCAGATTGTCCAAAATCAGCTGCACTTTGCTACCACTGGCAAAACTGCCGCCGAGATCATTCATGAACGGGTGGATAGTGGAAAGCCTTTTATGGGGCTTACAACTTGGAAAAATTCTCCTCAAGGGAAGATTTTAAAAAGCGACGTGACGATTGCGAAAAATTATCTGAACCAGGCGGAAGTTTCTAAGTTAGATCGGCTCGTGAATATGTTTATCGATTTTGCAGAATTGAAGGCATTGAACAGCCAAATCATGACGATGAAAGATTGGCTGAAGCAGGTGGAAAAATTTCTTAATTTGACTGACCAACAAATTCTAAGGCATGCTGGCCAAATTTCTCATGCCATGGCAGTGGCCAAAGCGAATGAGGAGTATGAGAAGTATCGAGTGCAGCAAAACAGTGAATATTTATCGGATTTTGATCGCATGTTTGTTAAGTACTTGAAAGGAAACGACTCTCTGTAAAATACTTGATGACCTATTTGAACAGATACTTGCTTAGAGACTGTCCGGAAGACCGAAAAAATCTCGAATGAATTGTTTAGAAGCTTCCCTTCCGATTGTGGCTATTGATTCAGTTAAGGGAATGTTTTTTGGACACACTTTTTGACAATTTTGCGCATTGCCGCATCCTGCGATCCCATCTTCGCCCAAAGCAACTCTCAAACGTTCTGATTTTTGCATTGCCCCAATGGGATTTGAATTGAATAATCGGATTTGCGATATCGCCGCAGGTCCCATAAAAGGAGAATTCGACCCTACTTGAGGACAGGATTCGGTGCAGCAACCGCAAGTCATACAAGTGGAAAGGACGTAAAGAGCTTCCTGAACTTCGGGGCTAATCGGAGGGCCGAAAGAACCAATTTCGTTGACGCTATCGATTGAAATCCAACCTCGGATCTTTTTCAAAGCTTCGAACATCCTTGTCCGGTCTACATAAAGATCTCGAATTAACGGAAATTTCGTAAAAGGGGCAAGGGTGATTGTAGTCGATCCAGTCTCTTGAATGTATGGTTCGATCAAAGCCGTGCAAGATTGGCGCGGTTTTCCATTCACTAGCATGGAACAAGAGCCGCACACCTCTTCCAAACATCCTTGTTCCCACACTACAGGAGTTGTTTTTTCTTGTCTTTTATTCACCGGATTTTTTTGCAGCTCCATAAGCGACGAAATCACATTCGCTTGAGGGCAGCGCGGAAATTCAAATTCTTCCCAATATTGGTTGCCGGTGACTCCTCGATAAATTTTAAGAGTAAATGTATTGTCCACGCTTTAATACCAGGCCTTTAAAACGGGAATTGGATATTGCTTGGAATATTTTTCAACTCGGGCTTCACTTTTTTTGCCTGTGTATAATCTCTCTGTATCGGATCAAGATGTCGAATGTCAACAGGTTCATACGAAATAGCCGGCTCATCTTCCCTGTATACGGCAATCGTATTCTTTAGCCAATTTTCATCATCCCTTGTGGGAAAATCAGGTTTAAAGTGGGCGCCTCGGAATTCATTGCGCAGCAACGCCCCTTTTGTAATAATAAGCGCCAGTTCCACCATCGGCTCAAACTGCCTTGCAAAAACATAGGTTTGATTGAGTAATTTGCTACGATCATCAAGGCCAATATTTTGACACCGTTCTCGAATTTCTTTAATCTTAACGATTGTTTTTTCTAAATCGGGATTGTCTCGCTTGACGCTTGCATAGCGGACCATCCAATCAGCCAGCTCATCATGAAGTTTGAAGACGTTCTCGGATCCTGTTTTTTTTAACCATTCAGCCTGCCTATCGCCTTCAATATTTAAGGCTTCTTCAAATACGCTTTCGGGTACATCAATAAACCCTTTGTCAAGCCCGCTCATGTAGCGCAAGACCTCATTGCCTGTTACAAGCCCCCCGAAAATGCAAGCCAGGAGCGAATTGGCTCCTAGCCGATTGGCTCCATGATACTGGTAGTCCGATTCCCCTACGTTGAAACAGCCGGTCAAATTCGTCATTTGCCGATATCGGCTCCACCGATCAGGATCGTCTGCAGCCGGCCAATCACACCAGGCTCCTCCCATTGAATAATGGACGGCAGGGAAAATTTTCATCGGTTTTTTTCTCGGATCATCTCCAGTAAATTTTTGATAAATTTCTAAAACCGACTCGAGTTTATGTTGTTTTTCCGGAGGCAAATGGGTCACATCTAAAAATACTTGCATCTGGCCATCGACGCCGAGTCCCGCTTCACAGATCCGCGTGACTTCTCTTGATCCAATATCCCTCGGCACCAAATTGCCAAAAGCCGGGTACATCTCCTCCAAAAAATACCAAGGCTCCCCCGTTTTACCGCAAGGACGCACCGTCTGGTCGGGAAACGCGATTTGTTTGGATGAATCTCCCCAAACCCACATCCGCCCCCCTTCGCCGCGAATCGACTCGCTCATCAGCCGCATCTTATCCAATCCGGGAATTGCCGTTGGGTGGATTTGGATGAACTCTCCGTTTGCATATTTCATTCCCTGCATAAAAAGACGACCGTTTGCGGCGCCTGTACAAAAGGTAGACATTGTCGATTTCTTGTAAAGGACTCCCAGCCCTCCTGTAGCGATGACAACCGCATCGCCTTTTAAAACCGATAATTTCAGATCGTAAAGATCGTGCATGACAATCCCTCTGGCAATGCCTTCCTCATCCAGGATCAAGCGCATGAATTCATGGTTTTCAAATTTTTCAACGCATCCTTTAGCCTCGTGCCTGCGGACTTGTTCGTCGAGCGCGTAGAGCAATTGCTGACCTGTCGATGCACCGCAAAACGCGGTCCGGTTATATAGCGTGCCCCCGAATCTGCGAAAATCTAGATGGCCTTCCAAAGTCCTGTTAAAAGCACATCCCATCCTGTCGAAAATCCGCAAGATCCCGGGTCCCGCCATGCACATTTCCAATACAGGGGGCTGATTCGCCAGGAAATCTCCTCCTTTAATCGTGTCATACGCATGGATGAAGGGGGAGTCTCCTTCTCCTTTCAAATTCATTGCAACATTGATTCCTCCTTGCGCGCAAACGGAATGCGAACGCCGCGCTTTTGTCAGGGAGACCAATTTGACAATAGCTCCCAATTCAGCGAGTTTCATCGCGGCCGAAAGCCCGGCCAGGCCGCCTCCTACTACAATGACCTCTTTTTTTTTCACATTAATACCGCAGGTTGATCCAATAGCTGCACCAGATTGCAGCCAGTCCAAGAAATGCCAGCCCCGCCATTCCGATCACGCTGAGTGGAATCATCGCCTTTTGGGAGCGATAGGAAAGAAGCATGCCCCATGTAATCAGGAAAGTCCAAAATCCATTGAAAGCGTGAAATGCCGCGGCGAGAAGAAAAATCGTATAAAAAATTGCCATAACCGGACTTTTAAAAGTGTCTCGCACCATGAGCAAATACCCGATTCCTGGCATGGAAGAGACTGCTACAACTTGATTTTTCTTCACGTGAAAAGAGGTCAGTGTTTTTACCCATTCCGCCTCTTCTTCCACCCTCTGCCGCATCACCCGCTCCGCATTGTCCAGGGGATTATAGATCCCACTCCTAAGACGAGGGGCTTGTTTTAAGATCACCGTTTCTTTCATTTGCTCTGCCATGCTCTCAATGTCTTCCGCAGTAAATAAATGGACCCCCAGACGAGCTGCCAAAGTATATAACCCCGCGTCAAAGGAAATTTTCGTAAAGAATTGCTCACCTATGGGACTTGCGGACTTTTTTGGGGCATCGATAAAACGCATTTGAACCACATGTCCAACGACTCCCACAAGCAAAATCCAAGAGGAGAGCCTTTGCCACGTGAAGACGTGATTCCGTTCATAACCGAGAGCCGGCGCGCTTCCGTCTCCTGATTTCGAATTTGTTTTCGCCTCCAAAGCCCGCTTCACTCCCCAGATTCCATGGATTAAAAAGGGAATGCCGATCAATATTGTCTCAATGACCTGAAGATAAGGCAATGTTTCTAGGATATTGACAAGACGGACGAATCCGCTTCCATCATCGCCGAACCAAAGAGCCGCCTGAGAATTGGTAATGAGATGGATCGTTAAATAAAGAACGAGCCAAAGCCCCATTAATGAATGAAGTCGCCGCCATATAAATGCGCTGGAAACAGAAGAAGCTCGAACGCTCATTTAAAAATTTTTTTAGTTCTTATGGGTCAATTTAGCAAGATAAAAAAGTGCTTTTATCGCATAATTCAACTCAGATCAAGAGCCGTAAACCAATCCTAAAGAGCCCTAAAAATATTTTGAAAAAACACAACGTTTTTGCAATATTTTCTCTGTCATTCAATAGAAACCAAAAAGGAGCATGATTATGCTGAAAAGAGTCGGCGCAACAACTATGCCTTTAACTGGCCGTCTGGCATCGAATTTATCTAGCGCGAGCTTTGCCGATCCTGTAAAGTGTCCGCATGCGATCCGCCGCATCTCCCGTTATGCAACGGCATTAACGACACCTGAGAGCTATCCAGGCTTCCATCAATATATGAAAGGCGGGTTTGGTTACGAATTTCGCCAAGAATGCTTGGAACCAATTATCGAGGGAAAATATAAAATTTGCTCATTTTGCAAAGAGCAGTTGTTTTCGGATTCTGTGGATCAGAGAATCAAAGATGAAGCAACAGGCATTCTTGGTAAAAAAGAGCCCTAGTGCATAGATCTACCCCGTTGCATCTGCACTGCAGTCCCGAATGCAAGCAGCGAAGCTACGGGGCCAAGCCATGTATGCCCAGAGTGATTCAAAAATTGGCCTTTGGGCAGCTTTCAATCCCGCCCAAAGGCCGATTCTTGAATCATTTTTGGTATATTCGGTATAATTGACAATAAATTTTTTTTTTTACTACAATATAGAAATATTTTGAATACATGTATATATTTAATATTCGGAATAATGAGATAAAAAAATAACTTAAAAAGGATTTATAGTATGACTATCCAGTTAAATAATTTAACTCCCGTGCCCGATGATTTTCTCAAACCTAACGAGGGTCTTGCGATAATACCAGAATCAGGCATGATGCGCGACCAAGCGTATCAAATATATGGCGAAATGAAGGCAGAGTATAAGGCTATCGACCTTTCAAACACTACACAAGAGGCCCTTAATAGCAAGTATGACGAAGTGAAGAAATTTAGAGAAGACAACAAAAGACTGCTTGACGATCCATTCGCCTTCATCCCAACTCTACCCCCGCTCCCGAAAAAACGCACAATCGAACCAAATCGTTGCGTGATTCTCTAGCCCGACTTTCCCAGGAAAGACGTTCACGGATTTCGGCCTTCACCAATTTTGGCCGATTCTGTTTTTATACCAAAAGTGATTCAACAATTGGCCATTGGGCAGCTTTCAATCCCGCCCAAAGGCCAACTTTTGAATCACTTTGGGTATACAGGCAATCCGCTTTGCGATGATTTTCAAACATACTTGGAATGCTGTGACATAATGATGTGTTGACATAATTGATGACTGTGTGAGAAGATGGTGCGCATCAAACCAAAAACGGAGCGCTATCCATGCAAATCATAAAACCACTGACTCAAGTCCTCAAACATCCAACAGCAGCTTTCATCAGCACCCTGATCTTCTCAACGTTCATCCGAACAACGGGTTTTTGCGATGACGTGAACGAGCAGGCGATCAACGACATGTCTAAAAATATTTCCGAGTTTCTCTTTGGATCCACCATCCGTAAAATCGCATTGACTCTTGGAATGGGCGCAGGCCTTTTTCAAGCATTCATGTCCGGTTCGATCAGGCCTCTTTTGATTTATGGCGGTTTGGGGTTGGCGGTTTGTTATTTGCCAAAAATTGTGAATTGGATCTCTTCCATCGGTTAAAAGATGACTCCTCACATCCTTCTAAAACGTTTGAACGCTCCCCTGCGGTTTTTATCATTTTCCATGAATGATGTAATCGCCTACCTCACCCCATTTTTTGCGGGAGCTTTATTCGACAGCATTTTTTTCGTTCCGGCAATAGGGATAGGATGCGTACTTTTCCTAAAAAAAATCCTGAAAAAATTCCCAAAATTCTACGCGATTAGATACCTATATTGGTCGCTTCCCACAGGAGTGTTCAATGGCGCCGTGAAAGTAAAATTCCCTCCATCCCATAAAAGGATATGGATGAAATAATGGATTCTACAATACTTCAGAAAAATATCAATAAGATATCTAGGCAAAGAAATAGTTTTATTTTATTTTCAATCATATTATCTGTTTCTGTTCTTTTTCTTTCTCTTCTTCTTTTTACAAAACGCGAAAGAATCGTAGTGATTCCGACGAATGGCGCCTCGTTTTGGATTGAAGAAGGAAAAGTTTCAAGTGGCTACATCGAAAAAATGGGCTTGTTTCTTTCGGATCTTCTTTTAAACCGAAGTCCGGCAGATGTCGAAAAAAGAAACTCGATCATTTTACAGCATGTCCACCCCTCCTCTTACCATGACATCCGTAAATTACTGCTTTTAGAACAAGCGAGTATATTAAAGAGCGATCAGTCCTTTTATTTTCACATTCACAAAAATTTTTCCGATGTCAATCAATCAGATTTTGTGATCGAAGGAGAGTGTTTCGCAGTGGTCGGTAAAGAAGGAAAAGAGACATCGATCATTCAAAAAAACAAAAAAAAATACACCCTTCGGTTCTCTTGTGAGAATGGGAGATTATGGCTTGTATCTGTGAAAAAAGAGGAAATTTAATGCTTTGGCAAAAATACAAATACATCTTGGCATCCCAGATCATCATAGGAACAAATCTATTGGGAGCCACCCAACAAACAATAGATGGCAAACAACCGATTTTTGTCTCTTTTTCCACCTCTTCCCATAATCGAATTGCTGTAGAAGACGGGGCGGTTGAAAAAATTTTTGGGGACAGCTCTATTTTTTCCGTCACAATCGATTCCATCACCGGCAATGCGTTTGTCAATGTCCTGGAAGAAATTGGAGATACGCCAGCCGCTTTATCTGTTGTAACGAGCACGGGACTTGTGCAAGACCTTTTGGTTTCTGCGAAAGAGGGACCGTCAGAGCCAATCCTTTTGCGAGAAAATGAAGCTCCCCCTTTTTTCAGACAAGATGTATCCATGGCGTTTACTGTGGATGTGCTCAATAAGATTCTCGAAGGGAAGATCCCTTTTGGCTATGGTCAAACGGATGCGGACATACCGCTGGTTCTTCCTGCTCCTTTAGAAGCCGAGCCTGTGAAAGCTTTTGTGGGACCCTTTGAAATCATCACTGTCTATCGCATTACAAATCGCGGCGCTGAAACTATCGTTCTCTTTGCTGATGCATTAAAGGCAAGTGAGTCCTGGGCTTTTTTGAATCAACGAGAGATTGATCCGGGAGAGAGCGTCCTCTGTCTGATAGGACATCCAAAAGACGAAGGAGGATCATGAAAAAATTCTCCTCAGCAAAAATCAGAGCCAAGCAAAAAAAGTTTTTTCTTTTCATTCTCGCGGGATGCGTTGGGCTCGCTCTGGCCTTATTCTCTTTTACTTCGGATGAAAAACAGGATCAACGGAAAAATGTTGAAGAATCTTCATTCAATGTAGTGTCGCAGGAAATCGATCCAAAAACAATTCGTATTTCCGCTTTGGAGCATTTAAATGATGCCCTAAATTCGAGAATCGATGCTTTAGAGCAATCGCTTGTCGATCTGCAAGACGAGACGTCCATTGCCGAAACAGACCAGCAAGATATCAAAGACGCTACCCATATTCTTCTTGAAAAAATCAAAGAACTTGAACAGGAAGTGCACAAACCGGTCCTTCCGACGGAAATGAAAAAAGGAGCTCCTAAAAGAACCTTGCAAGCCTGGGAAGGAATGGAGAAGAAAGATGCCAAACACGTCTCTTTTGAGATCCCTGCGGGAACGGTTGTAAAGGCTGTCCTTGTATCAGGAGCGGATTGCAGCGTAGCGGTACAAAAACCGACGGGGCCCAACATGGTCTTACTTCGCCCGCTTGATCATGGGCATCTACCTAAAAACGTCCGCGTTCCTCTTAAGGGAAGCATCATCATTGGAAACGCCATCGGCGATCTTTCAAGTGAAAGGGTCTATATAAGAGCGGAGCGGATGACCCTGGTGGAGTGCGGCGGATCATTCCGGGAGACAGAACTCAGCGCTTATATCTCAGGAGAAGATGGGCGGGAAGGGATGCGGGGGGTCGTTGTAGATCGATCAGGTCAAATTGTAGCCCGAGCCGCTTTTGCAGCATTTTTACAGGGAACGGGATCGGGAATCGAGGCAGCTTTCAACGCAAAAGCTTTTGAAAACCTGACAGAACAACACCCAAATCTTTCCATGCTCCGCTATGGCCCCATGCAAGGGAGTACAACGGCTCTTAATAAAATGACCGATTATTACATTAAACGGGCGGAACAATTACAGCCTGCTATTCAAATTGCCGCAGGGAGGATCGTGGATATCGTTTTCACGAAAACAGTAAAAATCGGAGAAAAAAACTTAAAGAAAAAATTCGAAATGGAGCGGACTGCAAAAAGGAGTCTGCATGAATAAACTGGCCTTGATTGGTATCAGTATCAGCTCTTTCTTGTTTGGGGTGGAGAAACTTGATTCTAAATACTGGATTCAATATGGACCGGCCCATGCAAAATTTCATGCAATTGAATATTTTTCCTTCAGTTGTCCAAAATGTTTGGAATTCTTTGTAAAAGAATTTCCATCCATTAAAAACCGCCACATTGATTCGGGAGATCTTTCCTGGGCATTTCATCCGGATCCTGCCGATCTTTTAACTCTGCAGGCAATGGTTTGTTTGGATCGTCTCTCGCCCACACAAAAAATGCTCTTTTTTGAAGCGATCATGAACAATTTGACTGCATGCAAAGAAAAGGGCCAGGAATGCGCACTGATCCAAGCTGCTATGGAAGCATTCAAAGATCCGCAACCCGATTTGGAAGACCTGGATTTTTTAAAAACGACCCAGGCATTTCAAGATGCATTTGCATTTGTCAGTCAAAAAGATGCGATTCAAGTGATCCCATCGGTGGAAATCGATGGTCGTCTTTATGAACAAATCCCAAATCTGACGCTCGTCGATGCGCATATTCGGAGGGTGTCTGTAAAATGAGACTATTCACTTTTTTATGCAGCTTAGGTTTTGCTTGCTTTTTTGTATCCTGCGGCATGTATCGATCCCATTTTGACTGTCCTCCAGGACAAGGAATCGGTTGCCAGCCGGTGAGTGAAGTATTGAATTTGATCATAGAAAGAGAAGAGGGAGAAGACCTGTTCGCAGCGGATGCGCAAACTGCCCATCTTTTGAAAAAAAAGAAACAAGGGCGGAACCATGAAGAGAAAAAAACACTCTATCTGCTCAAAGAACATTCAGGCGATCCGGTACTGGTCGAGGGATCTCCATGAGTCTATTGGGCCGGCTCGGCAAAAAATGCGCTGATTTTTTTGGCGAGCCTACGGAATTGGATCACATGCGTGAAAACGCTCAAGGGGTTTTTGATGCCCTGGATGCAGATTACTTGAGCGATCTTCTTCCTTACCGTCTTTTTGATTCTGAAAACGGGATCTATGAAAATAAAACGAGCTTTGGTTTTTGCTTGGAGGTGATCCCTCTTCTTGGCGGCAGTTTGGAGGCGCAAAAAGAAATTGCTTCCCTGATCCGGGAGATTGGGGAAGCCGGGGCAAACATTCAAACCATGATGTTCGCAGATCACCGTATTGACCGTTTTTTGCAGCTTTGGTCGACCCCGAGAAAAGCGGCTGGGGGCATTTTTGCAAAAGTTGCTCATGGAAAAAGCGAATTCCTCAATCAGCGAATGAAAAAGGGGGATATCCCTCCCCGGATTTTCCGTTTTTTCTTCTCTTACAGCGAGCCAAAACCCGCCAAGCATGAATTGCCTTTGTTTTTAGAAAAGATGGTTGAGAAAAGAAAAAAGGCATTTGAAACATTTTCCCGAATTAGCGCCGCATTTGAAATGAAACCGAATCAGCTGATGGAAATCCTTTCCGGAATGGTGAATTTCAATCTTTCGACTCAAGCAGAAGCCACAAGACCTTGGGACACGAACAATTGGCTTTCAACACAGGTTTGCTTGCCAGGGTCTGCTCTCGAGATCACTCAAAACGGGCTGATATTTCAGAGCAGTTCCGATGCCGCTTTTATGAAAACATATGAAGTGGTGGACTTTCCTGACACCTGGAACTTGCATGCAATGGGAGATCTCGCAGGAGATTTCCTCAATAGCTCTTATCGCATCCCCTCGCCTTTTTATCTCCACTACGGGATCCATTTCCCACACCAGGAAAAAGCGGAACACAAATTCCGCGGCAAAATGAAAATACTGGCTCACCAATCGAAGTTCTCCCCACTAGTTCGAATGTTTCCCGATATTTTGCACGAAATGGAGGAAAATTTATTTACGCAAAAACAATTGGCTGAAGGGGAAAAATTCGTTGAAACGCGATTTAGCTGTGGGCTTTGGGCTGCGAAAGAGCAATTCACAAAGTCCGAATCCACCCTTCTGGCCTTATTTCAAAAATATGGATTCAAGCTTCGCGAAAACTATTTCGTCCATTTTCCCGATTTTCTCTCTTCCCTCCCTATGGCCTGGGGAGAGGATTCTCTTCATGTCGCAGGCCTCAAAAGAACCAGATGCATGCGGACAACCTTGACGCATGAAACTTCTCAACTGATTCCCTGCGTCGGCGAATGGTGGGGTAATTCGAACCAGGGAATGATCCTGACCGGCCGCAAAGGACAACTCGCAAGCTGGGATCCTTTTGCCACCGATGGAAATCGCAATACCGTGGTTGTCGGTCCTTCCGGATCCGGAAAATCTGTTTTTATGCAAGACATGATCATGGAGCATTTGGGACAGGGAGGAAGAGTATTTGTTTTAGACTTGGGAAGAAGTTTTGAAAAACTCTGTTTGCTTTTAGGGGGGCAGTATTTAAATTTTTCTGAAAAAAGCCAATTCGATTTAAATCCATTTTCCTCCATCAATACGGAGGGTGGATCAGAGACGATCAACGCGGGACTTGAAATGGTCTCTCTCATCGTTGCGACGATGGCGTCGCCCAATCAAAAAATAGATACGGAGCGATCTGATATTCTCAATAGCCTCGTGAAGAGAGCCTGGGAACAAGAAAGCACTTTAGCAACTGTCGATACCCTAATCGATCTCTTGGGTCAAATGCAGTTTAGCTCTGAGCTCATGATTGGCGCTGCCGAAAGCTTGAAAGAGGGGCTGAAGAAATACAGCCGCCAGGGAACTTATGCGAATTATTTCTATGGATCCCGTTTAGTCGATTTTACAAAAGATATTGTAGTCATCGAAACCGAAGAATTAAAAAACATGACTGATCTGCAAGCAGTTATTTTACAGATTTTCACCCTCACAATTTCTAACCAGATTTTTATGGGAGACCGTAATCGACGCTCTTTAATCTGTATCGATGAGGCATGGGATCTTTTAAAAAGCCCTCAAATGGAAGGGTTTATTGAAAGTCTGGCAAGGCGGCTCCGCAAATATAACGGAGCTCTCGTCGTCGGAACGCAAAGCATCACAGACTTCGATCGCTCTTATGGAGCCAAAGCCGCATTTCAAAATTCCAATTGGCTTGTCATGCTTGGCAAAGACACAGATTCTTTAAACGCTTTGAAAAAAGACAACCTCATTCCTATGAGCGAACAGAAAGAAATCGCCCTCTCTTCCCTCAGAATGGAAGCAGGTAAATATTCAGAACTTTTTATCTATCACAAGGGGAGCGGCTCTTTTTCTGTAAAGCAGCTGAAATTAGATCCTTTTTCAGCGCTGCTTTATTCGACGAAGGCGGAAGAATTCCAGGCTGTCAGTGAATTGCAACAAAAAGGATTTTCCATGGAAGCAGCCATCGAATGGCTCCTTCTATATAAATCGCAATTTACACACTGTTTGGAGCGCGGCGCAAGAGTCAAAGAGGCCATAGAAATGATTCTGGGGTCTTGAATGAAATATCTGTTGCTTTTGACTCTGTCTGCCGCCACATTTCTTGTTGCAAAAGATTTCGGGAAAACAGGAACGACCTTCCCTGTTGAAGAAGAAAATCTGTTGGATTCTTTGAAAAGTAAAGCTGCTTTACATGCGCCCAAATTCAAACAGTATGCTGAAGCAGTGCAAAAACAGATCCAACATCCTCCTCTGATTGATGGCATTGGAAAGGCAATAGAAAAACGGTCCTGGCTTTATGATCCGACACATACTGTAGAGGCAGATATCCTACTTGACGGCGAGCGACTCGTAAAAGCCGGAACAAAGATCAATCCTCTTGAAAACATCGAGCTTCCGGGAGGTATGCTTTTTTTCGATGGGGACGATCCGGCGCAAATCGCCTGGGCCCGAAAAGAATCGCCTGACTGCATATGGGTCCTGGTCAACGGGAGCCCCGACTCCTTGGAAGAGAGGGAAAAAAGAGCCGTCTACTACGATCAGCTCGGCATTTTTACTTCCCGTTTTCAAATCAAAAATGTCCCTGCAAAAGTCGTTCAGGAGGGCTCATTTTTAAGAATCGAAGAAATCCCAGATGAAGAGGCATCATGATTGTTGAGGCAGTGGCATTTTTCTTGGCCAGTTTCATACCAATCGCAACAAACCCTTCTTCGTTTTTGCAAAATTTAAAAGAAAAAGGCTGCCCTGCTTGCACCTCTCCATCTGCATCCCATTTCAAAGTTTTTATGTCTACTTCGGTTCCCTTGGAAAGTTGGAAAGACCTTTCCTATCAATTGGAACAAACGGAAGGGATCTTTGTTCTAAAAGGGCTCCCTCAAGATTCGATTGAACTTTTGGCTAAATTCATCTTTGAATTGCGTGGAGCGGGCGTCAATGCCCCAATCGATATAGATCCTGAAAATTTTGCAAAATACGAGATCGACGCAGTTCCTGCAATCGTATTGGAAGATGGGGAGCAATGGGACCGAATGATTGGCAATTTGCGGCTCGACGCGGTGTTAAAGGAATTTGCTGAAAAAGGGAATACGCACAGCAAAGCGAAAGCGATTTTGCAAAGGCTTCTTCCATGATGAAGATAGCTATAAAAATCTGCTGTTTTTTGTGCGCTGTTTCAGCCTGCTTTGGAGATTCCATACCTCCCCAGGCAAAGGACAAAACCCCCTTTGATTTTTCTTTTATTACCGAGCTTTGCTGGGGATGCTTCCTCCCCATTCATATTTCAGGATATAATTTAACATCATCGCAAAAAGATTTTGTCACATATAAAACACCGCCCCCTTTTTGGCGTGTTTTTTGCGCTTGTAAAAAGTTCGACCTGTTTGGCTTTATCCCTCTTTATCATACAATTGGGCTGCCTCTTACATTTTGGGAACCTCAAGCAATTATCGAAGTCACTCGAATCCCAAATAAATCGATGACGCTCATTCAATCTGCTGGATCCATAGATAAAAAAACTTATAAAAACGTCGGAAGCATTTCAAATCAGGAATCAGGCAGAACAAGTTTTTACAACGTGCATTATTATATGTACCCGTTAGCGCGCGCGGCTTTCGTAGTGCCTGGACTCGACTGTCTTAAAGAGGATGCCACAATCTTTGTATTTCGAACGGAATGGCTGCCATTTTGGCATGATATGGATTCGAAATGGCACTGGCTGATCGATCCTGTTCGCTTCCTTTATCGGGATCATCGGCTCCAAGAACTATGTAAAAAAGATTGCAAGGCTTCGAATGAGCGGCAGCCAACAGATGCGTATCCGTGGTGTGCCGGATGTCTTGGGCCTCTTTATCCTTTTTGCGGCCATGTCCCCAATCATATTGGAGGCCTTCAAGCGAGCTCGCTTTTAGTGTGCCGCTTTCTCGCGCTCCTTCATTCATTTGGATCTTTCCCCGGCATGGGGAAACTGGGTCTTGGAAAAGGCTTTGAACCTGATAATTTTTGCCATAAAACCCATTCCTACAATTTGAAAAAAACGATTTATAAAACGCAATTGCTCCTTCCAAAATCAGATAAAGGACAAGAAATAGATGGAGTGAAAGTCTTTTGCCATCCTCTCGGAGAAAGCGATTGGGAATGGGGACGGTCCGGCTTTACTTATCCTATCGATGGAGAAGATTTCGTTTACGTTGTTTGGGCAAAGATGCATTGCTGCTTCAATTTCCTTGAGCCTCTAAAAAAATATTTGGATGCCACCAAAGATAAAAAAGAATCGGAAAACGAATTTGAATCGTTATCTGAATTAATCAAATCTATTTTAAGTCAAATGAAAGAATGAAAAATTCATTTAGGTATTTGTTTATTTTTCTTATTTCTCTGCTCTCGGCCCAAGCCCAAGACCAAGAATATTTGGACACGGTCGCAAAAATAAAAGAACAAAAACTGCCGGCTCCTGATTACACAATGACATTTGACGATAAAGAATATACCTCTGAAGCCATCAAATCGCTTGTAAATGAAGCGGAACAAAAAGCGCACGATAAAAAATGGTCGCAAGGAGACATCGCATTTATC
Source organism: Chlamydiales bacterium (assembly GCA_035480615.1). Lineage (GTDB taxonomy): Bacteria > Chlamydiota > Chlamydiia > Chlamydiales > SM23-39 > CAIPFQ01. The sequence goes on along the minus strand of DATIHO010000113.1, from coordinate 5,513 downwards.
AACTCTATTCAATCGGTGCCCGGCAAGATTGAATTCTTTGGCGACGAGGCGGAATTTCATCCGGAAATTCTTGCCAATCCTTTGGCGGAACTGGATATTTCATCAGTAGAAAAGATCCCCGCTGAAAAAGAGACGGCCCTTCGAATGTGCGAAGAATCAGGAACTTTCGAGAGGGAATTTGTGCAAAGGCTGGAAGTCATCTTGCTAAGCGAGCCTAAAAAAGTAAAGCGTTGTAATGGGCATCATGAAATTCAAAAAGTATCCGTAAAAGAGGCGAAAAATAAAAAAGATCGAAAAAAAATAGTAAATCAAAAAATCAACAAACTAAAAGATCAATATATTAATAACCAGTATATTAAAAATGAATTTAGTATAAATGCAGCTCCAGATACTCATGAATACCATGTTGATATTATCATAAATTACCAACACTTCGATGATACCAGCGTTTGCGACATGTTTCAAATGGTAGAAGTCGAAGGCATCATCGAGGAAAAAGATGAGTGGAAAACCGATCTCTTTGAAGAATATGACTCTATAAGAAATAACCCCAATTGCAAATTGCAGTTGATTCGGAATGAAGGAGGCCCTGAATTTCGCGAAATCGATGGGCATCAAATCACCCGCAATTCATGGATCAGGACGCTTCTTTATCAATGTGCTCCGGATGTTTGCTCGCCCTGTCAACCTTTGAGAAAACAGGGGGGGCAATTAGTGAAAAAACGGTGCATTCGAGAAAATGAGGAAACCGGACAATGCGAATTGTGGGAATTAACCTATGATGTAGGCAAATCTACGGCAGCTTATACAAAATGCAATGAAAAAAATATTTGGGGAATGGACTGGCAAAAAATCGATCCCGATTCTTTAAAATCTGATCATAGCAGCGACTTTCTTAAAATTTTTGGCATTTTAAAATCCATCACTCAGATGCCGATTGGGGAATGGGATAACTTGTTGAATTGCGGACAGGCAAAAATCTTTAACGGAGCGGCGCATCGTTGCAGATGCAATCATAACATAAAAGAGCTGCAAGATTGCTGCAAAAAAATGTCAGGAGTGATGACGCTCGGTCTTTGGAGTCCTTGCAGCGAAGAGGAGTTGGAATTAAAAAAAATGAATGACGAAGGGCGCTGTCATAAAATTGGCTCATATATAGATGAAGGGCTATTTGATATCAGGCATCGAGTATTTTGCTGTTTTCCCACAAAACTTTTGCGGATATTCAATGAACAGGCAAGAAAACAAATGGGCATGGGCTGGGGCACAGTGAAAAAGCCCGATTGCCGCGGATTTTCTTTAGAAGAGTTATCCGGGAAAGCAGATTTGAGTTTGATCGATTTTTCAGAAGCTGCTGACGATCTTGCGATCGACGAGGACCTTGTAAAAACCGAGATGCTCCAGCAATTGCAATCCTCCATGGAAAATCCCACGTTAAAAAATCTTTTGCTGAAAGAGGCCGACTGAAATGCAGGTTCAGTGTTTCATTATGGCCGCCGCCGTTTTTTTTGCGAAAAGCGATTGGTATCATCAAAAATTTGAAGGCTGGTACTATTTTCAGGAACACGATTCCTCTCAAAATGAATTCCCCATCTCTCCGCAAGAGGCTGCGGACATTTTGGCGGAAGAAAAAAGGGAGCTTGAAGAGACTCTCTCTTTAGCAATACTTGTTCCCACTGACGAGAATATAAAAAATTATGCTCTGGAATCGAAGCGTCAAATAGAAAGAAGCTCTCGATTTGCTGACGCTTGGGGGGAAGTAGTTTCCCAAGCTTCAATTTTACAAGCGCTTTCAAAAACCCATTTTCTTCTTTTTTGTTTTTCAGGAAAAGATCCGGCCTCTATTGATGCGGCAAAAATCGCAGAGCAATTTGTCAAAACGAGTGGCTGGAAATTAAAGTCCTTCTCCCTCGACGGATGCGGAATCGATGGGCTCGATTTTGAAGAAGATAGAGCCGTAACAGATGCGCTGGACATTCGATGCGTCCCTGCTTTTTACGCAGTGGATCCTATGGAAAATAAAATCACTTTTTTAGGAAACGGAATGGATTTGGAGCAAAATATTTTCACTCAACTTGGGACAGATAATGCATCACCTGAATAGACTTTTTGCCTTTTTCATTTTATTTGCTGCTCCATCTATTCTTTTTCCCGAAAATCTGTTTACAGATTTGGCAGAGAGTTTGGTCAACAAGGGAATTGATAAAGCCCTGGACGAGACGAAAGAAAAAGTCAAATCCTATGACCTTGATTGGGACGATTTCTCTTTTGATGCCGGAATCAGCGAAAAGATTTGGGCTGCGATGCATAGCAAAAAAACCGATCCTGTTTGGTTTGAGGCCCAAGAGGTCGCTATGAAAGATGTTTTCGAAGAAAGCATGTCCCAATTTTTTCGGCAATTTCATTCCACGAATGATCCCATTACGCCTCCTCTTGAAATCCATTTTTATGGAAGCAATGCTGCCCTGGCTGCTCCATTTCTCGAAAGAATTGGGCCAACGATTGAAATCCCTTCCATGAGTCTTGCCGATAGACCTGTCGACTACACAAACGGAGGACTGAATACCGTTAAAAATATGGCAAAGACGCTTGAAAGCTGCTACACCGATGCAAATCCTCTGTATCGCCATTTAGTTGGACTGGAAACAACATCCCCTTTGATGGGGTCTGTTGCAAAACAAATTTTAACTTGGGCCAATCAGCTCAATGCCATGAGTATCCAATCCTATGACATTGCATCAGCTTTTCATTCAGGCATGTGGCCCAAGATCCAAAGAAGCAGATCCTATGCCTGTGAACATGAGCTGATTGCCAAAGGGATGGATCTCCTTGAGGCGAGAACTTTATGTCAGGAAAAAAACACCCGGGATAAAGTCCTGCAAACCTTGGGCTCAAGAAATCCGCAGATCTTTGCCGGACATTTCAACGTTGCAGACAAAGTGCTTTCCCACATGGGAATTCAAAAAGAGAAAGAGCTCCTCATCAATCTAACAGGCACCTTGATTGCCAAGCCGTCTGAAAAAATGGAGTGTTACCCTCCCTTATTAAATCAGGTCATTGCTTTGCTTCAGACAGGAGCGCCTATAAAAAATGGATACCGGATTTCTGAAGGGGGACTGAGGATTGAAAGAGGCCCGGTTCCAATCAAACTGAAACCGCAAAAAGAACTCATTTTTGATCTTTTTAAAAGGATTCAACAGAACCTAAAAAATGATACCGATTTTTCTGAAGATGAAAAAAAACTACTGGGGAGTTCCCATTTCCCCATAATCAGCTTGATTTCTCTAATGACTCAATGCAAAAAAAATGGGTCTATTTTGCTTTTAGAACGCTACAGCAATCTCATCGCATTTGAAAGGGCTGTCCAATTTATAGAAGAGGTGGTGCAAAACATCTTGTATACAGCAAATTCATTGCGTGCAGTCCAAATTTCAGGGTATGAACTGGATGCTTATATCAAGCAACTTCGGGATGTATTGGAAAATCTCGAACATCTCAAAATAGAAAATTACCAAAAACTCGAAAATGAACAAAGAGCTTTGGATTCTTTCGTTCAAATAGATCGCGAGCTGCGAGAACGGTTGCAAACCAGATGAAAGCTCTATTTTTAATCATTGGACTTCTCAGTTCATCTGTCGCATTTTCCGATACAATCTATACGTATGAGGGAGAAGAGCTCTTTGAAAAAGTATTTCAAACGATCGGTTCCATTCTTTATGGCAATAAAGAGAAAGGAGTTGCGCAGACATTTCATATTTTGATCCGCATTTCATTGATTGTAGGTGGATTTTCCGCATTTCTTCTTGCTTTTTTTCGACAAAAATTTGAACCGCTTATTCGAAATCTGCTGTTGCCAGGCCTGATCATCGTGGCTTTCTTACTCGTCCCGAAAACAACGGTGGTTATTGAGAACCGTAATTTAAAAACACACAGCCAACCGATTGAAGTTCCTTTTTTCCTGGGAAAGTTCGTCAGTCTCACTACGAGTAGCTTTCAGTATCTTTACCAATTATTTAAGACATCGATCTCCAACTCTTATCCTTGGATCAGTAAAATCTATGCCAATGAAAACTTCTTCCATCACCATACTGCCGCCTCACCCAATTTAACAGATAATTTAAGAAATTTTTGCCATGAATGTGTTTTTAGAGATTTAAGTCTTGGCCTTTATTCAAAAGAAGAACTTGCAAAAACGCCTAATGTAATTGATTTTCTATCCGACCATGCATCAACCCAAAGAGCTATCTCCTTGGAGGGCACTCCAATTTCCTGTCAAGAAGCGATAAAAATATTGAAGGAAGGTCTGGAAGCCGAGCTCATCGAGTTAAAAGACTCTCCCTTCAATCAAGAAAATTCCGGGATTTCTCCTCAAGATAAAATCATGATTGATCTGCTTCAAGAAGAAATTTTTCATCTAAAATCGAAGACAACATCTCCGGGCGCTCAAGGAACCATCATTTTAATAACCTCGCAAAAATTCATTGAAGTGCTTCTCTATTTGCTCTTTCCTCTGGTCGTACTCCTTTCTCTTCTGTCATTTGGGTTGCGCATAGCTCTTTTTTGGATGAAATCGATTGTTTGGGTATCTACATGGCCAATATTTTATCTTGCAATCGATTTATGTCTCGATGCCTTTTGGAAAATGCGAGTGCATAACCGGGTTTTCAACCTTGAAAACGCGGCGTATCTTTCAGATGTATATACTTCCATGGAAATGATTGCATGCGCGGCGCTCTGTTCCATTCCTTTTTTATCATGGATGTTGCTAAGGGAAGGCGTTTCCGGACTCGTGTCTATTTCCTCCATACCGATGCAGGAACCGGTGGATAGAAAAATGGGAAACCATTTGCAACCAATGCCCATGGCACATCATGCTCCGGAAAATACTATGTCTCGGCAAACAAATTGGAACATTCTTGCCCGGGAAGAGGCGCAAAAACCGCCTTCTGATGAAAGCTTTAAAACGATTGTTGAAAACAGCAAACAGGAAGAGAAAAGCCATGCTTTGCAAAACACCCTCTCTTCCATTCGGGAATCGATCAAAGATTCTTCTGTAGTCATTTCCAAATCTCTTCAAGACGACAGTAAAAACATTCCAATAGATACGTCTTTCCACGCTAGGGCGAACCAGGTTCAGGAAAAGTGGACAAAATCGTACAGCCATATCCCATCTCATGGCAGCTGGACATCGCAAAACCAAAAATGATTACAATCATTATTTCTTTTTTTGTGATTTGTGCTTCGTTTTATGCAGAATACGTTCTCAATTACCCCCCTTGCGATCTTTGTTGGATGCAAAGATTGTTGTGGTTGGCTATTTTTCTTTCAGCGCTTTTTCACCTGAGTTTCGATCTGAGAGGCTGTTGTCGAATTATTAACCTGAATAATGGGTTTATTCATCGGATATTCAATGCCTTCCGCCATCTTTTCCCGTTTTCGCCTCGGCAAGGGGGGCGTTCCGCCCTTGCCTTCGGCTCCAAACGGAAAAATCTGCTCGGAAGGCACTTGAATCT
>DATIHO010000112.1:0-14188 GCA_035480615.1 Chlamydiales bacterium | reverse complement strand
TTTGGTTCTTTTTGCGGGGGTTGTATCAAACTTCGTATACAACCCCCGCAAAAAGAACCAAAAATCGGCCAAAATAATCCCCAAAATCGACGAAGCCTGGGTTTTAGGACAGCTTCTTAGGCAAGGGAGCTTCAACACTTCTTTACATTTAACAAACCGCCCTTCTACAATAGACCTCTTTCATAACCATTAGGAGGTTACACATGACATCAATCGCCCAAACAACAAGCACCATGGCAACGACAACATATGCGTGGATTGCCGATTCCGCAAAATCTGTTGGAATATCCATATCTCTTGGAGCTGAAAAAGCAGCTCGTGTTGCACAAAATGTTTTTCAAATGGTGCATCGGGCAGCTTTTCAAGCTTTTGCCTATATGCAACATGCCTCAATTCAAGGGATGAATTGCATACAAGCAAATCCACAACTTGCAATATCCGCAGCGTTTGGCGCCATTTTTGTTGCGGGAATTGCGTACGTCCTCAACAAAGAGTACACAAACAGCTAAGAAAAATTGGCTTTTGGGCAGGTTCAAAGCGCCGAAAATCGATTTTCGGCGCTTTCACGCAGCTCAGATATGAAGTTATCTGTTGCTCAATTTCTTAGGAAAACGGAAGAGCCTGGCTGTTCTTTTTTGGATAAAACAATTCCTTTGCTTGCTCTCCATTGGTAGCGCCAAAAAGAGGCTATTTCCAGCTTCTCTTCCACAATGACAAGTTTTCCTTTCTCCATTTTTACTTTCATCCTCATTCCATCCGGAACATCAAAATGAAAATTCCCTTCAAACACGACATTTTCCGCTACAAATTCAGAAAATCCATTTAAATGGATTTTCAAGCTTTCGAAACGAGTCATTCGGTTTTTCCAAAAAGGCGCGCTCATTGCCCAATCCACTCCCCGATTTTTTACTTTGACGTTATGAAGCATGCACCTTCCCGTTTGATGTGAAAACCGAAGCATTCCTTTTTTATCGAAATGGCCTAACGGCTGATCAGCCCAAACTACAAGACTTCCCTCCAAATGCAGATTTGTGATTTTCGCATCAGCCAATTCAAGCTGCATTTCCGCTCCCAGAGAAAGGCTTCCTTTAAACACCTTTTGAGCGATCAATGAATAAAGGGGCCCCAATGCAGGATGATAAAGGAAAAGAATATCGGGCCCCTGTTGCAGATATTCTAAAAGAGAGCGAGGCGATGGCAAATGAAATTGACAAAGGCCCGCTAGCAGCTTCCTCGCAGATTGCAGCTGCACATAAAAACATTCTTCAGGGGTTTCTTGCACCGGCCCTCCCGGAATATAGGCTTTTTTCGCCGTTGAAATGGTTTTATGGCGATGATTATAGGTCACAAATGTCTTGTTTGTTTTCTCTTTTTCTACAAAAACATCTGCAATATTTTGCATCGTTGATTCAAGCCGCGCTAAAAGCCCCTGTTTTTTTTCACCGGAAAGCATTTCAAAGTTTGCATTTTTGAGATTGATAAGGAGTCCGGGAAAAGGGCACTCTTGCACTGCGTTTTCCACTGACTTGAGGTCGACAAATAAAATATTCGTATTTGACGAGAATTGAGAGTAAGGCTCCCCTTCTTTTAAGGGACGGTCTTCGATACCGTATTTCGCAAAATCACAGTATTCGATATTGGTCAAAACAACATCCCCGTTTTTTTTCTCGATTACGACGTTTACTCCCTCTGCCGCTTGCAACAGGCGCGAGCAAGAGGCAAAGCCAAATGCTCCCTGTGTTTTCATCCCAAGGCCGCTAAATGCCAAAAGTCCATAATCGAGGCCCGCGATGGGATTATTGATTTGCCGGATCAGTGCCTTTTTTCGAGAAAGCTCCTCCAACCAAAGAAAAACACCCTCATCGCGGGCAAGTTTCCATATAGCTCCATGACCACCCGGTTTTAAAAGAGGATAAAATGGGCCTAAAAGATGCCAATCGCCATCATGATTGACAGCCGGCACCAGAGGTTGCATAAAAAACCGAAAAGACTCCTTGTTTCTCCCAAACCATTTGTATTCATTGCAAATTTCCAGCACATGGCGATGATTCTCTTTTTCTTCAGACGTCATGATGGCAAGGGGAACCTCGATTTGTTTGCCAAAAATCTTGAAATAAAGAAATTCTCGCGCTTGTAAATCGCGAATCAACCCTTCAAATAGAGTTCTGCCGGAATAATTGAGTTTGGCCGCCGGCAATTCTCCTCCTGTTTCCGCATCAACCAAATGGAGCCTGTCTGCCGCTCCGGCGAGAGGATACATTTCAGCGATTTCGGGTAAGAATTTCAACCCCAAATAAATCGCTTCCAAAACAAGCTCCGTCTCTTCAGAAATATCAATAAAATCGGGCGCATGGAATGCAACGATATTGGGCTGTTTTCCACAAGAGCGCCTCTTTAAAAACTCCAAGATTTTGGCTTGATACCCTACGATCCCTCCAATCTCTTTATAAAAAGAATCTACCGCCGCCATTTTTTGAAGCAAAACGCTCAAGGCTTTTATTTCAATCGGCTCTGTGCCAACCAGACGGTCCATTTGACCAATTGCAATCAATTGTTTTGCAACGGACTGCATTTCGGGAGACATTGCCTTTAAAAGGGCGGATAATTTAGGCGTTTTTTGCAGATATTTCTGGACTCTTGGAAAAGAGTCCAGAAGAGCGATCTTTTCGCTGAGGGAAGGGGCAATTCGCAATTTTTCACTTAAAATCGGTAGCGTCTTTCTCATGTCACTTTTAAACTGGACTTTAGAGACTGTTGTCTCTAATTCGACAACAGTCTCTTATACCAAATCCAGGAAATAATTTTCTAACCTGAACTTCTGGTAATAGATACCCGAAGTGATTCAAAAGTTGGCCTTTGGACAGGTTCAAAGCGCCGAAAATCGATTCTTGAAAAGGGGCTAATATCGAGATAAGTCTTTATCACTCATTGATATACGCTCTTCATGATCTACTCCACTAAGGTTCAATGCCTTACGGATACCAAATTGGATAGTTTTTTACCTAGTTTCACTCCATTTTTACACTATCCGCCATCTCAAGATGCGAAAGGAGAATTCTTCAAGGGAAACGTGTGGCACAATTTTTCAAAAGCTCATGAATGGATTTCTTCAGATGAAGAGTCGTGTAAAAAAATATGTAAAGAAAAATGGCCAAATATGACGGATGAACAATTTAAGACACTCAATATTTGCTTTTTGCGCATTGCACCCCTCTTTTTAAAAAACCTGGGTGCGGAATCAACTCAGAAAAGTTTACGGGATTTGGGAGAAAAGCTTGATACATTACACGCTGCATTAAAAACCTGATTCGGCGATGAAAGGAAAAAAATAGCAGGATGGTCAGGCAGGGCGATTTATACCAATCGCCCTGATACCAAATATCATAAATAACTTTGTAGACAGTCTCTCAGAAGCTGTACGAAACTTCCGCTTCTAAAGGCCCGCAGGGGGATATCCAATTCAGGAAATTTCATCCGGCTCTCGAATTCTTTTGACTAGAAAAATCTCCAGAAGATAAAAGGTTACTTTAAGCATGAGAATCACTGTTGTAACCACTGAAAACATTCAAGCCTTTGTAAAGGAGTAAAAAATGGCAACGAAACAAAAAAATAAGTTCATGCAGCCAATGACACCGAGTAAACAGTTGGCTGCCGTTGTAGGCAAGGGTCCTATGCCGCGCACTGAAGTTACCAAAAAACTTTGGGATTACATTAAGAAACATAAATTGCAAGATCCGAAAAACAAAAAAAATATCAAGCCTGATGACAACCTTCAAAAAGTATTTGGCGGAAATGAAGCGGTTAATATGTTTGAAATGACTAAACTGGTCAACAATCATCTTTCTTAAGATCTTCGTTTCTGTTAAAATCCCGAGCCTATAACTCGGGATTTTTCTTTTTTGTATATTGTAAAAAAAAAATTTAAAATATGCGCTATAAACTGACGATTGCTTACGATGGCACAGCTTATTCAGGTTGGCAAGCGCAGCCGAATGCCATGACCATTCAACCGCTGATTCAAAAAGCCTTGGCGACACTCCTGCGCGCGCCTATTTCTCTTACGGGATCAGGACGCACTGATGCCGGCGTCCACGCAAGAGGACAAACAGCCCATTTTGACACATCTCAACCCATAATACCAAAGCGCCTTAAACTCTCTCTCAACGCGCTTTTGCCCCTAGACATCCGCATTCTGCAAGTGGAACCGGCAGATCCGGATTTTCACGCTCGCTATAGTGCAAAATCAAAAATCTACCATTACCACTTGCATCTTTGTCCTGTGATGGATCCATTCAAACGACACTATGCTACCCAGGTTTTCGGTCCATGCGATCTCAATCGCATTGCCAATGCCATCCCCTATTTTCTTGGGACACACGATTTCCTCTCATTTGCCAACGAATCAAATCAGGGGAGCGCATCAAGAAACTCCATTCGGACTTTATACAGCCTCACTCTTACTGAGCAAAAAGGGGCTGAGCAAAAAGGGGCTGAGCAAAAAGGGGGAGCCCTTCTTGCATTTGAAGGGAATGGGTTTCTTTATAAAATGGTCCGTAATATCATGGGCGTTTTACTCGACATCGGCGCCGGAAAAATCGAGCCAAAAGACGTGCGCGCTATTTTTTCTGCCAAAAATCGTTGCCAAGCAAGCGCCGCCGCCCCTCCTCAAGGACTTATTTTAATGAAAGTGAATTATTAATCTGTTCAAGACTTTCAAAATGAATGACATTTCCCGTGACCGCGATTTCTAGAAGCGGATGATGAGATGAGCAGATTAAGACAGGAAGCGCGGGCGTTCCCCGCAAAGCCTGCAATCCTCGTAGGCTATCCTCAAATCCAATGATTCGATCTCCGCTCTGTCCAAACAGTTGAATTGCCCTTAAATAGCATTCGGGATCGGGTTTTGGTTTTTCATAGTCTTCACGAGTCACCCATTTTGGGATGGTCTTTAAAATAGGAAGCTGGTTTTGGATCCGTTGAATCTGCTCCAAAGGAGAATGAGTAACGACACAGCGCCGGATATTTGCTTGCTGCAATGCGCTTAACAAAGGTTCCACCCCCGGCATCAGGTGAAGTTTTCCAGAGCTCAGCAAATCCAGGTAGGTCTGTTTTTTTTCAGCGTAAAGCTGCTCCCAATCAGGATCCAAATCAGGAAACTGGGAATAGATCTCATCGCGGATCGCCGTATGACTATTCAAATGAGCTACAGCGCAAAACTGCGCGAACGACCAATCCAGTTTGACCCCGCGGCGAGCTAACATATTTACATACGCTGCAAAATGCAGCCCTTCCGTATCGACGAGCAAGCCGTCAAAGTCGAAAAGAAATAGCTGAAAACTATGGATCCAGTTCATTTTTAAACCGAAGATATTATAGTAAAATTATGGGGAAAAAGCAAATCACAGTGAATTATCTGTACTTTGGCGCATTTTTGGGGATCATGCTTTTGACCTCGGCGAGCAGCATCTTTATTAAAGACACTCTTGCAGGATCGAGGACGTTTTTTTTCTTATATGCCACAGGTCAAGCGGTTTTTGAAACTTTGAGCTTTCTTTTCATTACTTGGGCGGCAAGTCTTTATCTCGGTTCATTTGCAGCGATGGTTTTTATTGGCGCTACCTTTATTTTTCTTGTCCTCCATCTCCTCGATTTTTGTATAGAACGGGTTTTGGATCTGTCAATTTGGGAAACATTCAGCTTTGTTCTAGATGAGAATTGGGATAACTTTTTCTATCTTTTAGATGCTTCCGGGATCTCTCTTTGGATCTGGGCACTTTTTTTTCTTGTGTTTGCAGCGCTCCCTTTTATTGGCATCGCTTTCTATGCCTGGACAATGCGCCTTTCCTCTTGGCGTCTTTTTTATCTTCGGCCCGAATCGATCCTGCAAGCCTTCATTTGCATTCCAGCAGCTCTGTTTTTCTGGGAATTTTCAGCTTCCAGAGTCCTTCATCCCGACTCCTATACCTCTTTTCTTAAATCCCTTCCCTGGAAATGGACCTTTCTACAACCCAAAACGATCCGGTATCCCATCCCCGCGTCTTTGACCTCTCCCAAAAGAGAAGAAGTTATTTTAGCCGAGATTGCTCAAGACCATACGATGCTCGCTCAAAAACCGAACATTTACTTGTTCATTATCGAATCTCTTCGAGAAGATTTTATCAATGCTGATGTCGCCCCCAATTTGCATCGCTTCAAGGAAGGATCGAATCATTTTGATTTAGCTTTATCCAACGCAAATGGATCGCATCTTTCCTGGTTCTCTATTTTCCATTCCCAGTTTTCCTACTTTTGGCAGTCCGTGCAACTTCAGGGCTGGAAAATGGGCAGCCCTGCCATACAACTTTTAAAAAAATGGGGCTATAAAGTCAGGCTCTATTCTTCCGCACAATTAAAATACTACAACATGGAAGAGCTTTTATTTGGCAAAGGAATGCATTTGATCGATGCATGTCATATTTTCCCCCATCCCCCTCCGCTATCCGCGGCTGACACCGACGCTCAAACAATCGCCCAATGGCAACAGGACGCATCGGAAAATCTCGATTTAACAGAGGGTCAGTTAGTGATTTTTTTTTGGGACTCAACCCATTTTAATTACAGTTGGCCAAAACATTGGCCACCCAAATTCATTCCTATTTCCAAAGACATCGATTATTTCAATATGTTCCAATCTCGTAATAAAATTGAAAAAATTAAAAATCGTTATAGAAATTCCGTACATTATGTCGATTTTTTATTTGGAGAGGCGCTTAAAATGCTGCCTGATTCAGACAACTCGATCGTGATTGTCATCGGCGATCATGGGGAAGAATTTTTTGAACGGGGACATCTTTTCCACGGCTCTCATTTGATTCATGAACAAATCAACATTCCTCTTTATATGAAATTTGGCCAAAGGAAAGAAGCCGCTCCTCCTAAAATTGTATCTCAAATGGATGTTTTCCCAAGCCTGCTCCATCACTTAAGCGGCAAAACCATACCCTTTTTAGAAGGAAGATCGATTTTCAGCAAAGAGCGCTGGCCCTATGCGATCATTTCCCGGAACAATGCCGGACGCTCTCCTTACGAATTTTGTCTCCATAATGGAACCTATAAGCTCATTGCAAGATTCGAAAACAAAAAAAATATTTTATCCTCAAAAAACCTCAGTATTCGCTCTTTATGGAATTGCCACGATCAGTATGTCTTTGATTGCAAAGATCAGATTTCCAACTGGATTCAGGAGGAATTTGGCTCAGCGATCGAAAGATTGTTTACACCTGATCCACTGGAGTGCAAAACACAATAGATCCCTCAAAAAAATCTAAATAGCCTTGATAATCAAACTCTTAATAGACTGTTTCTCAGCAGGTCCAGAAAAATTCTGTTATCCCAGTTTTTTTTTGTTTTATATTATTATATTTTTATGTTAAAATATATTTTATATAAAACAAAGGTGTTAACATGTCTGTAAATAATAATATATTTTACACAAATCTATTTATCTATACCCAACTGCCTGATAATCAAGAAGTTGTCGCAGCTTACCCAGCTACCGAAGAGGATTTCAAGCAAGGAGGGGGCGTCGAAGCTATTCCTTTGATCCTCGCTGATCCCGAGACGCAAGCAGCCCCCGCCACTGCCGATACTTTTGAATTTAATCCGGAGAGTATCGTACCTATACCATCCTTCCCTACTTTCGAAATGCCGGAGATCCAAAGAACTTTCGCAGCTAACCCAGCTACCGAAGAGGATTATTTCACGTGGGGACGGGGGAGCGTCGAAGCTATTCTTCCTACCGCTGCTACGGTCGCACGAATGTGCCCTTGTTGTAACAAGGATGATGGGAAGCAGAGACGCAAGCTGACAGGCCACCCCGATTACCCTGGTGATCCTCTTGTCTGCAGGCCCTGCCATACGAAATATGCACGAGCTGTGGAGAAAACCTGCGGTGGTCCTTGTGGTGAAACGAAACGCCTCACAAAGTGGTATGTGCTCAAAGGTCAGCACGGCCGTCCTGTCTACGATCAGTTTGGTAATACCATCCCGGTTTGCGAGTGGTGTCAGAAGAGTTCATCTAAATGATTTTGCTCTGTTTCATGAAGGAGTTGCCCTACCGTATCAATGAATGTCCCATGACTCCAAGTCAAGGGACAAACGGATATAGGTTCTAAAGTATCGGGATCGATTTGCTCTGCCAAACAACCACTTTTTAACGCCCTCTCTGCAATCCATTCCAAAATCTCAATAGCGTTTTGTATATTGCCACGCCGAATCTCGTACTGAGCCTTCCACAAAGTAGTCACAAACCAGGGATTGCTTGAAGCATTTTCTCTTTTATAATAAAGATCATTTTCATAGCGTATAATCCCCCCCGCAACACTGAGCGTTTCAAAAACTTGGCTCATTGTATCTTTCACCTTGGCATCATCAATTTTATACACATCGAATGCAAAAATTGCGCAAAGACTCGCGTCAATTGTCGGATCCATTTCAATATCATCTCCTGAAAAATGGACCATCCTCGCAAATCGTTTTTCCTTTGGCAAATAGAGATACTCATCCATTGCATTTCGTACTTTTTGCGCTCCCTCCTCGTACTCTTGTGCAAGACTTACTTCTCCAAACGCATTTGCAAAATGAGAAGCTGCCATCAACCCTGCAAAAACAGCAGATGCGGTAAAGGTAAAAACTCCTTGCCGCTCTTCCCAAAGATCAAAACTGGGTAGAGGCAGCCCCGTTTTTACATCGCGGTAGTTCATCATGAAATCAGCGCATTTTTTGATCAGGGAAGTGTATAAGGTACGGATGAGATCGACATCTTTAAACTTTTGGTAATGATTCCAAAGAGCCCAGACAACAAGGGCCGTCCCGTCTTCCTGGATGGGAAGCTGCGCTTTTTTATCGTGCAGCCAGGGATGCCAGGAGCTTCCCAAAAAACCGGAAGGAGAATATTTATGAAGAAAATAACCCTCTTTCTCAACAATTTTTGCACAAAATCGATAGAAGTTTGAGCAATCATATCCCGCTGCGTCAAGAGCGTTGGCAATAAGTGCTCCATCTCGCGGCCAGACATAGCTATAGGTATCTCGATTGAAATGGATCGAATCGGAATCATTTGCTGCTATGATACTTCCGCATTGATTCATTTGCGTGCGGCAAATCAATAAGGATCTTCGATAAAGACGGATGATTTTTTCAGATAACCCATGAAAATTTACCTGCTCTTTATTGACCCAAAGCTTCCAATAATCAAACGTTCTTCGAAATATTTCATTAGGCGATTTTTTTTCAATTCGCTTGTTTAAGGATTCTACCTCTTCCCAATTTTTCCCCACTGCAATCCAATAGTAAAAAGATTCTTTCCCATAAGGCAAAAGAGTCAAAGGAATTCCAATGACAGAATCGACAGATCCTTGCGCAATTGGATGAGCGTTTAAAATGCCATTTTCTGCATCTTTCCAGGTCCCTGCATTGCCTATAGAAAATAAGTCGATCCCAAATTTATGATTGGCAAAACAATTGATTAAAAAATATCTTTCCCCCTTATAATGTAACAGGCTATTGTTTTCCGGCTTGAAAGCGGCGGTGTCGCCAATCTCATTGCCATAGATATGAAAGTCGTGAGTGAGGAAAACTTTCAGCTCTCGCGTTTCGTTACGGAAATTTTCAATAACCATCCGTTTTAAATAAAGATTTTCTTCAAAATCGACAAGATCGTTCGATAGGATCCCTATTCCCAGTTCATCATTCTTAAGCAGCACGTTTGAAACCAGGGAATCTTCCTTGTAATCCATCTCGATTTGCCAGTTCTCATCGATCCAGGAGAATCGATCATCAATCCAAATTCCTAAACGAAAATTTTCTCCTGCATGATTTTCTTGCCCAACATAAGGAAAGTGAAATTCCCTTAGACAAAACCTTAAATCAAAAGCAATTAAAACGTTGCCGTTTCCAAGCGGTATATCCCTAGGCATCGATTCCCTGCTCTATTGTACTGCCAAGCCGGGCCGCCGCTTTTTTTGCATCCAAGATTTTTTGTTTTTCCATTTCAATTCCCATATCCATAGGCTCCGCCTTGATAAATTCCATATCGGTGATTCCTATAAAACGAAAGATCGCCCTCAAATACGGCTCTTGGAAATCCATCGACTGATTTTGAGTATAATCTCCCCCTCGCGAAGTAATGACGACCATTTTTTTATTTTTAACCAAACCTTCCACGCTACCATCTTTTCGGTAACGGAATAGATATTTGGGCTGCACGATGAGATCAATATAATGCTTCAAGGTATAAGGAATATGGAAATTCCACATCGGAGTTGAAATAAGATAAAGATCCGCTGTTTTAAAACGTTGAATATGCTGCTCGATTTCTATCCAGGCTTCTTTGAATCGGCCAAAAAGATCTTTTCCTCCAAGGAGGATGTATTTTCCACTGACCTGTTTCAATGTCAGGGAAGGAAGCTCTGCTTTTGAAAGATTCAATTCGTCAATGATCCAATCGCGATGTCTTTCTTGAAAGGCATTGAGAAACGTATTGCTAATTTGCAAAGTTCTCGATTCCTCCTCTCGCGGAGTCGCGATCACGTGCAGCAACCGTTTCACAAGACCATACCGTATAACTTAAGGATCGGGTGTTTTTGCATGAAGCTGTTCAAGAAGATGTCCAATCTGATCCACTCCGACCTTCCGCTCAATCACTTTTCCCGATGGATCCAGAAGAATCACCGTAGGCATTGAACGAATCTCGTAGGATTGGCTCAAATCCCAAAGTTTATCTACATTGACTTTAAAAAATTGCACTTTGCCTGTGAGTTTTTGCGCACTCGATTCGATTAAAGAGGAGATCCGTTTGCAAGAATGGCACCAATTCGCATAAAAATCGATGATGATAGGAGTCGTGGCATCTTGTAAAAATTTTTTTAATTGTTCAGACGATACAATTTCTATGACTTCAAAATTGGGAGATTTTTTCTCGTCCTTTTTTAAAGACGCCAAATGAGAATCTTGATCCATTAAAAACTGTTGCGATTGCAATGCCGCTTTAGCTCCATCTCCCGCTGCGGAAATCGCTTGTTTATAAACAGGGTCGACAATATCCCCGATAGCATAAATGCCGGGTAGGGAAGTTTCTTGTCCTTTTTTCAAAACGATATACCCTTTTTCATCTAACTCGAGGCTGCTATTTTTAAAAAGTTCTGAATTTGGACGGGAACCGATCGCAAGAAATAATCCGTCTAAAGAAAAATCAAAAGATTTGGCCTTGTTTTTCAACACCACTCCCGTGACCTTTTTCTCGTCTCCTTTTATCTCGACAACCTCTGTATCGTAATGAATTGCGACATTCGGGCGACTTAAAAGGGTTTTGATTCTTCTCCCTTCATTTGCCCGAAGCTGATTTTTCCTAACGAATATATGAACTTCCTTGACAATGTTTGAAAGATAAAGCGCCTCCAAAATAGCAGCATCTCCACCTCCCACAACGCCCACTTTTTTTCCCCGATACAGAGAACCGTCGCAAATCGCGCAATTAGTCACCCCATTTCCCCAGTAGAGCTCTTCTCCCGGAATATGCAAAAAATTGGGCATCGTCCCCATGCCAATAATGCAAGAAAGCGTCTTGATTTTTTGGATCTTGTCCGGAGACGCTAAAGAATGAATCGTCAAAACAAAAGGGCGATTTAAAAAATTCACATGAACCAGTTCCGATTCCAGGATTCGGGCCCCGTTGGCCTCTGCCTGCTTACGCACTTTTTCTGTCAATGCGCATCCTTCAATCTCTAATTCGCCAGGCCAATTTTGAACGCTATGCGACTGTGTCAAAAGCCCGCCCGCCATCCTCCCTTCGATCACGAGAGGATGAAGCCCGGCTCGCGCTAAATACAGGGCGGCGGTCAAAGAACCCATTCCCCCCCCAACAATCACCACATCTTCTACCTTCTCCTCCGCGGGCAAGGAAGCAGTCACTGACACAAGAGCTAAAATTGCAAGAAGCAGTCGGGGTTTCATAATAACCTGAATACGCCCAAAGGCCGATTCTTGAATCATTTTGGGCATAAAGCTTCAGTTTATCTGAACCCTAAAATTAGGTATACCCAAAATGATTCAAGAAAATTTTGTTGCCAATGTTTGCTGACGTTCGATAAATTATTTATGTGAGATCGCTCATTAAAAAATTACGCCAATGGTGCATCGAGAAACATGAGATTAATTATCTTTATTTTAGTATTTTTTTTGTCACTCTTACCACATTTAGTCTTTCCCATTTTCTTTTTTTAGAGCATCCTCTTTTAGGAATCCGCCTTTTTTTTCTTCTGTATGCGATTTTCCAGGCGTTCCTGGAAGTGGCAGGCTTTATTTTGATCGCTTATGTTTTAAAACGGTGGGCCCCTTCTTGGGCTTTTTTCTCTTTTATTGGTTTTTCCTTTGTTTTGCTTCTCGTCCATTTTACCGATTTTACGATGCTCCGCCTCATGGACGCTTCTATTTCTTATCTTTTTAAATTCCTCTTCGGTCATGGATTCGACCATCTTACAACCGCTTTTTTAGCTCTCAATATGAATCTGGGAATGGTCGCGATCGTCCTTTGCGTTCCTTTAGTCATCCCTTTTATTGGCGTTTTGCTTTACTGGTGGACAAATAGGATTGCCCAGCTCAATCCCTGGAACCTTTCCCTCAATCAAATTGCCATGGCTTTCATTTTGACAGGCGGATCCCTTTTTTTTTTAGAACTCCTCGCCCATCCTTATCTCGATAAATGGATTTACAATAAACATCATAAAAATTTTCCTCTTGGCGCTACATTTTTAAGACCGCCTCCCCAATGCATCCGCCTTCCTCGTCCTATTGCAATGCCTCGGAATGAAAATGAGACAAAAAAAAAGATTCCGGCACTCACAGCGCTTCACCGACCGAACATCTATCTTTTTGTCATCGAAACCCTTCGCCGTGATTTTGTGAATGCAAATACGGCTCCGCATCTGATCTCATTTGCACAGGAAAATTTTGATTTTTCCCATTCTTACGCAAATGCCAATTGGACACCTTTATCCTGGTTTGCGATTTTTCATTCCGATTTTCCTTACAATTGGGCTGCCATGCGCGATTCCTGGAAAGAAGGGAGCATTCCACTGCAACTCATGAAGCAATTAGGCTACAAGATCTGGGTATATACATCGGCAGATCTTCGTTATTTCAACATGGACCGGACTATTTTTGGAGAAAATCTAAAACTGGCCGACCAGATTGTGGATCATTTTGTGAACCGCGACCTGGAACCTTGCGATCGAGATTCCCATTGCATCCAATCCTTTGAACAGGATGCGAAAGAGCGAGGGCAAGAGGGCAATCTTTATATTTTTTTCCTAGATTCGACCCATTCCGAATATAGTTTTCCAAAAGATTTTCCCTTAAAATTTGAGCCAATCGCCAAACAAATCGATTATCTGACTCTTACTCAAAAAGAAATTGAGCCTGTAAAAAACCGTTATCGCAATTCGATCTATTTCATCGATTCTTTAATGGGACGTTTTTTCCAATTTTTAAAAGATCAAAATCTTTATGAATCGGCCGTTATTGCCATTACTGGAGATCATGGAGAGGAGTTTTACGAAGAAGGGGCTTTTTTTCATGGAACGCATCTCAACCGCTATCAAACTGAAGTGCCAATTTTTTGTAAGTTTCCAAGTAAAACAACGATTTCAAGCGATGTGACTCACATCGATCTATTCCCCTCTTTTCTCCATTACATCACGGATGTATCTGATTATCCTGATCTTTTCGATGGCTGTTCGCTTTTTGCAAATGAGAGATGGCCGTATCGGATTGCAGTGCTCCAAAATGCCTCTCAAACGCCTGTGGAATTTTCAATAGAAAAAGGGGAAGAAAAAATCCAGGTCCGCTTTCTCAATTCGGATAATATTTACAATGAAACGCTTTTAGAAGTCATCGAGCTGAAAACGTTAGAAGACGGAGAGAACCTGCCATTTGAAGAAATTTTGGAAAAATCATTCCCTGGCGCCCTGCAGCCTCTTTTATACCCGAAGTGATGCAAAAGTTGGCCTTTGGGCGGGTTCAAAACGCCGAAAATCGATTCTTGAAAAGGGGGTTGTATTCTTCAATACTAGCCCCCTTTTCAAGAATCGATTTTCGGCAGCTTTCAATCCCGCCCAAAGGCCAACTTTTGAATCACTTTGGGTATAGTTGA
>DATIHO010000111.1:0-2547 GCA_035480615.1 Chlamydiales bacterium | reverse complement strand
CGGTTTTTGACGACGTCGGCTTGGCAGCATTTTTTTGGGTCTGCTCGCGCCTTGCCAGAGGCAATGGTCGCTCGCTCCAGACGCAAAAAACTAAAGCCGCCTCCTTGTCAAATTCCCGATTCTTCAGGTTGTTTCGGTATATTTTTCGCAAAGCGGCTTTTTAATAGGCGAATACCGCTGTATACGCTAAGAAGCGAACCTAAACATAAAACTTCGATGGGACCCAAGGCAACGGCAAGCCAGCCACCGAGAGGGGGAGCTATCGCGCCTCTTACACCGACCATCATCAGCCCTACGGCCGTAAAACGAGAGCTGTCTTCTTTTCCTGCGAAAATGGGGCCTGCCATATGCCATACCAAGTGGCTGCCTCCCTGACCCACTCCATACCAAAAATAGGCTAAATAAAACCAGCCGATCCACCAAAGCGAACAAGCCATTAAGACAGGGAACAGCGCAACTGATAAAAAAACCCAGCTTGCGAGGAGAAGCACAGGGACTTTCTCAATCCATCTGGACCAAAAAAGCGATGAAAGGGCAAATCCTAACCCTTTTGCAATCGAGATGGCGCCTGCGGCCATGGTATGAGAAACTTGCAATTCATCCACTGCAAAAATTGGCAAAGCGGGCTGAATTAACATGATTGCAAAGCCTGAGACCATAAATCCCCACTGATAGCGAGCAAATTCGGGTCGTTCTCGGATCAGCCGATAACTGTCTTGCCAAGGTCTTAGAAGAAGTTCTTTCCAAGTTAATCTTTTCTGATTCGCTGCTTCGACGATTGGAATCCGTGCCTGAATCATTAAAACACCCATTCCAATGAGGGCGGTTATACTAAACAAAACCTTCCAAAGCCCAGGGTCATGATCCAATAAACTTCCCATCGCAAGTGATAAAACGACCCCTTCTGCATACCCAAACGCGGAGCTTAAAGAGAACAGTTTTCCCATTTTTCCCGTATCTGAGCTTTGTTTGACCATTTCCATCCATCCAGGAATGATCGCTCTATGAAAAAACATATAATTTACGGAAGCGCCGATCACGAACCAAACCGAATCAAACCAGGGGCAAAGTAAAAAAGGGGCGCGCATGAGAAATCCGGCCCACAGGACATTGGATTTCACTTTGCCGTTTTGACCAAGTCCCGCACTCCAATAGAACGATAAAACGGAGATCAGCGGCTTGAGCATAGTCAATAAAGCAATTTGCCATGCGCTCGCGCCTAAATCCTTGTAAAGGATGATGCCCAGCCAGGCATGAAGGGTAAAAAGCGGCTCGCTCAAGGCACTGCAGAAAAAAAGGACGCGCCCAATCTGTGTTGGCTTCAAAATTGACGCATTCATTCAGTCTATTATTATATCCATTTTGTTGTATTTTGAATATAATCATAAAAATTCAACCAAAATACAAGTAAAAAAATACAAAATCAAGAAAAATTAAATTTCCATTTTATAATTTTGCGATTAAATAAATTTCAATGAAGTGAGCAATGTCACTCTTCGAAAAAGTAAAATATATTGAAAGTGAAAAAGCAGAAAGGCTAAAATTGAACGATTAACGAACGTTTATTTTGGGGCAATAGCTCAGCGGTTAGAGCAGCGGACTCATAACCCGTCGGTCCCTGGTTCAAATCCAGGTTGCCCCACATTTCTTTTTCCATTCATAAGGCTGAAACTAAGGTGGTTGCGACAAAGCACCCAAATCAGCCTAAAGCGCGGTTCACATCCGTGGACCACTTATGGACCACTCGCCTACAACAATTGGCGATAAGCCAGCAGCTAACCTTTGAAAACTAAAACAAAGGTAAGCTTGTGAAAGGCATTGATAAACGCACCCACAAAGATGGGACGGTTTCTTACCGCGCCCGTGTTCGCATCAAAGGACATCCCGTCCTCATCCAATCCTTCGCTTCCAAAACCCTCGCGATGAAATGGAAGCGCGATACTGAATCAGCGGTTGAACAGGGCAAATATGCATATGATCAACCTGGCAGCAAAAATACTTTAGCGGAGCTCATCGATCGCTATATTGAAAAGCTTCTTCCTTCAAAGCCAAAAAACGCAAGAAATGTTCGGCAACATCTCCTCTGGTGGAAACAGGAAATGGGACATTGTCTCCTTTCGGATATCAAACCAAGCCTCATCGCACAGAAACGCGATGAGCTGCTTTCAGGACTGACTTGTAAAGGTACAATTCGTTCTGCCACAACGGTAGTTCGTTACCTTGCCAGTTTGTCTCATGCCTTTGCTATCGCGGTTAAGGATTGGGAATGGATCCAGGAAAATCCCATCACGAAAATCTCAAAGCCGAAAATTTCCAATGGAAGAACTCGCTTTCTCAACGATGATGAAAAGGAAAGGCTGCTATCTGCCTGTCGAGAAAGCGAATCAAAAGGACTCTACCCAATTGTTATACTAGCTCTTTCAACGGGCATGAGGAGAGGAGAAATCATGAATCTCAAATGGAGCAATATCGATCTAGCTCGAGGTTCAATCCTCTTGCAAACCACAAAGAATGGTGAGCGGCGTTTTATCCCTCTCGTCGGAACAG
>DATIHO010000110.1:0-2434 GCA_035480615.1 Chlamydiales bacterium | reverse complement strand
GTGATTCAAAAGTCGGCCTTTGGGCGGGATTGAAAGCTGCCAAAAATCGATTCTTGAAAAGGGGGCTAGTATTGAAGAATACAACCCCCTTTTCAAGAATCGATTTTCGGCAGTTTTCAATCCCGCCCAAAGGCCAACTTTTGAATCACTTCGGGTATAAGGCTGAGTTGATTTTACGATCCTATGATTCATAATTTTTCCCGCTTTGTCCTGCGTCCATTCTGCAATTTTCGTAACTACATTACCTTCCTTGCAAATTTGTTGACATGCCTTTTCTGGGGCATCTTTATCATCCCCTGGAAGAGGAGAACAGATTATTGTACATGCTTCTTCTTCAACTCCAGTTGCCTGCTTAGCTTCAGTTCTCGGAATTCGGGACATGATATCCAATGCAAGCGTTGTCATTGCTAGTCTGCCGAAATTCTGAATTGGGTTTGCGAATCCGAAATTCGCCACAAGATTAGCGTTATTAATTGGCATCAATCCCACAGTATTTCTCCATTTAGTTTGTTATTGAAAATTCTATTTGCTATGCAGGCGATCACAAGATCACCACCCCCAATCTCTGCACTTCTATTCAGAAATGCACATGGGGTTCTTGTGAAAGAAAAAATCATAAAGATTCTACTTAAATTTTAAAACTAAAATAAAGTTTTTGCTTTTAATTCAAATAAATTTTTTAATCCAAATACCCTTAGCTCTTGGGAAGCTTCTTGGGCTCAAGAATCCGCTCCCGAATCGGAGACGCCACCAAGACCTAATAACCTGAATAATGGGTTTATTCATCGGATATTCAATGCCTTCCGGCATCTTTTCCCGTTTTCGCCTCGGCAAGGGGGGCGTTCCGCCCTTGCCTTCGGCTCCAAACGGAAAAATCTGTTCGGAAGGTACTTGAATCTCCTGCTGAATAAACCCATTATTCAGGTTAATCTATGCTACTTACGATCGTCGATTTCCGGCAGCTTTGACGCGCTCAAATATGAAGTTATTTATTGCGATTGGTATCAGTCTATTCGAATCAATGCGGAGTTGTAATCAGGGGATCTTTGGCAAAAGCAAGGAGGTTATGCATGGTTTGCTCTAATTTTTTCGAAGGGAAATGTCTTTTGAAAAAGGGGGAGGTTGAGACGTGTGTCGGAGAGGGATTACGTCCTCCGTGTTTTACAATGAGTGCAATGAGTGGAGAATAGTCGCCCTGATCTGCGCTTCTGAGCGACTCTATGTATTCTTTCCGTGGAGCACTTTCAGCGACCAGGATATTTTCAGGCCAATGCGGACGTTCTCCATGCAGTGAATGAAGGTATAGATCGGCAACAAATCGTGCATGTCTTCCGTTACCATTTGAGAATGGGTGTATTTGTGCGAGGCGGAAATGGATATAGGCGCTTTGTTCTAAGAAAGTTAAATCTGTATTGTCTGTCAGCCAAAAGAGAACATTGGAGCAAAGCTCTCGGACTTGAATGGGGATGTGCAGTGACCTGATTCCAATATTTCTTAAGGGACCTACATAGTAGATACCGGCCCAGTCCCAGATGGATTTGAACATTTCCCGATGAATTTTTTTCAGGTTGGGCTCACTAAACCATCCAGATGGGAATTGTCTGCGAGAAAAATAGGAAGAGGAAGCTTGAAGAATGTGATCTGCCTCTACCTCATTCAATTGATCTCTTGTCTTGATCCATTGGAGTCGTAAACCGCTGCTGTCATCGATAGGAGTTGCTCCAAAAGGAAGCGATTGGTCGAACACTGCTAATCCCAAATTTTTGTCGTTTCAGATTTCAATAATCTGTTTTTTTCTTCTTCAATCATCTCCCGAATGCCCGGTTTCGATGGCCGCTGCGCTTCCAAGGCCATCGTGCCAGAGACATATTTGACATTCTTCTCTGCCGTGACCAAGGCCTGCTCTTCTAACAGTTGATCTGCATTTTTCTCCGGTATCGGTAAAATGGTTAGTGAGCAATATAGACCACGAAATATTTTTTCCAAAGTCTCGATCGTTGGCTTTTTATGACCCGACTCGATTTTGGCAATATAGGACTGGGGAATCCCGACTCGTTTGGCTAATTGTTTTTGAGTCATTCTGAGTCTTTTCCTGAGAGAGCGCACGAACACAGCCGGGGGGTGGTTCGTAAGTGCTTCTGGTAATTTGGATCCGGCTTCTAGTGCCTGATCGATAAATTTTTTTTCTGACCTGAGCATAAGGGATACCCTTGATTGATCTGTCTTGATATATATCTAAAAAGGAATATTTTTTCAAAAAAAAAATATCTAAAAGGGTATTTCTTATCTGTGTTGGTCTCCAAGTTGGACGCGTTATAGCTCAGTCAAACAGATGAGGACTATACCCAAAATGATTCAAGAATCGGCCTTTGGGCGGGTTCAAAGCGCCGAAAATCGATTCTTGAAAAGGGGGCTAGTATTGAAGAATACAACC
>DATIHO010000109.1:0-14324 GCA_035480615.1 Chlamydiales bacterium | reverse complement strand
AGTTAAAAAGCATTGCAAAGGCGACCTCTTCTGCTGGATTGTATGATTCTGCTGGATTGTCTGAAGAGGCGAATTGCTGGAACAAGAACTCCTGATCAGAGTTAAAAAACGTGTTAGAAGGATCTATTGACATATATAATTCCCTTGATATTTAAAATATTTTTAATGTTTGCTGTCGAAAATTAGACAAAATAATCCATAAATTGGACAGAATATAGTTTTTATAAACTATATAAATTTTATTTTAAATAAAATTGTTATTTTTGTCATTATAATATCAAATTTTTTAGCGGTTTAATTGAAATGTATTTTTTGGTAAGTGTAATTCATTGGTAACCAAAAAATACCATGAAATGACGTATCTATATGAACGAGAAGTAGTTAGATAGAATAGAGATTTTTTAAGAAGGTTGTTTCGGTATATAGGGCTTCGTCGATTTTCGGGATTATTTTGGCCAATGAATTCATATTCTCTCAAAATTGCCCAGGCAGATTCGCCGTAATTGTAGACATTATGCCATGAGATCTAAGCATTGCATATTGTATAGGGAGCCAAGACGGGTCCAAAGATATAAAACGTGCAAAATCATGGGGGGTAATAAAATCACCAAAATTTTTTACGATCGATAAATTCGCATTTTTATAAACAGATTGTATGAAATCGATACAATTGCCTCCTAGTATCGAATATTTTGTTTCTTGGGTTTGGCAGTCATTTTTCATGAGTTCTATGTGTTTAAAGATATTTTTAGCTTTCTCTGATGGGATGAGAAATTGTGTAGTGATCACTGCATCATACTCTTTCATGGATTGATGGTAGTAAGAATCATCTATAATTTGGCAAGGCACCCTACCCAATTTTTGAAATTTAGAAGAATCACCTTCAGGATACAAGCCGAAGACGTTCAAATTTCCTGTGTTTGGATCTTGGATGGACAGGTATCCATGATGAGGCGCTACGTGCGTGCGAAACCATACATGAGATTGCAGCGAGTCTGTCTTTTCAGGCATTTTAGAAGAATCTTTCCAGATTGCCTGTGCTACTGGATAGGTCTGATTTCTCTCATTTGCGTGTGCCTGTCGCGTCTCAAAAAAACTGGCCCGGCTATTACACGAGCTTTTTTCACCGGGTGGATGATGTGCGATGAGATCTCGCGCGGCTCTACCACCCCACTTTTGTCCTTGCGGCTGTTTGGTAGTATCCATGCCGATCGATGTGCTTTTTTTTGAGTGACTGGCCCGGCTATTACACGAGCCTGTTTTACCGGGTGGATATGCGACGAAATCTCGCGCGACTCTATCACCCCACTTTTGTCCTTGCGGCTGCTTGGCAGTATCCATGCCGATCGGTGTGCTTGTTCCCGAGCTGCCGGTCTGGTTATTACGCAAGTGTTGTTTATCAAGCGAATCTGCGATGAGAAACCTCTGCCAATCTCGCTTTGACTGTGAGGCAGGGCCGTGTCCTGTTAAATAACGCAGTACTCTTGCTATTGTGAGGCCATAAAGCTTGAGTAGAGACCCATTTTCTTGAGGTATTGTGATTGTGCAACCATGTTGCACGATCAGCGGGAGCGGTTCTTTTGATCCAGTTTTAAGCTTCGATAAGACTTCCTCTCCTTTTGTGTTAAGACATCGATACAATTCTGTTTTGTCAAAATTAGGGCTGCCAGTAACAAGCACATTTTCGATGCCGATTCGATTGATGATCGAATGAAAAAACAAAGCCTCGCCATTTCCCGATCCAGCCAATTTTGCCAAGAGCGTTACGCCGAATCTATCAGGTTGATTGAAATAGGCAGGATTCCATCCGCAAAGATCCAGTTTTTTGCAAAGTGCAAGAGGAAGAGATCGCGTGATCAGCATCTGAGCAAATATATTAGTATTCAGCAACGCTTCTCTGGAACCTTCAGGAATATGATCTAAAAGTTCAGAGAACAAATTATAATAGCTTGCATCAAAAGCCGTGTATAGAACATCAATAAAATAGTTGCCCTTTTGAGATTTAAAATTTTTATCTAAAAATTCTATTGTATCATCTTCGCTGTTTTTATGTATAAATTCTTTTAACTTTGCAATTGAATTTGTATGTTCTTGTGAGAAATAATATTTTTGAATAGATTCAGAAATTATCATTTTAACCTTTTGTTTGGAATAATATATTACAATAGATTGTATTTTTAGTCAATGTTATTAAATTAAAATATTTATACATTGATGTGCCGAAACAACCTGAAGAATCGGTTATTTCTGTATAGATCTCTTGCATAACTATTGTTTAGAGTGTATTCGTACCTTAATGGTGAAAAGAAGAAAGCAGCTTGTTGTATTTACTTTTTTTCTTTTTCTGGGATCTCTCGCGACGTTAGCATTGTCCCATGCGGTGTGGGTTTCAAAACCATTGATCATCGCGACGAAAGATTATCCAAGGATCGGAGAGGAGAATGCTCCGGTTGAAATCGTAGTTTTTGAAGATTTTTTATGCCGCACCTGTTGCTATTTCAGTTTGGAAGTGTTCCCTAAGCTTCAATCCGCCTACATTGATCGCGGTGTTGCGCAATATGTAATGGTGCCGCTCGCATTTTCTTCCGATTCTCAAAAAATTGCGAATGCTGCATATGATATTTTTCATCAAAATTCTGAAGAATATTTTCCTTTTGTTCGAGAATTGTTTCTCGAAATTTCGGATGCGAAAAAATTGACGTTCCAAGATCTTCTCAACATGGCGGCGCAAATGAATGCAATCGATCAGACCCAGTTTGAAAGAAGCGTTAAATCAGGTCGTTTCGATCAGCAGCTTGAACGCAATTTGGAATTGGCCAAAAAAGCAATGAAGAAAAATCTTCACACACCATCCATTTTTATCAATGGGCATCTGATATCCGGAATTTCTTTTCAAACCCTGTCTGTACAGATTGAAAAAATCTTACAGCAGCAGGAGCGTCAATGAAAAGTCTCTTGTATTGGTGCTGGATCATTGCGCTTTTGGGATCGCTGATCAGTATTTATTATGGGGAGATTCTAATGATTGAACCATGTCGCATGTGCTGGTATCAGAGGATTGCGCTTTTTCCTCTTGCGTTCATCCTGGGAGTGGGAACCTATTGGGAGGACCGAGGTGTGTTTCGATATGCTTGTCCTTTGGTGATCATTGGAATCCTTTCTTCCGTAGTACAGGCAATCAGCATTCATTTTCCGAAGGTACAGATCTGCGGAACGGAATGCGCCAAACCGATCTTTTCTATTTTCGGATGGATCAGTTTTCCAGATTTGAGTGTTTTAGGATTTTTGGCAATTGGTGTTTTGCTGTTGATTTCCTTTGGGACACGGGGCACTCGTAATTTAGGTTCTTGAGAGGCTGTCTAAGAACTTATCTTTCCAATAATAGAAATCGAGCAAGTGTAAATAGGGACGTTTCAGGATTTTGTGGGCAAGATAAAGCGCTTCAACGGAAGAGAGCCCCGTTTCCGGATCAGGGCAGTGGGTTTGTTTTCTGGGATACGCTGTCCGGTAATGGGAAGGAAGACTTCTCGAGCCAAGCGTTTTTGGCAGCCTCTTTTCGATCGCCATGGCAAGACGCCAAGTGCCATCGATGAGGAGGAGGTTTTTTCCTATATCTTCTTCGCTTAAAGGAGGCGCGCCCACTTTTAAAAGGAGAAATCCCTCGAAATTGGGAAGCGGATCATTTGGATAGGTATAGAAACGAATGCCGCTTTGTTTTTCGAGACCTTGAAGGGAACATTTTTTTAAATTTTCACGGCGGTGGCGAATAATGACTGTTGTCATAGTTTTTATAAGAAGTAGCTTTTACTAAATGTTTTGGGATTTCAAAAAGAAAGCGCGAAGGGGTTGTCGGATGTGGCTGTCCCATCCGCATGCGCGAGCGCGCCATACTCAAAGTTAACCATTTTTTTGCCCGCGTGATTCCAACATAAAAAAGACGTCTCTCTTCCTCAATGCCCGTGGCTGCCACGCTCTTTTCATGAGGAAGAATGTGGTCTTCCAGGCCGACAATGAAACAGACGGGAAATTCCAGCCCCTTTGCGCTATGCAATGTCATAAGCTGCACCATGTCTCCATGCGAGCCTTTCATCGCAGATGGAAAAACAGGTTTTCCAAGGGTCGTATTTGCGATGAAATCCATAATTGACGGCTCTTGCGACTCTTGTTCGTATTGCGCAAGCGCATTCACGCACTCTTGGACATTTTCCCATTTAAACAGCCTCATTTTTTCGCTTTTCACTTCTTCTGCGATCGCTTTTTTATATTGGATTTCTTCTAAAAACCAAGAGAGGCTGTCAGCTAAGGCATGGGCATGAAATCGTTTGCGGGCGGCTTCGATCGATACAACGAATGCCCTAATTCCATTCACGCCTCTTGGAAAAGAAGGAAACCCCCTTTGTGAAGAAGCTGTTTCTGTCAAAACTTGCCAAAGAGGAATCTTTTCAGTCCGGTTGATTTGAGTCAGATGATCGAGGAAAAGATCCGAAATGCCCCGCCTTGGGATGTTGATGATTCGAAGCAATGCCTCTTCATCCTTTTCATTTGCTATGATGCGAAGAAAGCTCATAATGTCTTTGATTTCGCTTCGTTCGGAAAATTCGAGTCCTCCAAATATTTCGTAAGGAATTCCTCGCATCCAACGTCCCTCTTTTTGCCAGCTAGCTTGTATTAAAGCGCGTTCAAACTGCCGCGAAAGGGCGTTCGAGCGGTAAAGGATTGCCATGTCGCGCCATTTGAACCCTTTTTCCTTAAAGCCGAGAATGCGCTGCACAATGCTCAGCGCTTCCTCAAGATCTGTTGGAGCATGGAATATTTCGATCAAACCGTCCGATTGTTCAGCGCTCCAAAGCTTTTTATCATGGCGGTTTTTGTTATGCGCGATCACGGCATTCGCGGTGTCGAGAATAAAAGAGGCAGATCGATAATTTTGTTCCAGCTTGATCGTCCGGTCTGCTTTAAAATGAAGGATATGGCTCACTTCAGCGCCTCGCCATCCATAGATCGACTGGTCGTCATCGCCGACGACACAAAGGTTGTTGTATTTTGCCGCCAGCAATTCCGCCAAATGAAACTGTGATGGATTGGCATCTTGATACTCGTCGATCATCAAATATCGGAAACGTTCCTGATAAGATTCCAAAACGGCCGGATACTCTTCGAATAAACGGATTGTTAAACTGATCAGATGATCAAAGCTGACTGCGTTATGGGCGCGCAAAGTGGATTGGAGGAGATCGTGAAGCTCTTTGGAAAATTTGTCATGCCAGATATTTGGTTGCGTTGAAGAGGGGAATTGTTTTTTGCCTGACGCGGCATCATTCAGCGACAAGCGGGTTGGCGCTAAAGAGGGCAGGCTTCCCTGATGACCTGTCATTTCTCGAGTTAGCTGACCGATCACCCGATTCAAATCGCGCTCGTCATACAGGCTAAAATTGCGCGTGTACCCGAGTTTGCCAATCTCTTTTCGAAGCACCTGCATGCAAAAGCTGTGAAAGGTGCAAAGAGTCAAAAGGCGCGCATCTTTCATCCCAATCAGTAATTGAGCTCTTTCCCTCATTTCCTCAGCCGCTTTATTTGTGAAAGTAAGACCCAGAATTGCTTGGGGTGAAACGCCCTTGTCCCGGATGAGATAAGCGATCCGATGAACGATGACTCGTGTTTTACCGCTTCCTGCTCCGGCTAAAATCAGCAGGCGCCCGTTGGTGCATTGAACAGCTTTCTGTTGATTGTCGCTCAGCATAACAGCCGTTGAAGTTCGGCTTGGATATGAGCTAAAGTGGCTTTTTTGGCAAATTTGCGAGGCATGATATTGAGATCGATGAAGGGGGGAAGTCGATCCCGGCTGAGGCGAAAAGCTTCGCGAACAAGCCTTTTAAAACGATTTCTCTCAAGAGCATTTCCATATCGGGTCGATACAGAAATGCCCAGGCGAATGCCTTTTGAGCTTTTGACCCAATCGATACAAAGCATAGATCCGGCTAAGCGGGTTCCTTTTCGATAAACTCGATGGAAATCGCGCCGCTTTAACAGTCGAGATTTTTTTGGAAAAGAGTTTTTTTTGATTGGGAGCGGCTCGAAAGACTTAGGTTTAACCCGCATTTCTCATAATCCCTGAAAAAATCACTGCAGTCTGCGGAGCCGGATTTTGCATTGAATGGGGAATCAATAGGCGGCCCGCAGATGCACGCGATTTTTCCCGGGAGCGTAAGAAATGCGGGTGCATCGAGTGTGGCGATGGCCTCATTTGGACAGAGCTTTGCGGCCAGATCGGCGTCGGCGATTGATCACTTTGCGCCCCGAGGTTGTTTTCATACGTGCGCGAAAGCCGAATTTTCGTTTGCGGCGAAGTTTTGTGGGTTGATACGTGCGTTTCATGAGCTTTCATCCTAAAAAATTTGGGTTTTAAGGGAAAAGATAGCGCATGGTCCATTAAATCTTCAAGTGTAAAATCAATGGCTTGCAAAGATAATGCTGTCTTGATAAGATGCTGCTCTTTTGAAAGAGGTAATCTCATGAAAGTCCGAGCTTCTATTAAAGCCGATCCCTCTAAAGGCGACAAAACCGTCCGCCGCCGGGGCCGCGTTTATGTGATTAATAAAAAAGACCCAAACCGCAAGCAGCGCCAAAAAGGGCCTGCCAGAAGGAAATAACATGGCAAAAAAATCTTCAATCGCAAAGCAGCAGAAAAGAGAAAAACTGGTGAAAAACAAATGGGAAAAGCGCCAAGCGCTCAAGCGAGTGATTCTCGACATGACCAAATCTGTCGAAGAGAGGCTTAGTGCCGTTGACGCTCTGAATAAAATGCCTAAAAATTCCTCCCCAACCCGATTGCGCAACCGCTGTCAGCTCACAGGGCGGGCCAGGGGTTGTTTAAGAAAATTTAAACTCTCCCGAATTTGCTTCCGGGAAATGGCCAACCAGGGTCTCATTCCGGGGATTTTTAAGGCGAGTTGGTAATCTCGACTTTGTACAATTTTATGATCAACTCGCTGGCGCTCGTCGATCATAGGATTGGACAAGAAAATTTTGATTTCTTTCAGCGTTTTGTTGCCTAACTCATTCTGCCTACAACTTATCAAAACTAAAGTTCCGTTTTGAGGCGTCAGCTTTGCAGTAAATTTTCGGTCTTTTTGATGCATGGTATAAGTTCTTGCAGGGGCTTCCATTCTGGAAGCTCTTCATGCCATACATAAGTAGTTAAAGAAATTTTTTCTTGATGCCAAGCTGTAGTTAAAGCTGAGAGGCTCATCGGTCCGATTTGTTGATGTTCCAGATCGAGGTAATACCAGAATTTATCAGCAGGCCCCCGAATTGTCGGCCGAGGCTGTTGGATGGCGACTTTTGGCTTTTCTTTGAGTAAATTTTTTCTGCCACTTGGAGCGAAAAAGATCGCAAACGCACCCAAGATGCCAAAGAAGAAACCGACAAAGAACCAAACGTAAGGGTTGCGGCCTCGACGATGAGCTAAGTAGGCGCCTAAAACACCTGTTAACGCAGCGGCTATTAAAGTCAGCGAAGTGAATGGAATAGGCATTTTTTTAATGACATTGTAACGGATCAGGAAATACTTTCCAAGCTGCATGATTTTTGATAGGATGGGGGGATAAGAGGTTAGCGTATGTACGATTCATTAAAAAATATGGATGCCAGGGAGATTGAACTGCCCGATACCGTTTTTATTCGCGATATTGAAACGCGTGTATTTCAGGGAATTGTTCTGCAATCTCTCGCAAAAATTTCTGGGATTTGCCTTTTGGAGGGCAATCTTTTCGACAGCCTTTTGGGAAGGGAAATCGAGAGCGTGAAAGGAATCAACGTGACCCAGGATCAAAAAAAACATTCCGTGGATATTCGCGTTGAAATCAATATCGTTTACGGCATTGCGATCCCGGAAAAAGCGGAGGAAATTCAAACGTGTCTTGTGGAGGAGATTAGCCGGTGGACAGGACTTCATGTCGCATCAGTCCATGTGATCTTCAAAGACCTTGTTCATTCTCAACCGGAAGAGGGAGAGTCTCAGGAAAAAGGGGTTGAGGCAGGAGAGTTTGAGGGAGCATTTTAATAACCTGAGCAGGAAAAAGCGAAGTCCGAACAGGAATCAACATTAGACACCCAGATCTTCCAACATTTCGTCGAGACTTCGGAACTTCTTGAGCCCCTTTCCCCCTTCAGACTGTTTCATAGCCTTCAGAGTCACCTTATTTGGCTTTTTCTGCATGAATTCCTCTACGCTCATCAAAATCAGATTTTTGATAGTTGTCCCCATCATGGAAGCGACCATTTTTAAGCGCTTATGCTCCGATCTCTCCATATCGATCGTGAGCCTGGCTGTTTTTGTATTCATATACCCTCCATATTTAAATTCATCAGCGGCATGATACCACATACACAGAAATACGGAAATAGACAGTTTTTCTCTACCACTGGACTTTGTCCGTTTGGAAAGGATCGACGAGCCGATGAAGAGGATGGATCGTGCTATCGACGCGACCCGCCACACCATCGCTTCCCATTTTGGAACCAGGCGGATAAAAGGACATTTCAAAGAAAATAGAATGCCTGAAGCCGGAATCGCACCGACGACCTTCGCATTACGAATGCGCCCATTTCATGAGAGTGTTGATATCTCGTTTGGATAGTTCTTTGATGGATCGCAGTTCTTCTGCAGTGGCAGCCCTGATTGCTTTTACACTCCCAAATCGCTGCAATAATTTCTTTTTTTTGATAGGCCCGATTCCTGGAATTTCATCTAATTCGCTGGAAATAATTATCTTGGATCTTATTTTACGATGATACGCGATTGCGAGTCGATGCGCTTCGTCGCGAATCCTTTGCAAAAGAAAAAGGAGTTTGGATTGGGAGTCAATGAGTAAAGGGTCTTTTCGATGAGGGACAAATATTTTTTCCTGAGTCAGTCCTTTATCATGGCGCGCCTCTTCTTTTGCAAGAGCGATCACATCGACAGAAGCAATCCCCAATTCAGCGAATACTTCAAGACTCAAATTGAGATGCCCTTTTCCGCCATCCACAATGAGAAGGTCGCAAAAATCCTGGGTTTCTTTTGCTTTTGCAAAATGGCGCGTTAGAACTTGCTTCATCGCTGTATAATCATCGGCTTTTTCCATTCCTTTAATTTTAAAAAGGCGTGTGCGCGATTTATCCCTGTCTCCATTGATGAAACAGGCCATGCTTGCAACAGGGTTTTTTCCTGAAATATTGGAGGTGTCAAAACATTCGATGCGCCTTGGAAATCGGGTGAGTTGCAGCAATTCAGCCAAATCGAGCAACATTTTTTCTTTGAGAGAGCGAGCGTCCTGTTCGCGGATAAAAAGGGCTTTTGCATTGCGATGGCCCATTTCAATCAGATCCCGTTTTTTCCCTTTTTGAGGGGTGAGGATGGCAATTTTTTTGTTTGCCGATTCTGATAGGATTTCTTCCAGAGCTTTTGCTTGAGAAAGTTCAACCGGAACGATGATTTCCTGAGGCCAGTCGGGTACATATTTATAATGCTGTAAGAGAAAGGATTCGATCACTTCAGCATCGTCCGATGCGATCCAATGAAAACTAAAATGTTCCGATGCGACAACTTTTCCCTCCCGAAATATCAAAAGAGCGATCATGACCGCATCGGCTTCGCGATGAAGGCCCAATACATCGCTATCTTTAGCTGAAGGGTTGTCGACATGCTGCACTTGGATGACATGTTTGATTTGTGCAATCATTTGCAAAAGTTCGTTTGCTTTTTCAAATTCAAGAGCGTCAGATGCTGCCGCCATCTGCCGCTTGAGTGTGCGCAATACTTCTTTATCGTGTCCTTTTAAAAGGCGCGCCGCTCCTTCGACATGGGTTTGATACTCCGCTTCCGTGCATTTTTTTACGCAAGGCGCGATACAGCGTTTGATGTCATATAACAGGCAGGGTCTGGAGCGGCTTGCCAATTCTGCATCGGAACATTGACGAAGAGGGAAAAGGCGAAAGAGGAGATCCAGGGTTTGACGGGCTGCCAATGCATTTGTATAGGGTCCGAAAATAGTGCCGATATTTTTGGGAGGGGACTCCTTGAAGCGGAAAATACGAATCATTGGCCATTTATGCTGTGTGATTACAAGACTGATAAAGGTTTTGTCATCTTTGAGAAGAATATTGTATTTGGGACGATGCCTCTTGATTAAGTTGTTTTCTAAAATCAAAGCATCTTTTTCTGTTAAAGCAACAATAGTATCTATAGTTTCAACTTGAGCGGTCAAATAGGGAACCATCTCTCTTTGATCGCCATGGATTGCAAAGTACTGTTTTAAACGGGCGCGAAGGCTTTTCGCCTTGCCGATATACAAAACTTTGTCCTGGGCGTCTTTCATGAGATAGACGCCCGGCTGATCCGGATAGAGAGCTAAAGAGCGAGGGTCGAACACAAATTAGACCCTTTAAAGCAATGATGCCAGGTTTTCCAATAGTTTTGTTTGTTGCGCAATAACCTGATCAAGTTCTCCTGTATGCACTTCTCTTTGGGATAATAAAGATAAATCATACACTCCTTTTGCCATTTCTGTTGCGGCGGAGGGGTACCGATCTTTCAGTTTTGCAATCATTTGAATCAATTTGCTGTTCGTATTAACGACGAAGGTTTTTTTGAGATGAATGGAGGTAGCGGACTTTCCTTGTGTGAGCGTCATATAATCACGAAAGCGCCTTTGGGTTTCATCTAAAACGAGCAGAGCGGGAACGGTATCTGAATGCAAACTTTTTGCCTCTATCTCTAGCTCTTTTTTATCCAGGGCCGAACGGATAAAATCAGCGATTCGGGCAGCCTCCGTTTTTCCTTCTACGTCCAAAAGAGTTTTTTCTCGATCCGCATCCAATAGAATGTCGTACGCTCCATCGATCCGTTGGAATTTGATCGATTGTTTTTCCTCAAGATATTGAATCACTGCCGTATCAATCGGCGCCTCTGCGATGAGAATTTCTACTTTTTTCTCTTTGTAGATTTGCAAAAGAGGAGAGTCTTTATCGGACGCGGCATAGTAGATTGTTTTCTCCGGATTTCTTTCAACATAATCAGGAATCGTTGTCCAGCTGCCATTGCTGCTTTTCCAAATCAGCAATTCCTTGGTTCTCTCATAAAATTTCTCATCTTGAAGAATCCCCAATTTGAGAAACATCTCAATTTCGGGCCAGGAATCAATATATTTTTCCTTTTCATTTCTGAAATAGAGCGTCAGACGGTCGGCGATCTTTTTCGCGATATGAGTGCTCAACTGACGGACACTTGGATCTACCTGCAAATAGGAGCGGGAAACGTTGAGAGGGATATCAGGGCTGTCAATGGCGCCTTTGAGCACCATCATATAATCGGGAAGGATGTCCTTGCAATGGTCCGATACGAACACGCGGTTGCAAAAAAGTTTGATGGCAGTGTCTTGTGAATCAAAACGGCGATGGGTTTTCGGAAAAAACAAAATTCCTTTGAGATGGAATGGATAATCGACATTGAGATGAATCCAAAAGAGCGGTTCAGGATCGTAAGGAAAAAATTGTCGATAGAATTCCACGTATTCTTTCGCATTGCAATCAGCGGGACTCTTGATCCACAAGGGAGCTTTATTGTTGAGCGGCTTGCCATTCAATGAAATGGGAAACGGCATGAACATGCAGTAACGCTTTAACTGCTCCCTGATTTTCTCTTCTTCCAAATATTCGAGAGATTGTTCATCCAAATACAAGGTGATTTGCGTTCCGCGAGATTCGCGAGATCCCTTGTCAATGGAGTAGTTGGAAGTGCCGTCACAGCTCCAAAAAACCGCGGCAGCGTCCGAGAGATAGGAGCGGGTTTCAATTTCTACCTGGGACGCTACCATGTAGGCTGAGTAAAATCCCAAGCCAAAATGGCCGATGATGGGGTCTTTTTCATCTTTTGGCTTGTATTTTGCCACAAATTCTTCAGCTCCGGAGAAAGCGATCTGAGCGATATATTTTTCCACTTCTTCTTCAGTCATTCCGATCCCCGTGTCGGAAATTTGAATGGTCTTTTTGCTTTTATCAATCGTCACTGAAATTTCCAGATCTCCCTCAATCTGCTCTCCTGAGTCGCGAAGCATCCGCACTTTATTCAATGCGTCGGAAGCGTTTGAAACGAGCTCGCGTATAAAGATATCCTTATCGCTATAAAGCCATTTTTTAATGATCGGGAGAATATTTTCGGAATGGACGGATAATTGACTGTGCTTCATTGCCTGAATTCCTTATTGATTGGACAAAGTCCGAATTTATCAAATGGAAAGATAGATGGCTATGAAATTTGCAAGAATCGGGATTGCGATTTATCGGGGTAAAATTTTATTTTCATGCTTATGAAGGTTCTCGCGGCACAAATCAACCCGACGATTGGCGATGTTCAGGGAAATGTACAAAAAATTCTTCAATCTCTGGATCGAGCAAGACAAAAAGGGGCCAATATCATCTTGTTTCCCGAATTGACTCTTTCAGGCTATTTCCCGGATGACTTGTTGCTTGACGCCGAGTTCATCAATGCCTGTCATGAGGCCCTTGAACAAATTGCGCCCGCAACGAAAGGTCTTTTTGCATGTATTGGCCTGCCAAGAAGAAATGTGGAAGGGCGGGAGAAATTCCTGTATAACAGCGTTGCGGTGTTTGCAGACGGCGCGCTCTTGGGTTTTAAGAATAAAACATTGCTTCCCACTTATGATGTTTTTGATGAGCGGCGCTATTTTGAGCCGGGTAACGAGGAGCCGATTTGGGAGTATCTCGGACTTCGGATTGCCGTTACGATTTGCGAAGATGTTTGGCAGCATGCGTCGGCGGTATACCGAAACAACCTGAAGAATCGGGAATTTGACAAGGAGGCGGCTTTAGTTTTTGCGTCTGGAGCGAGCGACCATTGCCTCTGGCAAGGCGGCGAGCATACCCAAAAAACTGCTGCCAAGCCGACGTCGTCAAAAACCGATTCTTCAGGTTGTTTCGGTATAAAGGAAACCCATTATCGCATCGATCCTGTGTTGGAATTAAAAAGCAAGCAGCCCGATTTGCTGCTCAATCTTTCCGGGTCCCCCTATTATTTCCATCGAAAAGATGAGCGCCTTTCGATTTTTCAGGCAGTTGCCCGTACGCTGCGATGCCCCGTTGTTCTTTGCAATCAGGTAGGCGCCAATGACCAGCTGATTTTCGACGGCCATAGTTTGTTTCTCAATGGAAAAGGGGATCTCATTCAAATCGCGAAAGGGTTTGAAGAAGACGATCTTTTGATCGATCTGAACGCCAATGTCTCTCCTTGCACAGCTCCGGAAAATGGGGTGAAAGACCTTTATTCTGCTCTAGTGCTCGGGGTGCGCGATTATTTGCATAAGCAAAAAATGAAAAAGGCGATTATAGGTCTTTCCGGAGGAATTGACTCCGCCCTTGTGGCGTGTATTGCGCAAGAAGCATTGGGAAAGGAAAATGTTGTATGCGTAGGTCTGCCCTCGCGTTATTCAACGCCTGCAAGCATTACGGATGCGGAAAATCTTGCAAAAAATTTGGGAGTGGAATTTCGGCTGATCCCGATCGATCCCATTTTTCAAATGTATCTCGATTTGTTGGAGCCGATGTTTCAAGGGCGCCCTTTTGATGCGACAGAAGAGAATCTCCAATCGCGCATCCGGAGTATGGTTTTGATGGCTTTTTCGAATAAAGAGGGTTTGATTCTCTTAAATACCGGCAACAAAAGCGAGATGGCGATGGGATATGCAACGCTTTATGGAGATATGGCGGGAGGACTCGGGGTGTTGCACGATGTGACAAAATTGCGAATTTATGATCTGGCGAAATTTGTGAATAGGCGAAAAGAGATCATCCCTCAGTCTATCATCGAAAAAGTTCCGTCTGCGGAACTGAAGGAAAACCAAACCGATTTTGAAACGCTGCCGCCTTACGAAATTCTCGATCCTGTAATTGAAGATTATATTGAAGAGCAATTACCCGCTTCTGTAATTGCTAGAAACAGAAATATTAATCTTGAATTTGTCAAAGATATTATCTATAAAATCCACCATGCCGAATATAAAAGGCGCCAGGCGCCGATCGGCCTTCGAGTCACAAAGAAAGCCTTTTCCAAAGGTCGCCATGTTCCCATCGTCCAAAAATGGAAAAATCCAATTATAATGGTATAGCAACATATTGAATAAATAGTTATGGTTCATCCGGCTAATTGGTACCTCTGCTCATGAAGATGGTAAAGTCGCAGCTTGAAGTACTCCATGTCCCTATAGCCATATGCCTGTCTTTTCAAAGTTTTAATTTTATTGTTGATACCCTCTGCCTTTCCGTTACTG
>DATIHO010000108.1:0-1805 GCA_035480615.1 Chlamydiales bacterium | reverse complement strand
CGCAGTTTTTATGAGCCTTAATTATCAGCATGTTGCAAAATGAACCACAGAGATAGATACCACAGAGAGAAGAACTTAAGCACGCATCCGCTGAATACCATCCTTAAGAATCTTTACGTTAAAGTTAATCAAGAGCCCCACCCGATATTCACCTAATTTCAGGTAAGATAATAGCTGCGCTTTTACTTCTTAAATTGCACTAAAGTTATAAAAAACATAACATTAGTGCATGAGCAAGCAAGACCTTCTTTTTGAGATCGCCGATCGACAGCACGGATACTTCACCTCCGAGCAAGCAGAGGAATGTGGGTTCTCGCGTTCGAATTTCCATTTCAAGCTCCGCTCTGGCGAATGGATCAAAGAACAGCGAGGGATTTATCGGCTGGCTCGTTACCCTGTATCAGAGCGCCCGGAATTGGTTCTTTGGACCCTATGGAGTCGGAACAAGCAAGGAATTCCTCAGGGGATTTGGTCTCATGAAACTGCCCTCGACATCCATGAACTCAGCGACATAATGCCAGCAAAAATGCACATGTCAGTACCTATTGGATTTCGGAAGAAGATCGAGACTCCCAAAATCCTACATCTTCACTTTGTGAATCTTATCGAATCGAATATTGAAACTCGTCAAGGATTCAAAGTCACAACCCCTCTTCAAACTCTAATCGATGTTATCGATGAAGGAACCGTGCCACGAGAGCAGATAATTCAGGCCATTCAGGAAGCTCTCCAAAGAGGTCTGATTTCTCGTCAGAATTTGATTCAAACGCCCCAACTAATGAGCTACAAAAGACATCGACCTCACCTGCATCCGACGAATTAAAAATGAAAATGAACTATTGAACGAGCTGATTTTGCAAGAGCTGCAAACTCTTGGGTCAGTTGATTTGAAAGATCATTTCGTCTATCAAATTGGGAAAGCTCAAATCGATCTCGAAAATGCCCCTTATGGAGGGGCTCGCTACCCTGTTACTGCGATGATCGATGGGAAACTGTTTGTCCGATTCCAGTTGGACATCGGGGCTGATATCATTGTCAATCGAGTGGAAAATATTCAGGGAACCAACTGGCTTGAATTTTGCGGTATTTCTTCTCCGATGATTCCTATGATTTCGATTGAACAACAGTTTGCGGAAAAGCTACATACCTATACTTTGCCCCGAGCGGATAAAGTCAATTCTCGTGCCAAGGACCTGATTGATATGGTTCTGCTCTTGAATATGAAAAATCTTAAGATCGAAGAGTGCCAATATGCACTCCAACGGGTTTTCAAAATACGCGACACTCATCCTCTCCCAGGAAAATTAGGAAAGCCGCCTATTGATTGGCAGTCGCAATTTACGGCGATGGCTGCTGAATGCGGACTTTCTCCAGACATGAGAGAAGCTTTTGAAGCCGTAGCCCGGTTTTATGAAGGGATGGGTCAATAACACCGCCAAAAGCGGAGCTTAAAATCTGCAAATGCATATTTGGGGACTTTTTCTGAATTGAAAAAAATCGGCCCAAAATAAGCTTTTGCATTTTTAGGGACTAATTTTGGTCTCTCAAAATAAGTCCCTAAACAAGAAAATACGTATTTAGGGCCTAAATTTAATGTAAAAAAATTTCTAGACTCTGTGCCTTAAATATTGAATGTAAGTAAGATAATTTCTTAGTATGCCGTTTGTAATTTTTAAAACCACTTCCCAAAAGCGGAGCTTAAAAACTGCAGCGCTTTTGCCGGGAAGTGTGAGAAATGCGGGCTAAGAGGGTGTCTACAATGTGAGATTCTGTCGATTTTTGGGTTCTTTTGAGCCGATTTTCGA
>DATIHO010000107.1:0-2028 GCA_035480615.1 Chlamydiales bacterium | reverse complement strand
CAATGAAAGATGTCATAAAAACCTCCATTAAAAAGTTATATAAAATTTTCTTAGCTCTCCTTAAAAACTGGACTTACTCCTAAAATCGGCTCTCTCAAATGTTCAAAATCCAGTTATACCGAAACAACCTGAAGAATCGGTTTTTGACGACGTCGGCTTGGCAGCATTTTTTTGGTCTTAGCTCGCGCCTTGCCATAGGCAATGGTCGCTCGACCCAGACGGCAAAAACTCTCGCCGCCTCCTTGTCAAATTCCCGATTCTTCAGGTTGTTTCGGTATACCCAAAAGTGATTTTATCCAAGAATCAGATTTTTGGCAGTTTTCAAGCTCTTGGGTTTGTGTTGACATGAAATATAGGGATAACGCAAAATCATCGTGCTTTTTTAACTGGATTGTGAACATTTGAGAGAGCCGATTTTAGGAGTAAGTCCAGTTTTTAAGGAGAGCTAAGAAAATTTTATATAACTTTTTAATGGAGGTTTTTATGACATCTTTCATTGGATCAGTGATGAAAGAACACCCCTTGGTTGTTCCAGCAATAGTCACATCGTCAGTCTTAACCCTGGGCATAGTAAGGGCCTGGTCCTTATATACTGAAGCATCTGTTGCGATGACAGCTGAAGAAAAAGAAAA
Source organism: Chlamydiales bacterium (assembly GCA_035480615.1). Taxonomy (GTDB): domain Bacteria; phylum Chlamydiota; class Chlamydiia; order Chlamydiales; family SM23-39; genus CAIPFQ01. The sequence goes on along the minus strand of DATIHO010000107.1, from coordinate 1,396 downwards.
ACTTATTCAACAAATGCGAATTAAAGAAGTTTTTAATAAGCTGTTAATTACGGAATATAATTTGCCTACAAAATTTCATAAAGAACATGCCAGTAGCGACGCAAATGCGCCTAAACCTATTTTTAATGAGAAAACTCAAAAAGAAATTAAGATCATTAAAAAAATGATTGAAAAATCAGTTCAAGGCCATACCCCTCTTCCAAATCTGATCTTGGAGGGTGCCGCTGGAGTTGGTAAAACAATGCTTGGCGCAGATCTTTGCAATCAAACAGGGATCGGTTATATCCGAATTCCATCAGGCGCTATGGAGAATCATCTGAAGATAGGAAGTCACATCCTGGCATTTCGCGATGTGGTGAAAATAGCTGAGAGTTGCCCGGCTCCGACCTATCTCATCATGGATGATGGAGAAGAATTGGTCGCCCAAAGGTCGCCAGTTGCAAAAAGTATGAAGGCGGACACGACGAAAGCATCCTGGCTTCAAAGCGAAGAGAAATTGAGCGATGTCATTAAGCAAAGGCGCGACGCTCTCGTCAACGCGATCCTGGAAGAATCTGGAAAAGATTATCGCAGAGTGGGTTTTTGCATTACGACAAATCGATCCCCCATCATTGATGCCGCGTTTGTTACCCGTGCTCGCAGGGTTACTATTGAAGCTCCAAGTATGGAAGAACGCAAGCAGATTATTATTACTCATTTACCATCCGTTTTTAAAGGAGATCAGCATCTACTTCGCTTCTTTGATGCAGGAAGACTGGAGAAGATGGCGTTGCAAACAGAAAATTTTACCGGAAGAAATATCGTGAAAATGCTGGAAAATATGTATGCTTGCGTCCAATTGGATGAGGGCACTATTTCCCAAGATACGGTCGATGCTGCGATTGTTGCGACAAAAAAATCTCTCGCAAAAAACCAGGGGTCTGCATTCATGGCCAGCGTTCGACAGATGATCAGACTGTTTAGCGACGCAGTTGCTCCGGCAGCCTAAAAAAATATTCCGATGCTCTTTGAGGGTGTTGAAAAAATACCCTCTTTTCAAAAAAACATATTAAAATATTGTACAAACCGCTAGTTTATGGTGGTATGTATACCCGAAGTGATTCAAAAGTTGGCCTTTGGGCGGGTTCAAAGCGCCGAAAATCGATTCTTGAAAAGGGGGCTAGTATTGAAGAATACAACCCCCTTTTCAAGAATCGATTTTCGGCAGCTTTCAATCCCGCCCAAAGGTCGATTCTTGAATCATTTTGGGTATATACCCAAAAATCGACGAACCCCGAGTTTTGCCATTGTCTCAACAACAAAAAGAGCACCTGGCCCGAGTGTATGCGCAACATCACGAACAAGGAAGTCGCTACGGGTATCTATTTTGTCATGGAAAAAGAGGCACTTATCTAAA
>DATIHO010000106.1:0-3897 GCA_035480615.1 Chlamydiales bacterium | reverse complement strand
CAGGAGATTCAAATGCCTTCCGAGCAGATTTTTCCGTTTGGAGCCGAAGGCAAGGGCGGAACGCCCCCCTTGCCGAGGCGAAAACGGGAAAAGATGGCGGAAGGCATTGAATATCCGATGAATAAACCCATTATTCAGGTTGGAAGGTGGCACTTATCACCGGAGCGGCTCAAGGTATTGGAAAAGCAACCGCAGTTACTTTAGCAAGAGAAGCGACCCAAGTCATTGTTTCTGATATCAATGATTCAGAAGGAAATGCAGTTGTGCGTGAAATTGGCGGCAACTGCATTTATCTTCACCTAGATGTTAAAGAAGAAAATGAGTGGAAAAGTGCTATGCACCTCATCACAAAGCGATTCGGAAAACTCAATATCCTCGTGAATAATGCTGGAATTACTGGATTTCAAGATGGCTTTGGTCCACAAGATCCTGAATATGCCTCTCTAAGTAGCTGGCATCAAGTTCATGCAGTCAATTCAGATGGTGTATTTCTGGGCTGTAAATACGCAATCCAAATGATGAAACCATTTGAGGGAGGATCAATCATTAACATCTCTTCAAGATCCGGCTTAGTCGGAATTCCAGGTGCCGCAGCCTATGCAGCCAGCAAGGCAGCTGTAAGAAACCACACAAAAACTGTGGCTTTGTATTGCTGTCAGCAAGGGTATCAGATTCGTTGCAACTCAGTACATCCAGCTGCAATACTTACACCGATGTGGGAACCCATGCTTGGAAGCGGCCCTAATAGAGAAGCCACAATGGCTGAAATTGCCAAAGACATCCCAATGCATAAAATGGGATCAGCTGGGGATGTTGCGAATGCTGTATTGTTTTTGGCATCCGATGAATCAAAATACATCACCGGCATTGAATTGACGGTTGATGGAGGCATTTTAGCGCGGGGGCTGGTGCACCTCCAAAAAAACAAACCTCCGATTAAATAATAGCCTCGAACGCTTAGAACTTAGGGTATATCATTGAGCATCCAAGGAGAAATTCGGTGAATTCACGAAAAAGCAAGTTTTTGTCGTATTATAAACCCTACTTAGGTCTTTTTTATGCAGACATGGCTTGTGCATTTCTTGCTTCTGCCGCAACACTTTCTATTCCATTATGCGTTCGATACATTACCACCCATTTGCTACAGGTTGGGTCAGCTGATGCACTGCATCAAATTTACCTGATGGGTGCTCTCATGCTTGGTTTGGTGGCTATTTTTGCATTATATGGAATAAAGATGGATCATTTTTGCGCAATTATGGATTTGATGGCATCAAGGGCTACCAAATCGATATCGGCAGTTTTTATTACAAAAATAGTGATAAAATCGGTTCTATCCGAGATACTATGAGCCCCGTTCAATCATGGCTTGCTGAAACAGATGGCGAGATGCTTGCCTATTTCAACAAATCCCTGGAAAACAAGTTGAATCATTTGGCTCAATGACCACGGTGCTTTTCCTTCCGTTTTTCTTGTTTGAGGGAAAATTGCTCATCTTTACGAGCCTGTTTCTCAGCGCTGCTTATGCTTTTTTTCTCTTTCTTTTTCTTCTCAATTTCCTCTCGCATGTAGTCTTGGGCTAAAGTTGAAGGCTTTGAAGTTTCCTTCATTTTTTCCATTTCACGTCGAACTTCGCGCTGTACTCTTTTTGGATTCATTCGCTGAATTTGAATGCTGATTTCTTTAGCTTCTCCAAATTTCAGCTCCCCATAATGATTAAGAACAAATTCATGAACTTCAGAATCAGAGGGTTCTGCACCAAAAAGATGACGCGCAACTGCATATCCTTCTTTATCTTTGCGTTCAAAAGTTCCCACCCAAAAACGCCTTTCAAAGAAAATTGTTGCTTTAACTATAGCCACCTCTTTATCCCCATATTCTAGTGGTCCTTAACACTTTTTGGGTAATCATACCTGAAATTCACAAAAACTACTGTATTTTTGTGAATTGCATACATTTTCTATTGTCATTTTCACAAAAACTTGCTACTTTTTGTGAAAAGTGAGCAGGAAAAATATGCGCGAAAGCATGGAAAACAAAATAAAAAATAGGATTGTCGAGCACGGCAACGGTTGGTGTTTTACTCCTATGCATTTTGCAGATTTGGGTAGCGATGCGTCTATTAGAAAAGCCCTTTCCCAACTTCAGAAACAAAGCTTTATAAGAAGGCTTGCGCGGGGTTTGTACGACTATCCAAAAAAACATGATCTACTGGGCATTATCCCTCCAGATGTCGACGAGGTAGCTAAAGCAATTGCGGAAAAAGATAGTATACTCATTCAACCTGCAGGTGCTCATGCGGCAAATTTAGTAGGCTTTTCCACGCAAGTTCCAGGCCGAGTGATATTTCTTACCGAAGGGGCATCTAAGAAAGTGAAAGTTGGCAATCAAGAAATCATTTTCAAAAAAACCACAAGAAAAAACATGCTTTCAGCTGGAACGAGAGAAGGTCTTCTAATACAGGCGTTAAAAAATCTGGGAAAAGATCATATCGATAAAAAAATGCACCTGCAAATTGCAAAATTACTCAAAGATTCGACTGAAGAAGAAATTAGAAAAAACATGAAGTTCGCTCCAGCCTGGATAAGAGTTCTTGTTTTTGAAATCATAGGAATTAAACCATGAACGAGATTGATCTTTTACCTCAGAACGAACGAGAACTTTTTTTCAGAGCTGCCATTGATACCAAGGAAATGCCTTTTGAAATTATTGAAAAAGACTATTGGGTCGTATGGATTTTGAAAAGGTTGTTTTCGCTAGAGAAGATAAAGCTGTATCTCACTTTTAAAGGGGGCACATCTCTTTCAAAAGTATATGGCTTGATTGATCGTTTTTCGGAAGATATTGATCTTTCAATCGAGAGGGGATTTTTTGGCTTTGGTGAACCTCATAATCCTGAAAATGCCCCTTCAAAGAAAAAACAAAACGCTATCATCGATAACCTTTCAAAAGCTTGCTCCAATTATGTACAAACTGAAATGTTAGCCAGCCTTAAAGAAATTTTTTCTGCAGAACTCAAAACAACCGATGGATGGCAGATTTTTTCTGATCCAGAAGATCCTGATACCCAATCATTGCTCTTTGAATATCCAAGTAACAGCTCAAAAACAGGGTATATTCGTCCATTTGTAAAAATCGAAATTGGAGCAAGGTCCGAACATTGGCCTGTCAGCGAACACAAAATTGAGAGCTATGTTAAAGAAGCGTTAAAAGAAAAAATTCATGAACCTGATACCGTTATTCGCGTATTGAATGCTGAGCGAACGTTTTGGGAAAAAGCAACTATTCTTCATCAATACGCACACCTGCCTGAAGATAAAAAGCTTCCACCACGCATCTCTAGACATTTTTATGATTTTTTTCGATTAATAAACTCTCCAATAAAGAAAAAAGCCCTTGAAGAAGTAGCTTTACTTGAAAGAGTAGCCAATCATAAAAGCATTTATTTTGCCTCAGGCTGGGCAAGCTATGGCACTGCCAGAAAAGGGAGCTTAAAGCTCGTTCCCCCATCTCACGTTTTAAAAGAACTTCAAAAAGACTACGGTCTAATGAGATCCATGTTTTTTAGAGAGGTTCCTGCCTGGGAATTGATCTTAAAAACAGTTGGGGAATTCGAAGCCGAATTTAATTAGGTTGCAAAACAGTCTCTCAAGAAAAAAGCCTCTTTTTTCAAGAGGCTTTTAGGAAGCAGATGCAATTTACTTTACTGTAATCGTAGCAGGGCTACCATTTACAGTAATTTGAGTAGGTGTAAAGTTCTGGGAACTTGAAGACACGATCAATCCCACATTGACTACGCTCGATTGATGCGGGCCAAGCGTTTCCCAACTATTTGGTATAGTCGTGGAGATCAAGCCATTTTTCACAGAATTTACAGTTAAATTCCAAGAACTGCTG
>DATIHO010000105.1:0-12995 GCA_035480615.1 Chlamydiales bacterium | reverse complement strand
GAGAATTGTCGCAGATTTCGAGGAAATTTTTGAAGATTTTGACGGGCCCAAGCTAGAAAGCACCTATGGGCTCGTCAAAATCTTCGAAAATTGCCCGAAAGATGTGGCAAGGCTCTATGAAATGAACCCAAAACTCAGGTTTATAAGGAGAGATGTCCGAGTGGCTTAAGGAGCACGCTTGGAAAGCGTGTATATGTGAAAGCATATCGTGGGTTCGAATCCCACTCTCTCCGAAATGTTCTTTAAAAAAACAGTAAACCTGTTTAAACAGATCTTCAATATATGAGATGTCCTTTTTGCAGCAATCAGGAGTCAAAAGTTACCGATTCGCGCGATGCGATCGAAATCAATGCCGTTCGCAGGCGCAGAGAATGTTGTCAATGCTTGCGTCGGTTTACCACTTTCGAAACTGTTGATTTAACACTTCAGGTAAAAAAAAGGGATGGGACGTATGAGGATTTTCAGCAGGAAAAGTTAATCAATGGAATGGATGCGGCGTGCCGGCACACGCTCATCAGCCACGATCAGGTGCGGGCTTTGGCGTGCAAAATCAAAGCCGATCTGATGGCCCGCGGTGTGCAGGAGATTGAAAGCTGTGAACTCGGCGAAATTGTGATGCAGCATTTAAAGGGAACGGACGTTATAGCATATATCCGTTTTGCGTGTGTTTATAAGCGGTTTAAAGATATCAGGGATCTTTTAGGGGCAATTCGATCCATCGCCCCGGTTCAAGAATTGAAAGAGGATGGAAAATGACGTTGAAAAAAAATGAAATTGCCTATTTTAAAAAACGGCTTGAAGATCTTAGGGCGCAGATTATGCAAGTCATCGAAGGGACCAAAAAAGAGGTCACGGTTCCCGATGAGGCCAAAGGATATTCTCAACATTCCGCAGACGAAGGGACGGATGATTTTGTCAAACAGATCAATTTGGAAGTGACGAATAAAGAATTTAGGGTGTTGCGCCAGATCGATCGCGCTCTTGCAAAAATCGAAGAGGGGACGTATGGCATTTGCGATATGACGGAAGAAGAAATCCCAAAGGCCAGGCTGGAGGCCATTCCCTATGCGACGATGACTGTGAAAGCGCAAGAAAAATTCGAAAAAGGGCAATTGTGAAATTTTTTGGTTGTAAGAGACTGTTAACGGTCTTTTATCTGTTTCTTTTGTGTGTAGACATAGCATCGAAAATAGGAGCAATTGTTTGGATTCCTCCGATTTTCCGGGGAGAGTACCCTTTTGGCGGAATTGGAGTTTTTTCGAATTTTTTCGGGATTTCTTTTTCACTCAATTATATAGAAAATACTGGCGCTGCATGGGGAATGTTCCCTGGATATCCGAGCCTTTTATTCGGGATTCGGGTCATGGTGATTTTGGGGCTTATTGCCTATCTTATATTTCATAACAAAAAAGAGCTTTGGTTGATTGCCGTCGGCGCTATTGGCAACGCGCTCGATTTCATCCTTTACGGACATGTGATCGATTTTTTCCATTTCACTTTTTGGGGCTATTCTTTTCCCGTGTTCAATTTTGCCGATTCTTACATCACGATTGGAGCTTTGTGCCTGATTTTTTTTGAATTTTTTAAAAAATCACCGCAGCCTGTATGACTCTGCTCCGCATATCAACTCCCGAGATAGAAGGGATTTATCAAGGGTCCAGGTGGTTGAAATTTCAAGTTCTTTGCTGTGGCGAGGAGCTTCAGGATCTATTTAACAGATTGGGATCTTTGTTTATTTTTCCGCTTACCGGAATTGTAAATGGCTCGCCTCTTTCCATCGAATTTTTTTTAAATGAATACCAAGGCTGGATTCATGATTTAATGCAAAAAAAGATGCCGGAAGAGCGATCGCTGAAAAAGATCCTTGCCGCAGCAATGACCAATGACCTTGAGGCTCTTTGGCTGCAAAAGATACCTGACAAAGGCTATCTCGTCAAAATAGCGAAGCCGGTTTTACAAGTGCAAGCCCATTGGTTGACGTATTCGGATGCAGATGGAGTATTTCGCTCGATGTCAATGGGGGCGAGAAGTATTTTTTGGGGACTGCAATTTGCTTATCCGGGCGTTTATCAGGATGCGAAGACGATGGAATTGAAGGAAACGGCCTCTTGCGCTCTTTTGGAAATCATGCGCGAGTGGGTGCGCGACCAAACAAGACCGACCCCTTTTCTTGTGGGCGGCAAACGGATCAATTCTCCAATTCGGTTGGGGAAAAAGTGTTTTTCCTGGATCGGCAGCCATCCACAGCTTGTAGAACAGGGAATTTCCATTCATGGATGTTGAGATCGTATCGATTGGAGATGAAGTATTACAGGGAATGACCGTCAATTCCAATGCCGCCATTTTAAGCTTTGAATTGACAAAAAGAGGGTATACGGTGCGGCGGCATATTGTTTTGCCCGATGATATTGAAATGATTCGCGCGGGAGTTAAGGAAGCGAAAATGCGCTCCGAGTTTGTCATTGTCACGGGAGGACTTGGGCCCACTCTGGATGATTTGACTCGAAAAGCGCTGCAGCCTTTTTTTTTAAAAAAACCGCTGGAATTGAAGAATCATGTTGGGACCGCAACAGGTGTATTTGGAAACGGGCTTGTCCTTTTACCCGGAGTCCCTCGAGAAATGGAAGCGATGTTTTACAAGGAGGCGCTCCCTCTTCTACAAAAACATTTTCCTGTAACTAAGCCAAAATTTACCCGACGCTGTACACTTTGTCTTTTGCGTGAAATGGAAGTCGATCCCTGGTTGAAGACCATGCGCTCAAAAGAAGAAGTGGAGATCGGCCTTTATCCTTCTTATGGATCTCTTCAGATTGTTTTTAGAAGTTCGTCTCCTGTTGATGATTTCATAGAAAAAGTGAAAGAGCGATTCCCCACTTTTTTTATCGGCGATGGGAAGATCGAAGAAGCTGTCCACCATGAATTGATTGCTAGAAAAAAAACATTAGGTATTGCTGAATCCTGTACGGGCGGATCGCTTGCGGCGCGTCTTGTTGCAATTCCTGACGCCTCTCTTTTTTTCTCCGGTTCGATTGTCGCCTATTCCAATGCCTGGAAAGAGCGCTTTTTAGATGTGAAGCCCGATACGTTGAGAAAAAACGGAGCGGTAAGCCGCGAAACAGTAGAAGAGATGGTCCATGGCATTTTCGAAAAGACAGATTGCGATTATGCGATTGCCGTTTCAGGGATGTTGGGACCCAAAAATTCGTCGCTTAAGCCGATTGGAACTGTTTTCATTGGCGTAGGAAAGAGGAATGAGCCTATCGACATCGGCCAGATTTTGGCGCCAAGCGACCGCATTGCCGGGATAGAACTGGCTGCTCAAACTGCTCTTGGCGTGCTTTGGCGCAGAATTGTCCACAATACCATGACATTAGACCTCCTATAGATATGAACGGATACAAACTGATTGACAGCGGCGATGGCCGAAAATGGGAACAATTTGGCGATTTTATTTTGAGCCGTCCAAGTCCATCTGCTATCTGGAGATCAAAAAGAGACGTTGTATCTGATGCAACATTTAGCCGGGAAGAGGAAAATCGATGGGTATTTCATCATAAACTTCCCGCTTCCTGGGTGATTGAGATGGAAGGGGTTCTTTTAAAAGTGGCTCCGACAGAATTTGGACATGTGGGAGTTTTCCCGGAACATGCGATAGCTTGGCGATGGATGCAAGAGAGGATCGTAGCCGGATCGAAAATACTCAATCTGTTCGCCTATTCAGGAGGAGCTACTCTCGCAGCGGCGCAAAAAGGGGCTTCCGTGTGCCATGTCGATGCATCGAAAGGAATGGTGCAATGGGCGCGTGAAAATGCGGCGTTGAATCGTTTAACATCAGCGCCGATTCGTTGGATTGTAGATGATGCGTTGAAATTTTTACGAAGGGAGATAAAAAGAAATAGCCGATATGATGGGATCATTCTTGATCCGCCGACTTTTGGTCGGGGAAGCAAGGGGGAAGTATTTAAAATTGAAAAGGAAATTCAGCCGTTGATTGAATCGTGCAAAGCTCTATTATCTGAACATCCAAAATTTTTTATCCTTTCCTGTCATACTCCCGGATTTACTCCAACCGTCCTCTCTCATCTTTTAGGGCAATTTTTTTCTTGTCCTATCGATGCGTATGAAATGGTTTTAGAATCGAAAGAAGCTCTTTCCATCCCTTGCGGTGCAATGGCGAAGATTGGCCTGTGAAAATTTCAAGCGTACAAAATCCAAAAGTGAAAGAAGCTGTGCGACTTCGGGAGCGAAGAGAGCGTGATCGGTCGGGCCGTTTTTTGATTGAAGGATACAGGGAGCTGAAAAGAGCATTGGATGCGGGTCGCACAATAGAACATTGTTTTTTTTGCCCCGAGCTTTTTTTAGGGAAAAATGAGCAGGAGTTGCTTCGCAAAGCCAATGCGCCTGTGTTCGAATGTTCCAGCAGCGTGTTTCATACATTATCGTATCGAGATCGACCTGATGGGATTTTAGCTGTCGCGCCTCAGCTGCATCTTGCGCTTCATGATTTATTGCTGCGCTCCACTCCTTTTTTTCTCATTGCGGAAAGCATCGAAAAGCCGGGCAATCTGGGCACAATGCTTCGCTCTTCAGACGCCGCTGGGGTAGATGCTGTGATTGTTTGCGACAAAACAACCGATCTTCATAATCCCAATGTCGTTCGTTCCAGCGTGGGAACTTTGTTTACCCAGCCGGTCATTGAGGCCGCAAGCATAGAGACATTGCAATTTTTAAAATCGCTTAATATCGCCATTGCAGCCGCAACGCCTCATGCAAAACTGGAATATACTGAAGCTGATTTCAAAGTTCCCCTTGCGATTGCAATGGGAACAGAGCAATATGGGCTTTCAGAAATATGGATGAAAGAGGCGGATATGCAGATTCGCATTCCTATGTTTGGGATCGCTGATTCGCTCAATGTCGCTTCCGCAACAACATTGCTCCTTTATGAAGTGGTTAGACAACGCCGAAATCCTCTATGTTGATAATCATTTGGCGATCGCGGCCAAGCCTTGCGGCATGCTGACACAGCCAAATCAAACATCGCTCTGTAATCGGCCAGAAACTGCTGCCCCCCAAAATTTGGAAGCTTTCGTAAAGCTGTGGATCAAACAGAAACACCAAAAGCCGGGGAACGTATTTTTACATGCAATACACCGGCTGGACCGGTGTGTAAGCGGTCTCGTTTTGTTCGCTCGGACAAGCAAGGCGTTAAGTCGGCTGAATGAACTCTCAAGGCGTCAGGAAATCCAAAGGGTTTATGTGGCGGAAGTAGAAGGGCTGCTTTCCAAAAACGAGGGACAGCTCGATCATTTTTTGATTCATGGCAGCCATCAAGCCATGATCGCAAACAAAGAAGACGAAAAAGCAAAACATGCGCGCCTCTATTACAAAACGATCAAACACACAACCTTCTCCACTTTTGTGGAAATTGAATTGGAAACGGGCCGCTATCATCAGATTAGAGCTCAATTTAGCGCAATCGGCCATCCGATTGTAGGGGATCGACGCTACGGCAGCCAAACGGGCGATGGTTCAGCCATTCATCTGCATGGGAAAAAACTGGCGTTCAAACACCCCATAACAAATGAAATTGTCACTTTTGAAGTTCCTGTTCCATTTGATTCGATATCGTAAGTTCGGCAATTTGGACTGCGTTGAGAGCAGCTCCTTTGAGAAGCTGATCGCCTACCGCCCAAAATTCGATTGTATTAGGCATGCTGGGATCGATGCGCAGTCTGCCGCAATAAATTTCTTCTTTTTCTGTTACGTCAAATGGAGTGGGAAAGCGATTTTGAGCTCTGTTTTCAAAGACTTTCAATCCGGGAGTTTTTTCCCATATTTCATAAATGGAGTCGATAGAAAAAGGATGACAAAATTCAACATTTGCCGCAATCGAGTGGGCCCTAAGAACGGGTACCCTCACACAAGTCGCACTCATTTTGATCTGCGGATCTTCGAGAATTTTTTGCGTTTCGAAAATCATTTTTCTCTCTTCTTCAACATACCCTGAAATATGCATGGGGGAGTCATGAGGATAGAGATTGAAAGCGTAAGGAAATGCAAGCAGGTGAGGGTAGGGTTGATGATCTAAAAAAGCGCGAGTCTCTTTTTTGAGCTCTTCTAAAAGGCGCGCCCCAGCCCCGCTTGCGGCTTGATATGTAGAAACAACAATCCTTTTCACTTTATATTTTCGATGTAAAGGGAAAAGAGGCATGAGTAAAATCGTTGCGGCGCAATTGGGAGATGCAATGATTCTCGGATGGAATTGCAAGACGTGCGCATTGATTTCGGGGATGACCAGGGGAACTGTTGTTCGAAAAGCGGAACTGGAATCAATGGCCAGACATTTTATTTTAGGGATCCACTCTTTGGATACAGCGCTTCCAGCGCAAAAAAAAGCGAGATCGCAATCTTGCAGCGCATGCATATTCAGATTTTGCACTGCGATTTCTTCACATTGAAAACGGACTGTTTTCCCCGGTGTTTTTGAAAACAATCGAAGGGTTTTTATAGGAAAATTTCGTTTTGCCAAAAGACTTACAATTTCTCGTCCAACTGCGCCTGTGGCTCCGATGATTGCAATGTTTTTCATCATCAAAGTATAGTACATTACTTACGATGAAAAATGAAATCCTCAAAGCAGTTGAAGATGCGATTCGCGCAGTTTGCGCCTTGAAAGAGCCTGAGGCGCTGCAATTTATCCAAACGGCCGTCATTTGGATTGCCGAGTGTTTTCGAAATCAAGGAAAATTGCTCATTGCAGGAAATGGGGGAAGTCTTTGTGATGCGATGCATTTCGCTGAAGAATTGACCGGCATTTTCCGCAACAAGCGTCCCGCCTTGCCGGCAATTGCTCTAGCCGATCCGGGGCATTTGACCTGCGTTGGCAATGACCTTGGATATGAATCGGTGTTTTCGCGCGGCGTCGATGCGCTTGGTTTTCCGGGCGATTTGTTTATTGCGATGACGACGAGCGGCAATTCCCCAAATCTCATTTCCGCTGTCCATGCAGCCAGGCAAAAAGGACTCAAAACGATCGCCTTTCTCGGCAAAGAAGGGGGAAAAATGCGGGGTCTTTGCGATTTGGAATGGATTGTTTCCGGTTTTCCTTTTTCTGACCGGATTCAGGAAGCCCACATGACGGCGATCCATATTCTCATTGAACAAGTCGAAAAAGAGATGTTTTGTGACAGCCTTTTTGCTCTCCATAGGTCAAAAATTGATTGAAAGAGGCGCCTGGTTTTTCGCTCCCTTCAGTTGGGTCTGGGCTGTTGTCGTTTTTATAAAAAACAAGGCGTATGATGCCGAGTGGATACAACCGATCCGCGTCCATTGCATTGTCGTAAGCATCGGAAACATTGTAGCCGGCGGGACAGGGAAGACGCCGTTTGTGAAGATGCTGGCGAGCCGTTTTTCAGAGCGAAAGGTGGCCATTTTGTCCTGCGGCTTTGGCCCAATGCCTGATGAGGCGATGTTGCTACAGCGCCGTTTGCCAAATGCGCGTATTTATATCGGAAAATCGAGAGTCCTTCTCGCTGAGCAAGCGGTCAGGGAAGGAGCGGAACTGATTCTTCTCGATGATGGATTTCAACATCGCAAATTGCACCGGGATGTCGATGTTGTCCTTTTAAGAAAAGACGATCCTTTTGGAAAAGGGCATTTCCTGCCGTGGGGTTTTTTGCGCGACAGTCCCAAGAGGCTAAAAAATGCCGATGCCCTTTTTATTCAAGGGCGCGATTTTCGACATTGTCCCGTTCGCATTTTAAATGAACGACAAGAGTGTATCCCATCCATTCAAAAATGGAAGACGGCCTTTTTTTGCGGAATTGCAAATCCCGATTCTTTCAAAAAAATACTATGCGATTTGGGGGCTGATATCGTCGCTGAATTGCGGCTGGCCGATCATGAAATGGCTCATCCAAAGCGGCTGGAAAAGTTTGCGTTGCGTGCTAAAAATCTGGGAGCCAAATGCTTAATGACAACTGAAAAAGATTTTATCAAGGGGCCGAAATGTTCGTTGCCCATTCTCTTTGTGGAAATTGAAATTGAATGGGTGAAAGGAGGGGAGCGCCTGGAAAAATTGATTGCAAAAATCGATCAAAAAATCGATAATAGACCTCTTTCGTAACTAAGGGTTCGTCGATTTTCGGAATTATTTTGAGTCGATTTTCTTGTTTTTTGAGGGGGGTAATATACGAAAGTTGATATTACCCCCCTCAAAAAACAAGAAAATCGGCCAAAAGAATCCGAAAACCGACAGAACCTTAGTTACGAAAGAGGTCTAACAGATGCGCTTATGAGAGAGTTGATAAAAATTGATTTACCCAAGCTCGGCGAGAGCATTGTAAGCGCTACCGTTGTGCAATGGTTTAAAAAAGCAGGCGATGCAGTGGCTCTTGACGAGCCTTTGCTGGAAGTAGCGACCGATAAAATCAATAGTGAAATTCCTTCTCCATCCGCCGGCGTGTTACAGGAGATCCTGGCGCAACCTGGTCAAGAACTGCGGGTGGGAGAAACGCTTGCGCTTCTTTCCGTTCAAGCTGCACAACCTGTAAAACCGCACCCTTCCGATGCGGTGTTGACTCCCGTATGTCCAAACAATGAAATGGGACACTTTTTGTCTCCTGCCGTTATGCGCGTTTTAAAAGAACATCGGATGGATCTCAATGCAATTGAGCAGATTTCCCGGACAGGGCAAGGCGGCAGACTCACGAAAAAAGATGTGGAAGAGTATATTGCGCAATCAAATTGCGTTCCAGCGCAGGCAGATGCTCAACGCGTGAAAATGAGTTCGCTTCGCAAGGCCATCGCGGATAACATGGTCCGCTCCTTTTATGAAGCGCCTCACGCCTCTTTGATAACGGAAGTGGACGTTACCCATCTGGTAAAACTGCTCCAGGAACAAAAGAGCATCTTTCATCAAAAATATGGAGCCAAACTATCCGTTACCGCTTTTGTTGTGCGCGCTATGGCAAAAGCGCTTCAGACATTCCCGCTGCTGAATTCTTCCTTGGATGGGGATACGATTGTGATGAAACGGTCGGTGAATTTGGGGATCGCGGTCAGCGTAGAACAGGGAGTCGTGGTGCCAGTTCTTCGCGGCGCCGAACGATTGTCCTTGCCCGAGATTGCAATACAAATAGCAAAATTGGCTGAAAATGCTCGTGCGAATCAATTAAATCTCGAGAATGTTCAGAACGGGACGATTACCATGACCAATTTCGGCATGACTGGAACCATGATTGGCGTGCCGATTATTCGCTATCCGGAAGTAGCTATCGTGGGTCTGGGTGCAATCCACCGCAAAGTGGCTGCAATGAGCGATGATTCGATTGCAATTCGTTCATGCATGTGGGTTTCTCTTACTTTCGATCATCGTGTTTTGGATGGTGTCTACGGATGTGGTTTTTTGGGCGAATTGAAAAAGCATCTTGAAGACAACATCGCTAGTGAATTGGCATGATCATCGAAACAGCAAAACTAATGCATATTGAGGCGTTCGATTTTTTTGTTTTTTAATGAATCTTTATTTTCATGTTTTTTGTCCATGCATGATTTCAGAGCAAATCCTACTAAGAATTGCTTGGATAATACTTATTGAGCTCTCAGATTGATTCGGAAAAAAAGCTTTTATTCTTTGATTCATTTTGCGTATAATTGTAGAGATTTTCGTAGATTTTATGCAGCAGTTGCCAACCCCAATTAGGTGAGGAGGGAAACGACTTAAATGACCGCACCGGCGGCTAATAGCAGAGCTAAAAAATCAATTTTTGCATCACTTTAACAACCTGACGAATCGGTTTTTGACGACGTCGGCTTGGCAGCATTTTTTTGGGTATAGCTCGCGCCTTGCCAGAGGCAATGGTCGCTCGCTCCAGACGCAAAAAACTGCGCCGCCTCCTTGTCCAATTCCCGATTCATCAGGTTGTTTCGGTATAAACTTCTTTCGTCACTAAGAAACTGTTGTCGAATTAACCGATTTTTCGTTTTTTCTGTTCTGGTTGCCAGCGCTCTTCTTTTTTTTCTTTCGGTGGATGTTTTTCCGCCGATCCCCAGGAATGTCTGCCTGTTTCTGTTTCTTCTTCTCCCTCGTTTTGGGCTTCCAAGACACCTTCTTCTTCTTCCATATCGATGGATTCTTTTTTGCCTCTGCCTCTCGATTCACACTCTTGGCACCAACGATTCAGTTCTCTTTCTGCCTGTTCTTTCGCAAAACCATACTTTTGCTGAAGTTTTTCAACAAAAGAGTCCCACTTTCCATTGATTTGTTCAAGATCATGATCTGTGATTTTAGCCCACTTGTCTCTGATTTTATTTTTGTATTGATGCCAGTTTTCAGAAAATTGATTTCTATTCATAAAGCTCCTCTCATAGATTTAATGTTTTGTATCTGGGTATATACCCATTGTTTTTATTTTACAATAAGACTGATTTAGTTTAATATATACTTTTTAAGTAGTTAAATTGCATTTGTTTTGGAAAATGAAGATAAAAAAACAAAATATGAGATGCAAGTTATTCCCGTATCTGATATCAGTCGCAATAAGAGACTGTTGTCGATATCCTTTAGTGGCCTATGATCGTAAAACTCTATTGACTTAATACAGCCTATTTTGCGATCGTTGATTTCCGAAAAAACTCGATAGAAACAAAGTTTGTAGATAGTCTCAGACATCAACAAGTTTGAAAATTGTGAGAACCCATGAAAAGTTTATTTAAAAGGAAGCCCTTAAGATCTTCTGTTGTGGAGATCGAGGAGGGTCAGCATGAATTGAAACGCCATCTCAAAGCAATCCATCTCACTGCGATCGGTATCGGGGCGATCATTGGCGCCGGGATTTTTGTGATCACGGGTCAGGGCGCCGCTCTTTATGCGGGACCTGCGGTGGTCTTTTCTTTCATTATCGCTGCGTTTATTTGCACGCTTGCCGGATTATGTTATGCAGAGCTGGCGTCGCTTATCCCGGTTGCCGGAGGCTCTTATGCTTACTCCTATATTGCTTTGGGAGAACTTCCTGCGTGGATTGTTGGCTGGGCGGTATGCGGCCAATACCTTATTTCAGCTTCTACGGTTGCAGTGGGTTGGTCGGGTTATTTTATCAGTTTGCTCAAAGATTTTGGCATAGTTCTTTCAGAGGTTTTTATTAAAGCGCCATTTTCTTATCAGAGCGACGCCGGATGGCAATGGAGCGGCGCCCTATTTAATCTGCCAGCCATCGTCCTTGCGCTACTTTTGGGTGTTCTTATCTCCATTGGGATTCGTGCGGCCGCCCATTTCAACAATGTCATGGTCGCAGTCAAATTAATAACAGTCATCCTCTTCATCATTATCGGTATCCCGTACATCAATACGGACAATTGGATCCCTTTTATTCCGGAGAATACAGGCGTTTTTGGAGATTTTGGATTCAGCGGAATTTTAAGAGGGGCGGGGATTGTTTTCTTCGCTTACATTGGTTTCGATACTGTTTCTACTCTGGCGCAAGACGCGGTCCACCCGCAAAAGGATATTCCTCGAGGCGTTTTGGGGTCGCTTTTTATTTGCACTGCTGCCTATATCATCGTATCGCTTGTGATCGTAGGCGTTGTCCATTATACAAAGCTCAATGTTCCTGATCCGATGGCTGTAGCATTGCAGGCAATGGGAGCCAAATTTTTCTGGTTTAAATTTATTATCAAAATGGCCATCATTGCAGGACTTACAACCGTGGTGTTAGTGCAAATGCTCGGTCAAAGCCGTATGTTTATGGCTATGAGTAAAGACGGTCTTTTACCTCAGGCTTTTGGCAAGTTGCATAAAAAAACAAAAACTCCTGTATTTTCTTCCGTGATCACCACTCTCGTAGTTGCTCTCATCGCAGGAATTTTTTCTGTAGAGGTTTTAGCTCAACTTGTCTCGATTACATCTCTTTTTATCTTTGCGATTGTTTGCTTGGGTGTTTTGATCTTAAGAAAAACCCACCCTGAATTTCATCGTGCTTTTAAAGTTCCATTGGTCCCTTTTGTGCCACTGCTGGGAATCGCGGCCTGTATTGTGCAGATGTGCATGCTTCCGCTGGTTACCTGGTTTCAAATTTTTGGCTGGATGGTCCTCGGCACTTTGATTTATTTTGGATATAGCATACGGCATAGTAAGGTTCGAACTTCACGATAATGGGATTTTCTTGTAATAAATCAGTCCCAAACATCGACGAACCCCCAGTTTTGCCATTGTCTCAACAGCAAAAAGAGCACCTGGCCCAAGTGTATGCGCAACATCACGAGCAAGGAAGTCGCTACGGGTATCTATTTTGTCATGGAAAAAGAGGCTCTTATCTAAAAGACTGGATTGGATCCGGAAAAAAAATTTTGGATCTTGGTTGCCGGGATGGGATGCTTACGAAATTTTTTGCCAACGGCAATCAAGTCATTGGGGTGGACATTGACCGCAAGGCTTTGGAACAAATCAAAAAAAGACTCGGCATCGAGACCCATTGGCTTGATTTAAATGCAGAATGGCCTTTTGATCCTGAATCTTTCGATGTGATTGTGGCGTGTGAAATTTTGGAGCATATTTTTTTCCTGAATCCTCTTTTGACAAAGATTGAAAAATCTTTGAAACAAGGAGGAATTTTTATTGGGTCGGTTCCAAATTCTTTCCGAATTCGGAATCGATGGAAATTTCTCTGGGGTGAAGAATTCGACAAGGATGCCACACATGTTCGGTTGTTTTCGTTTGCAAAGCTTGAACGAACTCTCTTGGCCCATTTTCAGAAAATAGAAATTGTCCCGATTCAAGGAAATATCGCCCCGTTTCTTCCGGTGCATTCTCTCGTTCCCAAAAATATTAGCCGTCTTTTTGCCAAGGATTTGCTTTGGAAAGCTGCTAAGAAGCTGTGCTAATTGTTGAATCACTTTGGGTATATACCCGAAGTGATACAAAAGTTGGCCTTTGGGCGGGATTGAAAGCTGCCGAAAATAGATTCTTGAACAGGGGGTTGTATTCTTCAATACCA
>DATIHO010000104.1:0-1784 GCA_035480615.1 Chlamydiales bacterium | reverse complement strand
GATGTAGAAATACATCTGCGGGGGCAAAATAGCAATTTAGATTGCAGCACCAAGAAATTAAATCGAGGGCATGGTAGCCTTCGATCAAAAGTTGACGATTTGGTTATGTATGATCAAGTTTGATCAAGTTTTGAAGAGCGGGAATGGAATCGGTAAAATAGTCTTTTTCCTGAACTCTTTTGGAGATTTGCGTATTGCCCATGTTTTACGAACTCCCAAACAGCAAGGCCAAACTTAGGATGTAGAGATTCCAAGCAAAGAACAATATCTAAATCTTTTGTGGAGCGAAAATCGAGACCTACCTCTTTCATTGCTAAAGTGCAAGCCGTCCCTCCAATTAGCAAATAGCTGTCCGAGTAGGCAGAGAAATGCTCTTTGAATCGATCTAACCCTTTGACCATTTAATACCTGCTATTATTGTTTCTAGCGCTTCTTCCACACGCTCGTCTTGCATCTCTTGTAAGCTGAGATAGAGCGAAAATAGATCGACGTGTCCTGAGATGGCAAATAGTGTGGGATCGTAGTGCCACAATTCAAGTTCAATGTCAGCGTCATCTGGCCCCTCGCAAGGTTCGAGAGAAAGTGTACGCCATTGCTTATATCCAATCGCATAGACAGGATGCTCAGGCTCCGCGAGATTGGTCAATTTCGCCACTGCACTAATTCCAGAAAGAATGCCGGGTGGCTTCCCTTTGCATTGAACCCAGATTCGCTTTCTGACGGGGCTTTTCAGCAAAGGGTAGAGAGAATTCCAAAGGTCGCGGTGTACAAGCTTGAAATGAAGAAAGCGTTCCTTATTTTTTCGGATCGTAGAGCCAATTTCATGCCCTTCGAGTTCGTCGAAGGCGCGACTTATGCTCATCGAGGTATAAGACAGCGTTTTTGCTAGATGTTTCAGTGCGAGATTTTTTTTATTTGGATGAGTCAAAGCATGTATTGCAACTGCTTGCGCCACTGGAGATAACAGCTTACGCGAACCGCGAAATTTTCTGGACAATTGATAAAAACGGCAGTGTTCATGCCAGTCGATGCCGATCTCGGGCAAGTAGATCTGTTTTCCAGGAACCACAAAGAGAATACGATGAGCAACGAGCTGACTGAGGTTCCTTGAAGCCATTGGAGGACTTAAATAGATGCAGGGAATACCAGCTTTTTCTTGCGCGAGCCACATGTGTTTGCAGATGGCAGTAGGGCGCTCTTTACTCTTTGCCATAGCGATCAAGTAGTTTTTGTTGAATATTCGGGTTCGGTAAAAATCGTATAGCCCGTGCAAGAATAGAGGGAAAAGGTCTTTTTGTTCCCACGTTTTAACGGCAACGATAAGACCCATGGTCTTGTTTAGGTATTTTTTGAACTCTAGCACTAACTGATTCATATTCATATCGATAACATATGAATCTAATGATAACATGAGCGATGTTATGATTCAATAAGTGCGTTATCATATTGAAAATGAGAGACAGTCGTCTTGAACAGGGGCTATAGTGATTTAAAATTAAATTGGCAGAAATATGCAAGGAGGCTGTGCAGATTTTTTGTTCTGGAGCGAGCGACCATTGCCGAATGGCAAGGCGCGAGCGAAGACAAAAAAGATGCTGCAGAGCCGACGCAGCAGATTCTGCCAATTTAATTTTAAATCACTATAGAGGGACTTGCAAAAATAAAGTGTTAAAGTCCCTTCTTTTCAGAAAAGTACATCTTACCCAATCTGCAAGATCATATTTTCTTATCTATTTTTTTAAATAGCTTAAATTTGGCTACTTATGAACAGCAAGGCACATCTC
>DATIHO010000103.1:0-6100 GCA_035480615.1 Chlamydiales bacterium | reverse complement strand
GAGGTCTGAGCCAGACACTATCGAAGGATGTTCTCCTTCGTTTTTTTGTCGAAGGTCTCGCAAGACCTTCTTCAGACCGTTGATTGCGGCGTTTTCGTCACGAATGTGTTCGGTCTGACACTGCGGACATTGCCATTCTCTGAGTGTAACGGGGATCCCTTGTTCCACTACATGCAGGCAATGATGACAGGTTCGAGTTGTCCCTTTTTCATCGAATTCGATGAAGGTTTTTCCTGATTTGCAGGCTACCCAGGCAAGGGTGTTTTTCCAGCGCCTGTTCAAGGATCGGTTGTTCATAGCTCGCCGCATAGGCGTCGTGATTCCCCCTCCATCTGGAGTATAATCTCCGATGCCGACACAGTCGTAGTTTTTGAACAGTTGATGAGCACTTGTGAACATAAACGTCTTGGTCTGTTCTCGCCGTTTATGCAGAGCTTTTTTGAAGGTGTGGTCATACTTTGCCCAGTTTTTGGATGGAAGATAGAATTCCTTGCCTGTAGGAATACCCTTTGCATCCGTGACTGGAAGTTTTTTAGATTTTTTATTACAGCTGTCTCTTTTACTTTTGAGTTCGTCTATCCGTTTATCGTAGTTTTTAAGCCACTTAGGAGCTGCGATTTCGATGGCTGCTCCATTTGTGTCAACTCCGTAAGCGAGATTTTTATGATTAGGATCTAATGCGATGATTTTCGATATGGGTTTTCGAACAGAAAGTTCTTTTTGAATGGTAAAAATAGCGTAGTACTGTCCCAATTCAGAAATGATTCGAAGATTGCGAACAATTTTGTTTCTAAGCAGAAAGGCTTCAGGGAGGTTGAGAGTAATCGAGCGACGCTTTCGGTCTTCGCCTATGCCAAGCGATAAGGTCAACGTTTGACCTTGGATTTTGAAACCTTTTTCAGGTTCATCATAAAGCAGAGAAAACCAATTTTGTTTCCAGGCTCGAAATTTGGGCCATCCTACTTGTTTCCCTTTTCGTT
This sequence comes from Chlamydiales bacterium, assembly GCA_035480615.1. Lineage (GTDB taxonomy): Bacteria > Chlamydiota > Chlamydiia > Chlamydiales > SM23-39 > CAIPFQ01. The sequence continues at coordinate 5,120 of DATIHO010000103.1, read as the reverse complement.
TGCCTTTTTTCGATTTTTGATGCGCCTGAATTGCATCGCTTAGCCTCAAAGCCGTATTTTTTAGCGGGGAAGAATGAACCACCTTTAGAAATGGGTGTGCTTGTTTGAGTTTGGGAAGTGCGTTTCTGAGTCCTCGTTTTGTATAGAGGGTTTTTGATGCTTCAGAACTGCCTGCACGAATGAACTCACTTTTAAGTTCATGACATTTTTGTAATAGATGATTGTACAGCCAGTTACAAATCCTCGATTGACCATTGAGCGCAGCTATTGAAGATTCGGTACCTTCGAGCTTGAGTTTTAGCACCAGATTTTTTTTAGACATTGGCCACCGCGCTCTGAAGATTCGCGATGAGTTGTTTGTTTTTGTGACTGCGAGACCCGTAGAGTCTTGCAGAAAAGACCGTGATGATTTCTAAGACATCCTTAGCTAGTTCTTCTTCAAAAGTAGGTTCATCTCCCTGATTGATGATTACTACTTCGACGTTCTTGACCGCGCAAAGAGAGAACACAAGCTCTGCTCCAAAACGGAGCAAGCGGTCTTTATGAGTGAGAACCAAACGGCCTATTTGACCATTCATGATTTGTTCGAGCAGTTGCTTCAGTCCACGCTTATTGTAATTCATTCCAGACCCGAGATCTTTGGTAATAGAAAATGACCACCCCTTCGAAGAGCAGTAAATTTCTAACATATGGACTTGTCTTTGTAAATCTTCTTTTTGATCGTGGCTAGAAACGCGAGCGTAAGCAACAGTAGGACGATCTGAAGTTTTATCGCAGAAATCAAATGGTTTTAATTGAGCTATCGAATACCTACGTTGGCCACCTTTGGTGCGATGTGCCGGAGTAATTTTCTTTTTCCGCTCCCAACGACGAAGAGTCTGTGGAGACACTCCCAAACATTTTGCGGCATCTTGAATGCTTAAAAACTTGTTCATATTGATATGATATAAACAAGTTTGAATAAAGTCAAGAAATGCAGTTACAAGCCCCTTTAACCGCAAGGATGCCGATCCTCTTGGGGCCGAGGGGTGTTGGGAAAACCACCACCCTTGTCCAAGTGTTGTTGGATTGTGTTGCCGGAAATCGTTTCGATCCGAGGATTCTTTATATTCAAGCGGATCATTTTTGTATGGAATCCACCTCTCTTTATGAAATTTCCGAACAATTTAAAATCATGGGTGGCAAATGGATTGTATTTGATGAAATTCATAAGTATCCGAACTGGTCCAAGGAATTAAAAAGCATTTACGACACATTTCCGAATTTACAAATTTTTGCATCGGGCAGCTCCGCTTTAGAAATCCACAAGGGGAGTCATGATCTTTCTAGAAGAGGAATTCTTTATCACATGCAAGGGCTCTCATTTCGGGAATATTTAGAGCTCAATTTGCGAATAAGTCTCCCTTTTTACCCTCTCCAGGAGCTTTGTGCAAGACACGAAAAAATTTCAAATGAAATCGTTGCAAAAGTGAGAACAGATATCATTCCAGAATTTAGGAAATATCTAAAATTTGGATATTATCCTTATTTTCACGAATTGAAGAATGAGTCCATTTATATGATGACATTGGAACAAAATATTCATACAACAATAGAATCTGATTTATCGACTATTTATCCTCAGCTCACAGGAATTAGTATTCAAAAAATTAAAAAACTTTTGATTTTTATTGCAAATTCCGTACCTTTTATTCCCAATTGGTCTCACATTATGACGGCGTTAGAAATTGGTGATTTAAGAACTTTGAAAACATATTTTTCCCATCTAGACCGTGCAGGGTTAATTCAATCTATTTCTAAATCAACCAAAAAATTCAGTCAGTTAGAAGGACCATCAAAGGTGTATCTTAAAAATACGAATCAACTTTATGCGATTTCTTCTCATGAGCCGCAAATTGGGACTGTGAGAGAGACGTTCTTTTTAAATATGGTTGCTCAAAAATATCCGGTGCAGTTGCCTTTAGATGGTGATTTTCTTGTCGACCAGGAATATCTGTTCGAAGTAGGAGGCAGAAGCAAAAACTTCAATCAAATTAAATCACACCGCCATGCGTATTTAGTCTGTGACGATTTAGAGCAAGGCGCGGGATCTAAAATGCCTCTCTGGCTCTTTGGATTTTTGTATTAATCAACTCATTTTTACGTCCGTGGGAAAATTTCGTGGGGTTTGAAGAAAAATGGAATTTCAGTTTTTGCTGTTTGATGACTATCAGAGCCATGAACTACATTTCGCTCAATAGTGGTAGCAAAATCTGCACGAATGGTTCCAGGAGCTGCGTTGGCAGGATCGGTTTCTCCCATGATTTGACGGGCGCGGGCTACTGCGTTTTCTCCTTGCAGCACCATCGCGATGATGGGTCCCGAAACCATAAACTCCACTAACTCTTCAAAGAATGGGCGCTCTTTATGAATTTCATAGAAGGTTTTCGCCTGATCTTTTCCAAGCTGAAGCATTTTAATGCCGATGACGTTTAAGCCGTCGCGCTCAAAATATTCAATAATATTTCCAATCATGTTTTGTCCAATGGCATCGGGCTTGATGATGGAAAGGGTTTGTTCTTGCTTTAATGTTTGGGTTGTAGGGGCCATAAGAATATCACTCCGAAAATGTTTCAATGCTAGAGACTATATCTTTTCAGAAAATAAATTTCGAGAAGTTCTGTTCAAAGAAGCAAAAAATTGATAAAATCTTTTTTTTTTCGAGGAAAAATTCTGTGGGTTATGGCGGGTATCCCGACTTAAACGATGTAAAGAAAATTTTAGTTGTCAAGCTGCGCCATCTCGGCGACGTATTGCTCACAGCCCCCGTCTTCCGGGCGTTGAAAGGGGCCATGCCGCAAGCAAAAATCGATGTCTACATTTATAAAGAGGCTTTGCCCATGCTGGACGGCCATCCTGATATTAGCCGGCTGATCGGTTACGACCGCAATTGGAAAAAAGGGAGTTTTTTGTCGTTAATAAAGCATGAAGCGGCTCTTCTTTGGAGCATTCGGAAAAAGGGTTATGATTTGGCGATCAATTTGACTGAAGGGGACAGAGGGGTGTTCGCCTCTCTCGCATCGGGAGCGAAGATCCGGGCGGGGTTTCGTCCCAAAGGGAAGTGGCAGGCAAAAATGCTCACTCACATTGCCAAAGATTGTTCCGCTTTAAGGCATACGGTAGAGAAGAATTTGGACGTGCTGCGACGGATCGGGATTTTTCCGCCGCCAAACGCAAGAGAGCTTTATTTCCATGTGGCTGACGCTGCCCGCGCAAAGGCGAAAACACTCAGTGAAAATGCGCCATTTATTTTGATCCATCCCACCTCTCGTTGGCGTTTTAAATGTCCCCCTGTTTCCCATTTTCGCGATTTGATCAAACAATTGTTAAAAGATGGAAATCGGATCATTCTCACTTCAGGCCCCGATCTGTTTGAAATGAAAATGGTCCAGGAAATCGCAGAAGGGCTGGATGTGACGAATTTGGGAGGCCAGATCAGTTTAAAAGAACTTGGCGCTTTGATAGATCTTTCCGAGCTTTTGATTTGTGTGGATTCGGTTTCCGCTCACTTGGCAAGTGCGTTGAAAAAACCGGTTGTCGTCTTGTTTGGCCCCACATCGGAGATCACTTGGGGTCCTTGGCAAAATCCTTATGCCCGGGTTGTCGCTTTGCAGAAAAGCTGTCGTCCCTGCTATCTCGATGGATGCGGAGGGAGCAAGCGAAGCGATTGTCTCGACGCTCTGCCTGTAGAAGATGTCTTACGGGAGATCCATCGATTAAGGGACTGTTAACGGATTCAGCTTCTGTCGATTTTTGGATCAGCTTTCAGTCTTGCGAACGTCTCTTACTCAATTGTCAACAGAACTCTTTAGCCCACAATAAGCACGCTCAATGTGTGTGGGAGAATATAATCTTTTCAAGGCATGGTAATTCGAATCTGGGCTTACCTTTTCCTACTTGAGTTACATTAAACTCCACCTTTACGTGCTTGTACAAATATTTACGATTTAACTCATCTGGATCCGTCAAGCTTTGGGCAATCTTACCTTTGATTATCATGCCGTCTTCGCACTTAAATTCGAAAGTGCGATAAGCAGGTAACACGCCTTGAAATACACCTTCAAAATTTTCGGCCCGTTTATGAATATTATTTTCTTGTAAGCGATTCGATGAAACCTTAATCTGTTCCAGACTCTGAAAACGAAATGATTGATCTTTAAAATCAATCGCGCACCAAGCTTCCTGTTGGGTTACGTAATTTAAAAATTCTGCTACTTTTTTTATGGCACGGGGGTGCACCTTTTCCATGATTTCAGCAATATCATCATCAGATCCTTCAGCGGCACATCTAAATAAGTTCTGAGCTAATATTATAGCCATCTCAACATTACTTGATTCTTCAAATAGATCTGGCATTTCCGAAGAAGGCAGTTCGTATGCAAATCCAAATGACCCTATAGCAATATCGGTAATCAAAAGCTGATTTTTCTGTTTATCAGGAATCGGTCCGGTTCCTTGCAAATTATCTGTTAAACCGCTAGCAATAGCAGTGATTACGTCTGAAAAAAGACCAGAAGCCTTCGAACCAAAATCAGCTGCGATACCATGACAGCCTGAGACGGGCTTCCCTCGAAAAGTTAATTTGGCTTTATAATTTTCTTTGGGTTCTGAAATACCATCAATTGCTGATTTGGCAGCCTTTAATCGAGCTTCAAGACTCATGCGTTCAAGCACATTGTTTTCTGGAATATCTGCAAGCAGCTTTTCGAGCTCCTTAATTTCCGATTGGAAGGCAAGATATTCATCTAGGAGGCAGAACACCTAGAGCACCCCATTCGAGAGTCATATATATTTTGTCCTTTCAATCACACCTGAAAAACGCTAGCAAAGAGCATAGAATTTTCCTCTATTTCTCTGCAAGGCGCCTTAGAAGCTGTACTAAAACTCAGCTTCTGTCGATTTTGAGGTTCTTTTGAGCCGATTTTTGGTTATTTTTGCGGGGGTATAGTGATTTAAAATTAAATTGGCAGAAATATGCAAGGAGGCTGCGCAGATTTTTTGTTCTGGAGCGAGCGACCATTGCCGAATGGCAAGGCGCGAGCGAAGACAAAAAAGATGCTGCAGAGCCGACGCAGCAGATT
>DATIHO010000102.1:0-8687 GCA_035480615.1 Chlamydiales bacterium | reverse complement strand
GAATCTGTTTCAGCAAGCCATGATTGAACGGGGCTCATAGTATCTCGGATAGAACCGATTTTATCACTATTTTTGTAATAAAAACTGCCGATATCGATTTGGTAGCCCTTTATGCCATCAAATCCATAATTGCGCAAAAATGATCCATCTTTATTCCATATCCCTTTTTTTCCTCTTGCAACCACCAAGTCGATAAAAGCATCGAGAATATTCTCCCCTTTTCTTCTCTTTCCCTCCTGAAGCGCCTTCACAAAGGCTTGCATGAGAACAGGTTTTTTCAGTTGCAGGACAAAGGCCGTTGTATGAGCCGGGATTTGATACCTGATTCCAAGGGGATCGATGAGGGTAAGTGTTTGGCCCAAATCTTCGGTTTGTCCAAAATGGATCGCGATGACGCCTGTCTCTTCGCGCAATTTTTCGTAAGCGATTTGCATGGAATTCACAACGAACTCTTCCCGTTTTTTTCGCATTTCCTGCATCTGCCCCCGTTTTCTGTTCGAGATGGGGAAAGCGCGCGCCCAAAAAGGGGTTTGATAGATATCCGTACGTGGGAATTTCAAGATATACTGACCATTTAAGGTTTCAAAAGCAAAGCATTGCCGCCCCCTTCCAAGATAGCGAAACGGCTGTTGTAACAAAGAGTCGATCTCGCAGCTTTGCATTTGTAATCGATGGCCAGCAGAAGAGGCGATGCGACGGACGCTAAAGCCTTTTTTCACAAAGTGGACCAGTTTCCCCGCTCCGCAGCAGGCAATCACCAGCATAAAAAGCAGGAAACCCTTTTTCATCACCGAAAAATTACCATGTTCCGCTCCAAAATTCAAGCTGCAGATCCCTCAATAAATCACTTCGGGCATATTGCTCAAAAGTCTTGGCGCACGTATGATGCGTTTCAATGACGACCAAACTCAAGTTCGTTATCCTGATCCTGATGTTTCTTTCCGTTGGCATAGCCGCCATTTCTTACCTTTGTTTGGGAGAGATCGCTGTTTTGGCCCCTAAAGGGTGGATTGGCGAAAAGCAAAGGGATCTGCTGGTCCTTGCAACCGCCCTCATGCTTATTATCGTGATCCCTGTTTTGCTTCTTACATTTGGCATCGCCTGGAAATATCGCAAGGAGGCGAAGGCAAAACACACGCCGAATTGGGATCACAGTTTTCTTGCGGAATGCGTTTGGTGGGGCGTCCCTTGCGCAATCATGTTAGCGCTCGGTTATTACACCTGGAAAGGCTGCCATGAACTGGATCCTTTCAAGCCGATCGCGGCTAAAAAAGAGATGCAGATTCAAGTGATCGCTTTGCGATGGAAATGGCTGTTTCTTTATCCTGAAGAGCACATCGCGAGCGTCAATTATCTGCGCTTTCCTCAAGAGACGTCTATCCATTTTGAGATTACGGCGGATGCTCCAATGAATTCTTTTTGGATTCCGCAGCTCGGAGGGCAAATTTATGCGATGTCTGGAATGCGCTCTGAGCTCTATTTGATTGCAAATGGGCCGGGTAAATATAGAGGATCATCTGCGAATATCAGCGGCAAAGGGTTTGCAAGCATGAAGTTCATTGCCGAGTCGAGCTCGGATGAAGATTTTGCAGCGTGGGTGCAATCCGTAAAGGGCGCTCCAGCGCTTGACTATGAGCGCTTGACTTCCCCCAGCGAATATAATCCGCCCGCTTTTTACGTGTGGGAAGATACGAATTTATTTCATCGGATCATCAACAAATATATGATGCCATAATGGAAAGAAGTGATTTTTTCGGCAGGCTGACCTTCGACGCGTTGAAGCACGATGCAATTGAGATGTCGGTTGGCGTTTCCATGCTCATCGCCGGGACTGTCATCATCTTCCTGTTGACTTATTACCGGCGTTGGAGGTGGCTTTGGTTTGATTGGCTGACTTCCCTCGATCATAAAAAAATCGGAGTGATGTATCTGATCGCTTCTACTCTCATGCTGATTAAAGGAGTGGTCGATGCAGTCATGATGCGGGCGCAGCAAGTGCTTTCAGTGGGCGATTCGTTCGGCTATCTTTCCACTCCGCATTATCAGCAGCTTTTTACCGCTCATGGAACGACCATGATTTTTTTCGTGGCCATGGGCTTTATTTTTGGTCTCATCAATATCATTTTGCCTCTTCAGATCGGCGCGCGCGACGTTGCTTTTCCCTTTCTCAATTCACTCAGTTTTTGGCTGTTTGCCGCCGGAGCTCTTCTCCTCATCGCTTCTCTCAGTGTGGGCAGTTTTTCCGCTGTTGGATGGGTAGCGTATCCGCCTCTTTCCAACATCGAGTATAACCCGGGGGTCGGCGTCGATTATTGGATTTGGAGCATTCAAATTTCAGGGGCGGGGACGCTCCTTTCTGGAATCAATTTCCTGGTCACGATCTTGAAAATGCGTTGTCCGGGAATGAGCCTTATGACGATGCCCCTCTTCGTTTGGTCTGTTTTAATCACCCTTGTACTCATTATTTTCGCTTTCCCCATCTTAACCGCAACAGTCGGAATGCTTACTTTGGACAGACTGTTCGGCACCCATTTTTTCACTTCGAGTTTCGGCGGAAACCCTATGATGTACATCAATTTAATCTGGGCTTGGGGGCATCCGGAAGTCTATATATTGGTTTTGCCATCATTCGGAATATTTTCTGAAATTGTCCCGGTTTTTTCAGAAAAGAGGCTGTTTGGATACGTTTCAATGGTCTGGGCGATGATTGCGATCGCATTTCTCTCTTTTATCGTATGGCTTCACCATTTTTTTACGATGGGGGCAGGAGCCAATGTCAACGCCTTTTTCGGTCTCATGACCATGATCATCGCTGTTCCAACGGGAGTGAAAATTTTCAATTGGCTTTTTACAATGCTGCGCGGGCGGATCCATTTCACAACGCCAATGCTTTGGTTTATCGGGTTTGTCATTATTTTTACGATTGGAGGGATGGATGGAGTCCTTATGGCGGTCGCTCCTGTTGATTTCCAGGTCCATAACAGTTTATTTTTGATTGCTCACTTCCATTCGGTAATTATTGGGGGGGTCCTTTTCGGAGTTTTTACCGGATTGGCTTATTGGTTTCCAAAAATTTTTGGATTTACATTGGATGAAAAACTGGGAGAACTTGCCGCCTTTTGTTGGATCTTTGGTTTTTTGCTGGCTTTTATTCCGCTGTACATTCTCGGTCTTATGGGAGCAACAAGGCGTTTGGATCATTATGATCCGGCGACTGGTTGGACTCCTTTATTTATCGTTGCGGCAATAGGAGCGCTCATCATCAGCATCGGGATTGGGCTTCAGGTCTTACAAATCCTCGTCAGCGTCAAACGGAGAAACAGAGACTCTACAGGAGATCCCTGGAATGGGCGCACTTTAGAATGGTCCACAACATCGCCCCCTCCATTTTATAATTTTGCGCTGATCCCCGAAGTGGAAGGGCGCGACGCTTTTTGGAGCATGAAACAACATCCGCCATCAAAGGAAAACATCACTTACGAACCCATCCATATGCCAAAAAACTCCGCTCTTGGAGTGTATGTCGGCATTTTCAGCTTTCTTTTGGGTTTTGCTGTCATTTGGCATATCCTTTGGCTTTCCTTAGTTGGGGCGTTCGGGATTTTCGCATCTCTTTTTTGCCGCCTCTTCGACCGTTCGACGGACACCTATGTTCAAGTGGAAGAAATTGAAAATCTTGAAAAGAAGAAGGGGCTGTCAATATGAGCGGACCATTTCCCGATCCACATCATAGTGTAGAGTCCAATACAATTTTCGGGTTTTGGGTCTATTTGATGACGGACGCGATTTTATTCGCCACTCTTTTTGCTACCTACGCGGTCCTTCATAACAGCACTTTTGGAGGGCCTGGAGCCAACATATTGCTAAGGCCCTCTTACGCATTGATAGAAACAATCATCCTTTTGTCGAGTAGCCTTACTTGCGGCTTGGCGATGACGGCTGTCCCTTTTGGCAATCAAAAAAAATTGATCCGTTTATATGGGACCACATTTTTTCTTGGAGCTTGCTTTTTAGCAATGGTAGGCAATGAATTCATGCAGCTCATTGCATCTGGCAACGGCTGGCAAAGAAACGCCTTTACCGCCTCTTATTTTACTTTGGTCGGCACGCATGCAGTTCATATTTTATTCGGAATGCTTTTTACTTTGATCTTGATGGTTCAAACAGTGAAATGGGGGCTCATTCCTATCACGATTCGGCGGCTGGAATGCCTGAAACTATTTTGGTTTTTTTCTTACTGGATCTGGATTTTCATGTTCGCGATTGTATATCTGATCGGAGTTGTCAAATGATGAGATCTTATAGTTTGGGCTTCGGCCTCTCACTTCTTTTGACTATAGCCGCTTATTTGGTGGCAATCAGCTCCTTTTTTTCAAAATTGGGATCGGATATACTGATTGCAGGGATTGCAGCGACTCAAGCCTGGTTCTTTCTCTCTTTTTATTTTGGCCTGGGTAAAGAGGGGAAGCCTCATTGGAACCTGACGGTATTTCTGTTTATGCTTTTGGTCACATTTTTACTGATTGCCGGTTCGATTTGGATCATGCACCATCTCAATTATAATTTAATGCGACTATGAAAAACAAATATTTGCAATTGATGAAACCGGGAATCATTCTAGGCAATTGGATGACTGCAGCGGGCGCGTTCGCGTTTATATCCAAAGAGGGGATGAATTTTGAGCTTTTTTTTCCGATGCTTATAGGCCTTGGGTCGGTGATGGGATCGGGCTGCGTCTTTAATAACTATATCGACCGCGTATCCGATGCAAAAATGGAAAGGACGAAAAACCGGGCGTTAGCCAAGGGGGAGATGATGCCCTGGAAAGCCCTTGTCTTTGGGACGCTGCTTGGTGTGTTTGGAGTGGCTCTTCTAAGCCTGTTTTGCAACGTTTTAACTGCGTCGATCGCAGCTTTGGGATGGGCGGTATACGTCTGTATTTACAGCTTTTTAAAACATTACACGCTTCATGCCAGCTTCATCGGGAGCATCGCAGGGGCTGCCCCTCCGCTCGTGGGCTATTGCAGCAAAACAGGCAGTTTGGACTTCACCGCGGCGCTTTTATTTTCTATCCTTGTCTTTTGGCAAATGCCCCACTTTTTTGCGATCGCCATTTACCGCATGGAAGACTATGTTTCGGCGTCCATTCCTGTTGTTCCGGTGCAAAAGGGAGTTTTTTTCACAAAAGTAGTCATGCTGATCTTTTGCGTTGCTTTTGCCATGGCAGGCGCAATGCTTTCATTATTTATAGGGATGGGTTTTTTAATCGCGATATTGCTTCTCGGCGTCTTATGGATTTGGCTTTCGATCAAAGGCTTTCAAGCAAATGACGATAAGATTTGGGCGCGCAACATGTTCCGCTTTTCCTTAATCGTCATCACAGCTTTTTGTTTTCTGATCGCTTTTTGATCACGAATGATCTATGACAAAAGAAATCTTTGCGTTGACCCGGTACTTTACAATTTTCGTATTTTCCACATGTGCATGAATCCATTTTACATCAATTTGCTTGATGTTATGAATCGTCTTCGAAGCTTCTCTCACACCCGATTCCAGGGCATCTTCCATGCTTTTCCCTTCACAGAGAATTTCAATCACTTTCACAACTGACATAACGCCTCCTTTTTTTCTCTTGTATCACTTTGGGTAAATAATACCATTTATCAATCACAAAATTTTCCCAACGTGCTATAATCCTAAGTTCTTACTATAGACCTCTTTCGTAACTAAGGTTCTGTCGATTTTCGGATTCTTTTGAGCCGATTTTCTTGTTTTTTTGGGGGGATTGCATCAACATTCGTATACTATCCCCCCAAAAAAACAAGAAAATCGGCCAAAATAATTCCGAAAATCGACGAACCCTTAGTTACGAAAGAGGTCTTATGGATATTGAAGAAGCTGTAACGAAACGACGCACCTTTGCCATCATCAGCCACCCTGATGCCGGCAAAACGACGCTTACGGAAAAATTGCTTTTGTATTCCGGAGCGATCCTCACCGCCGGAATGGTCAAGGGGAGAAAAGGGCGCAAAGCCGCCGCATCCGATTGGATGGCGATGGAGCAGGAAAGGGGCATCTCCATCACTTCCTCCGTGATGCAATTTAGTTATAAAAATTTCATTATAAATGTATTAGACACTCCTGGGCATGAGGATTTTTCTGAAGACACTTATCGGACCCTTACGGCTGCAGATTGCGCGATCATGGTGATTGACGCTTCAAAAGGGGTGGAAAAACAAACTCTCAAGCTATTTGAAGTATGCCGTCTCAAAAAAATTCCCGTTTTGACCTTCATCAATAAAATGGATATGCCTGGGCGCGATCCGATCGATTTGATGAATGAAGTGGAAAACGTCCTGCAAATCCATTCTTATGCGATGAATTGGCCGATTGGAACCGGCAAGGAGTTTCAAGGTGTAGTTGACCGGGACCAAAAAGAGTGTGTCTTTTTTACCAAAACCTCTTTTGGCGGCGCGCAAAAGGCCGAAATGACCCGTTATCCTCTCAATAGTCCGGCAGCAAAAGAAAAAATTGGCAATTGGGCCAACCTCTTTGAAGAACTGGATCTCCTGGAAATCGCTGGCAATCCATTTTCCCGGGAGGATTTTTTAGCGGGGAGAGTAACTCCCGTATTTTTTGCTTCGGCTCTGACCAATTTTGGCGTCGAGCCTTTTTTCGATGCTTTCATTCATTTAGCTCCTTGTCCACAGACAAGAAAAGCTTACGCGCAAGACGGGGTAGAGATCGAAATCGATCCGGTAAAACATCCATTTAGCGGATATATTTTTAAGCTTCAGGCAAATATGGATCGGCGTCATCGCGACAGCATGGCCTATCTGCGGATTTGTTCAGGAAAATTTGAAAAGGATCTCGTTGTTAAGCATCATCGGCTAGGCAGGGAAATCCGGTTATCGCGCCCGGCGAAATTGGTTGCAGGGGAAAGAGTCACCCTCGACGTTGCTTATCCGGGCGATGTAATCGGGGTCATCAACCCCTCTCTTTTCTCCATTGGGGACACTTTATCTTTGACGGGAGGCTTTCATTTTGCGCCTCTTCCCCAATTTCAGCCTGAAATTTTCGCAAAGCTCTATCCTAAAGATATCAGCAAAAGAAAAGCTTTTGATAAGGGCATTTTGCAATTAGTCGATGAAGGGGCGATTCAAATGCTCAAAGGGACGGATGAGGCGAGCGATTTGATTTTCGCAGCAGTTGGCAAATTGCAATTCGAAGTCATGCAATATCGGTTGAAAGACGAATATAATACAGATACCGTCTTGACTTTTCTTCCCTACCAATCGAGCGCTTGGATCCTGGGAGATATCCACACGTTCAAGCTCACGACCAGCGCTCTTCTTGTCAGGGATAAGAAGGGCCGCCCCATGGGACTTTTCGCAAGCGTTTGGGATAAACAATACTGCATGAAACAAAACCCGAACCATCAATTGGTCGATCTTTTGGCATGATCTATTATGTAATTCATCCCGTAGCTGATATGAGAGAGGCTCCGTCTCATGAATCGAAAATCATTTCGCAAGCCATTTTTTCAGAAGAGATCCGCATTGCAAAAGAGGCGAACGGTTGGCTGTATTGCATGACGCCCGATGGATACAGCGGCTGGATCTCATCTGAAGCAATCACTTCTCGTAACAATCCCTATTCCGCAAAGGCATTTGTTTCAAGACTCAAGGCGCATCTCTATAAACGTCAAGATCTCGACTATGGCCCTTTGATAAGTCTTCCTTACGGCGCGGCTTTGCAACCCATCGATCAAAATGAGCGTTGGACAAAAATCAAATTGCCGAATGGCACAGAGGCTTTTATTCAAAACGGAGATATCGAGCCAGAGTTCAAACTGCAAAATAAAGAGGAGCTTGCACCATTCAGCCTTCGTTTTTTAGGGCTTCCTTATACTTGGGGGGGGCGTTCAAGCTTTGGCTACGACTGTTCTGGACTCATTCAGGCGCTTTATCAAAAAATCGGGATCTGTTTACAAAGAGATGCCAAACAGCAGATTCTCGACAAGCGGCTGCGACCAATTCCCGTCTCCAAGCTTGAGCCGGGCGATTTGATTTTTTTTGGACAATCGGAACAGTCGATCTGTCATGTAGCCCTTTTTTTAGGTAAACACAAAATCATTCATGCCACCGCAAGAGAAAACCTTCCATGGTGCCGCATCAGTCATTTGAGCGATCTTGAATGGAGTGGCAAACAAGGAATTTGGTATTCTTTTCGCACAGCGAGGCGGCTGTTTTTGCCATAAGAACCTGAGTTTTGGGTTTATTCATCGGAGATTCAAGTGCCTTCCGCCATCTTTTTCCGTTTTCGCCTCGGCAAGGGGGGCGGCCCGCCCTTGCCTTCGGCTCCAAACGGAAAAATCTGTTCGGAAGGCACTTGAATCTCCTGCTGAATAAACCCAAAACTCAGGTTAAGAAGCTGTACTAAACTTTAGCTTCTGTCGATTTTGGGGTTCTTTTGAATTACTTGTCCATCCGTCAAAGTGGATGGATGGAGCCCCATTTTTCATCGGGCCATTCTCTGATTATGACGGTATAGTGATTTAAAATTAAATTGGCAGAATCTGCTGCGTCGGCTCTGCAGCATCTTTTTTGTCTTCGCTCGCGCCTTGCCATTCGGCAATGGTCGCTCGCTCCAGAACAAAAAATCTGCGCAGCCTCCTTGCATATTTC
>DATIHO010000101.1:0-24155 GCA_035480615.1 Chlamydiales bacterium | reverse complement strand
TCTAATTTGGAGGGGACAATCTTTGGGACAAGAAAGGCGCGGTGCGCGAATTTGTGGATTGAGCGACCTCTTCGGGCGTGCCCTGAGCCATGATGCGGCCGCCAAGATCTCCCGCGTCAGGCCCAAGGTCGATGACATAGTCGGCGCTCGCGATTACATCCAGGTTATGTTCGATGATGATGAGAGTATTTCTTTTATTGGCAAGATGATGGAAAATCGGCAGCAAGCATGCAATGTCTGAGCTGTGGAGCCCGACTGTTGGCTCGTCGATCAAGTAAAGCGTTTTTCCCGACTCTCTTTTCGCAAGTTCGCGCGATAAGCGAAGCCGCTGCGCTTCTCCGCCGGATAAAGAGGCGAGTTCCTGGCCAAGTTGTAAATAGGAGAGTCCTACTTCATCGAGTAATTGCAACCGTTTGAAAATTTTCGGAATTTCCGAAAAAAATTGGAGAGCTTCCTGAATCGTTAAAGAGAGGAGTTCGCCGATATTTTTTCCCCGATAACGGACTTCCAAAGAAAGAGGCGTGAGACGCAATCCCTTGCAGGATTCGCAAGTCACTTTTACAGAGGGTAAAAACTGAAGGCCTACCGTCTTATAACCCATTCCCCAGCAGGTGCGGCACATGCCGCGCATATGATTCGAGCTAAAATGACGCGGCTGCAGCCCTTTTGCCTTTGCTAAAGGAAGCTGCGCAAAATGATTGCGGATGAGAGGCATAATTTCTGTATAGCTGCCCACATCCGCGCGCGCGGTCTGGCCAATAGGGCTTTGATCCACGGCAATCACTTTTTCAAAGGCGTTTAACCCCCAAAATTTGGCCTGTAAATATTCGATCGGCTCTTTCGCTCCGCCGATCGCCATTTCGGCTGCGCCTTTCAGAAGAATGCGCATCAGTGTCGATTTTCCCGATCCTGAAACCCCAGTCAAGCAAGTGATCGCTGCGCGTGGAATCGCGAGGGAAATATTTTTCAAATTATGCAAGGTTGCATTTTCGATGCGGATATCCGGATGAAAAGGGCGTCTTTTTTTGGGGATGGGGAGTGTTTTTCGATGGCTTAAATAAGCTCCTGTCAAGGAATTTGGATTTTGCAAAATTTCGTCAAGTGTTCCGCTTGCACAAATTCTCCCTCCCTCCCGTCCCGCCTTGGGTCCGAAATCAAAAATCGCATCTGCAATCTCAAGAGTCATGGGATCGTGTTCGACGAGAATCAACGTATTGCCAAGAGTCGAGAGTTTTTTCAGTGCCTGATTGAGAAGCCGGTTATTATAAGGGTGGAGCCCGATTGTCGGCTCATCTAAAATATATAGGCAAGACGTCAATCCCGATCCAAGCTGCCGGGCAAGGCGAATCCGCTGCAGCTCTCCGCCGCTAAGAGTAGGTGCGGATCTTTCCAAAGTTAAATAGCCAAGCCCGATCGAGAGCAAAAACTCAAGATATTTGGAAATCTGAGAAACCGTTTCCTTCAAAAAAGAGTCTCTTTTTAAAGGAATGCTTTGTGTGAAAGAAAACGCGTTTTTTAGTTCCATTCGGCACAAATCGGCAATCGAAACAGTGCCGATTCTGACATTTCTCGCCAAAGGATTGAGCCGCGTCCCTTCACAAGCAAAGCATGTAGAGGTGTTCATAAAGGGGAGAAGAGCTTCTTTCATCTCTTTATTTCCCATCCGGATCGCCCCTGCGAAAAGAGGCTGCAAGCCTATCCATTTCAGCGTGCAGAATTTCGGCAGCCGTTTTTCAGGGCCTCCATGCAAAATAAGCTGAATGTCTTGAGAAGAGAGGTTTTTTAAAGGTTCATCCAGATCAATGCCGCAAGCATGAAAATATTGCGTGAGCCTTTTCAGCGCCCCTTTTGTTGTTTTGTCTTTAAAAAGACGCAAGCTCAAATCGGAAAGCGAAAGGCGCAAGATATTTTTTGTGAGCTGCATTCCATAGGTCAGTCCCAGCCCCTGGCATTCCAAACACATCCCCGCGTCATGGTTAAAAGAAAAAGTTTGAGGAGTAATGGGTGGATATGATTTTCCGGTTTTTTCACAGGCGAAAGCCAAGTTGAAATACAGATCCCCCTTTTCACAGGCGATCACAACTTCTCCGTCAGAGAGCGAGGTTGCTTTTCCCACAGCCTCAAAAAGCCTTTTTTCCGATTTTGGATCCACCAGAAGGCGGTCGATTACAAGGAGAAGCGAGTTTTTCTTATGCTTTTCAAAAGGGATCGTCTCATCGAGTTCGTATACTTTTTGATTCAACCGGATTCGTAAAAACCCCTGCCGATTCAACCGAGCAATGAGATCTTCGAACGATTCTTTTTTTTGTAATTGCAAGGGAGTTAAAATCTGAATTTTTTCTCCTTTTGGCAAGTCAAGAATGCGATGCACAACAAATTCTTTGCTGATATGGCGGATTTTTTCGCCGCTCTGGGGGCAATAAGCGGTGCCTAAATGGGCATAAAGAACTCGAAGCAGATCATAAATTTCCGTAATCGTTCCAATTGTGCTTCTTGGATTCAGCCCCCCCGTTTTTTGTTCAAGGGCAATGGCAGGGGAGAGTCCCTCGATTTTTTCAAAAGAGGGTTTGGGAAGCTGCTTAATCATAGATCGGGAATAGGAGGAAAGCGTCTCGGTATAGCGCCGCTGCCCTTCTGCGTAAAGGGTATCAAAGGCAAGCGAAGATTTGCCCGATCCGGAGGGGCCTGTAAAGATCGTGATTTTTCCTCTTGGAATGGAAAGGGATATCGATTTTAAATTATTTTGCGACGCGCCAACGATCTCAATGGATGCAGGTTTTTTTTCCTTAAAAGTAAGACGCTTGTCAGGAGGTTTAAGTCCTTGGAGAGCTTTTCCCGTAGGAGTTCCCATGTTCATGATTTTTTCGGGAGGCCCTTCCCCAATCAGGCTGCCTCCAAAAATCCCAGCGCCAAGGCCCAAATCGATGATCCAATCTGCTATTTTTATAAAATCGAGATTGTGCTCAATGACAACTACTGTATTGCCCTGATCCGTTAATTTTTGCAAAATCGCAATCAATTTCCGGATATCATGAAAATGCAGGCCGGTTGTCGGCTCATCTAAAATGTAGAGCGTATTGCCGGAGCTTGGACGGACAAGCTCTTTGGCAAGCTTGATCCGCTGGGCCTCTCCTCCTGAAAGGGTGGTCGATGATTGGCCAAGAGTCAAATAATCGAGCCCCACCAAGCTGAGCACTGATAATTTGCGATGGATTGAGGGGATGGCGTCGAATAGAGGAAGCGCGTGTTCTACATCGGTTGCTAAAATATCCGCAATATTTTTTCCTTTGAATTGGACGGCTAAAACTTCAGGATCGAAACGGCGTCCTTTGCATTGAGGACATTCAATCCATGCGTCTTCCATAAAATCCATATCGATCCGTGTGCTTCCCATGCCGCCGCAATAGGGGCAAGACCCCTCTTTGACATTGAAGCTGAAATGCCCTGCGTCAAATCCTCTCAGCCGACTTTCCGGAAGATGGGCAAATAGATCGCGAATCTCATCGAAGAGCTTAATATAGGTGGCTGGATTGGACCTGGGAGTACGGCCAATCGGCAATTGATCGATCGCAATGATTTTATCCAATGCGTCTATGCCACTCATTTTTTTATGTTTTCCCACAGGGAGTTTCGCGTGGTGGAAGTGATTCGCCAGGGCGGGATAGAGGGTGCCCGTAATGAGCGATGATTTTCCGGAACCGGAAACCCCTGTTACGCAAACAAGAGCGCCCAAAGGCAATGAGACGGTGAGATTTTTTAAGTTGTGATGCGAAGCTCCAATGATCTCGATCTTCTCTTTCGATAACTTCCTTTTTTTAGAAGGTTCGATCTTTAATTTTCCTGAAAGATACGCGCCGGTAAGCGATTTCGGCTCCTGCATGATTTTTTGAGGAGAGCCGACCGCTATGATTTCCCCTCCATGCCGGCCCGCGAGGGGCCCGACATCCACGACTGTATCCGCTGCTAAAATGGTATCGGCATCGTGTTCCACAACAATGACCGTATTGCCCAGGTCGCGCAAATAAAGGAGCGTTTCAATCAATTTATGATGGTCTATCGGATGCAGCCCAATAGAGGGTTCGTCAAGGACGTAAATAGCCCCCGCCAAAGGAGACCCGATCTGAGATGCAAGCCGCACCCTTTGCGATTCGCCGCCGCTTAAAGTAGGAGAGATCCTGTCTAATGAAAGGTAGCCCAGTCCGACATCGATGAGAAATTTGAGCCTTAAACGGATCTCTTTCAACAATTCAGATCCGATTTGCACTTCGAGAGCGGATAAAGAGATGTTTTCAAAAAAAAGGAGAGTGTCATTGAGGGAAAGAGCTGTGATTTGTCCGATTTTTTTTCCGCCCAACTTACATGCGGCAGGGTATGGCTTGATCCTGACTCCTTGACATGCGGGACAAACCATCTCGATCATGAGCTCGCCCATTTTTTTGCGATACACGTCGCTTTTTGCCGCGTTCAGCCGCTCTTTTGCTTCATGCAACACGCCTTGCCAGCGGATATATTCAGTCCATTTGGATTTTTTTTCCGGATGAGTGAACTGCATCCGTGTCCATTTCTGATCAAGGCCATAGAGGAACGCGTGTTTGGCCTTCTCCGGAATCTCCTTCCAGCTCTTGTTGATATTGAATTTAAAAATACGGGCTAAATTGTCGTAGATGTTTCCATAGCGGATCGTTTGATAGGAACTCCCAATCGCGCAGCAATCTTCGGCAATGCTTAAATTGGGGTTGATGATTTTTTCAAGGTCGAATTCGGCTGATACTCCAAGGCCATGACAGGCCGGACACATTCCAGATGGGTGGTTGAAAGAAAAATCTTGCGGCGTGAGAGGCTCATAGGAAAGACCCGATTTTTGTGAATAAGCCGTTTGAGAAAAAAGAGTTTCCTCTTCCGAATCTACATTGAAAAGACTACAAACTCCCTGACCCATTTCCAAAGCAGTTGTGACAGATTCGGCAATTCTTGAGCGCGCTCCAGGTTCTATTTTGATCCGGTCCACGATAATCTCCACATCATGGGCCCTTTTTCCATCCAGTTGAAGCGGCGTCGATAAGTCCACTTCAGATCCATCGACTCGCAAGCGAGTAAACCCTTTCCTTAAAAGTTCTGCAAACTCCTCTTTAAACTCCCCCTTTTTTCCTTTTGCAAGCGGGGCTAAAAGATAAATTTTCGTGCTTTGAGGAAGCGCTGAAATCTGAGCGATGATTTTTTCTTTGCTGACACTGCCAACGGGTTCGTGGCTCACGGGGCAATAGGGAACTCCGATGCGGGCATAAAGCACTCTTAAAAAATCATAGATGCCGGTTAACGTTCCAACTGTTGAGCGGGGAGTGCGGGCAGAGAGCTTTTGCTCGATGGCAATCGTAGGAGCAATTCCTGAAATGCTTTCAGCGTCAGGCTTGGGCAATTCAGCCAAATGGCGGCGGGCTTGATGAGATAATGATTCAATATAGCGCCGCTGCCCTTCCACATAAATTGTATCAAAAGCAAGGGATGATTTGCCCGATCCGGACACGCCCGTAAATACGATGAACTCTCCAGGCGTAAGCTCCAAATCGACTTGTTTTAAATTGTGGACAGAGACTTTTTTCAAAATGATGGAGTGATTCATAAATCACGCACGAGGTCTAACGCCATTGAAGCCAAAAGATGCTGCGTATAAGGGTGGGAAGGGTTGTTAAAGAGGGTTTCTGTTTCAGCGGTTTCGACAATCTCTCCCTTGTACATCACGGCAACCCGGGTTGCGAGATGGCGCACCATGACAAGGTCGTGTGCAATAAAAAGATAGGCAAGCCCAAGCTCTTTATGCAGGCGATGCAGAAGATTGATGATTTGCGCCTGAATGGAGACGTCAAGAGATGAAATCGGTTCATCGCAAACAATAAAATCAGGATGCAAAGCGATCGCCCTTGAGATAGCGACCCTTTGTTTCTGCCCCCCGCTCAGCTCATGAGGGAAACGCCCTTTTATATTTTGAGGCAATCCGACGAGATCAAGCAAATGATTGACGTTTGAACCTGAAGAGCGATGGATGCGAAGCGGCTCCTGAATGATCTCTTCGATTGTAAATCGGGGATTGAGAGAAGAAAAAGGATCTTGGAAAATCATTTGCATCCGCGCGGGAAGACATTTTTCTATTTTTTCCCCTTCGAACAAAACATCCCCTGCATCCGGTTTGATCAATTTTAGTAGCATCCGCCCCAGCGTCGATTTTCCAGATCCACTTGCCCCAATCAATCCCAAAATTTCTTTGCGCCTAATGGTTAAGTTCACATTTTTGACAGCAAAAAACTGCTTTTTGCCAATTGCATAGATTTTGCTAAGGTTTCGCGCTTCAATCATTAGAGGGGTATTCCTTTCTCCAGCAAGCTCTTCCGTTGATAAAGGGAGGCTCCTCTTTTTTGCAGATCTCCAGCGCATAAGGGCATCTTTCGGCAAAAGCGCATCCGGAGAGGGGATGGATCAGGTTTGGCGGAGAGCCGCTGATGGGTTCCAAAAATTCAGATCGAAGTTTTCCAAAATGAGGCAGGGAACGAAGCAGCATTTGGGTATAGGGGTGTTCGGGATGTCGTAAAATTTTGTGGGTACATCCCTCTTCTACAATTTTCCCTGCGTAAAACACTAAAATTCGCGATGCGATTTGAGCCGCCGCCGCCAAATCATGGGTCACAAGGAGTAGGCTCGTCTTCTCTTTTTGCCGTTTTAACACCTCCAGGATCTGCGCTTGCAGATTCGCATCAAGCGCTGTCGTCGGTTCATCAGCAATGAGAAGACTTGGATTCGCAGCCAGTGCGATGGCAATCAACACCCTTTGGCGCATTCCTCCGCTCAGTTGATGAGGGTATTGGAAAAATCGCTCATTTGGAGAGTCGATCTCTACTTCTTGTAGAAGATCGAGAGCTCTCTTTTTAGCAGCGATTTTATCCGCTAATTTATGAAACAGCAGCCCTTCCATGATCTGCCGCCCGATAGTCATCGTCGGATTGAGCGAGGAAAAAGGATCTTGAAAGATCATTCCGATATGCAGCCCCCTCACTTTTTGCAGCCCTTTTTCGTTCAGCTCGGTTAAATCTCTTCCTAAAAACCGGACTTTTCCTGCAATTTTCGCGCCGCTCGCCAATCGAAGGATCGCTTGAACCGCTGCGCTTTTTCCGCAGCCGCTTTCCCCGACAATCGCGACCGCCTCCCCTTTTTTTACCACAAAAGAAACGCCCCGCACCGCTTTCAATTCTTTTCCGTAAAGGGAAAAAGAGACTTGTAAATTTTCTACTTCCAAAATCATTTCAGCAATCATTTCATCCTTGGATCAAGCGAGTCCCTGAGCGCGTTTCCAAGCAAGTTGAAAGAGAGCATCGTCAAGGTGAGCATAAAGGAAGGAAAAAGCAAACGCCAAGGATAATAACGCATAGCGCTGATCCCATCATTCACCATGACTCCCCAACTTGCGGCAGGGGCTTGGATGCCAATGCCTAAAAAGCTTAAAAATGCTTCAGTGAAAATCGCAGCAGGCACTGTCAAAGTCGCTGTGGCGATGATAGATCCGGATGCGTTGGGGAGCAAATAGCGAAACAAAATTCGAGATTTTGAAGCGCCGCTTAAATGAGCGGCCGTTACATAATCCAAATCTTTAATCAGAAGGATTTGCCCCCGGACAATGCGGGCCATATTGATCCATCCGGTACACGTCATGGCGATTAAGATCGTTCCGATACCGCTGCCCCGAATGACTGTAAGTAAAATGACGACAAGAAGATAAGGGATTGCATAGAGAATATCGCAAATGCGCATCATCGCTTCTTCCACGAAACCGCCCGCCATAGCCGCAACGGCCCCCCATAAAACACCGATCGCCATATCGATCAGAGCGGCGGCAAGGCCGATAAAAAGAGAAATTCTCGCCCCCCACCAAATCCGAGTAAAAAGATCGCGCCCCAGCTCATCGCTTCCAAACAAAAATTTGAAAGAGGGGGGCAGATCATGCCATTCCAAATGAATCTCGTCATATTCATAAGAAGAAAAAAAAGGGGCGAAAAGGGCCATCATGGCAATGAGTCCCAAAGTGCAAAGAGAAAAAAGGGCAACCCGATTTGATGCAAAACGGCGCCACGCGTCTTTCCAAAATCCGGGAAATCGCTCATCCATAAGAAAACACCTTTTTTCGGATTCTTGGATCAAGAAGAGAATAAAGGATGTCGACGAGAAAATTGGCTGTCATCAAAAAAATGCTAAAAAAAATAGTC
Organism: Chlamydiales bacterium; assembly: GCA_035480615.1. Classification (GTDB taxonomy): domain Bacteria; phylum Chlamydiota; class Chlamydiia; order Chlamydiales; family SM23-39; genus CAIPFQ01. Next base: position 15,906 of record DATIHO010000101.1, on the reverse strand, counting down.
AGTCCTAAAATCATGGGATAGTCGCGTCCATGGATGCTCTGGATCATCCATTGACCTAAGCCGGGGATCGCAAAAATCCGTTCAATCATGAAACTGCCCGTGACAATTTGGGCCGTAACCGGTCCCAGATAGCTTATGACTGGTAAGATCGCATTGCGAAGACCATGGTAAATAGCGATCCGGAAAAGGGAAAGCCCTTTGGCCTTGGCTGTCCGGATATAGTCTTGACCGAATACCTCTACCATATTGGAGCGGGTTAAGTTAGCGATGAACGCAGTGGGAAGAGCCGCAAGGGCCACCGTAGGCATAACTACATGGGCGATCGATTCGAATCTGGCGATTGGGAAAAGATTCAATTTCAAACAAAAAATATATTGCAGCAAACTTGATAAGACAAAATTGGGGACGGAAATGCCGATTGTGGAGACGAGAATGCAAGCGGTGTCTTGCCACTTGTTTTGTTTTAACGCGGCGATGGAGCCGAGAAAAATGCCCGAAGGGATCGCGATCGATAAAGCGAAAAGGCCAAGTATTGCAGATACCGGGAAAGCCTCTTTGATGAATTGGGTCACACTGAGGCCGTGATAAACTATGGAAATCCCCAGATCGCCGGAAAAGAGGTGCTTTAAATATTTTATATATTGCATCCATAGAGGCTGGTCGAGACCATAATGGGCATAGAGCGTTTTCATGATCTCTTCGGGAATCTCGTACTCTCCTATGAAAGGGTCTCCCGGAATAAGGTGCATGAGAAAGAAGGTCCCTGTGATGACGCACCAAAGGGACGAGAGAAGGATCAACGTTTTTTTCAGAAAAAATGCAATCATACTCGGATAATAACAGGCTGTTATAATTCCGTGCCGTCATGAATTTTATTGTATAAATGTTGAAGGAATGGCTCAAGACTCTTGCTCGTCTCTTTGTCTAGATGATCAATGAAAAGAATTCCGTTAATATGGTCGTTTTCATGCATGATCACACGTGCTTCCCAACCAGAAACTCTCTCCTTAATGACATGACCAGCCAAGTTGGTATACTCGATTGTAATTTCCCTGGGTCGTTCGACATCTGCATGAATCGTAGGAATGGATAGGCACCCTTCAGATTCTTTCCATGTTTCAGCGCTCGGCAAAGAGAGTGTAGGGTTTATAAAAACTTTTACTTCTCTAAACTCTATCTTGCCTGCTTCAACTTCAATGGGCTTACGGATAATAAAAAGTTTGATGGAATGATGGACTTGTGGTGCGGCCAACCCTATTCCGTCACAAGCATCCATTGTTTCAATCATTTCTTCAACCAGTTTACGCACATCATCAGTAACATTTTGAATGGGATCAGCCACTTTGCGTAAAATAGGGTCTCCATAATAAGCAAGAGGCAGAAGCCGGAGCTGGCCTGTAGTCATTAAATTTGGCGCATGTCCTTGAGACAAATGGCCGCTGCGATAAAGCCATTTTCCCTTCACCTTTTCAAAATAGCTTTTTTCGGTAAATGAAACATCTTTTTTATCCTGAACAAGATGAGCAATAAAAGTGACCGTAGCAAAAGAGCCGCCCTCTTGAACTCCAAGAATTTTCAAGTCTTTAAATTCAGTATGCGAAGAGAACTCAGTAATTTTTTGAGCCCATTCTTCAGTATCATGGCAAAATTGGGGGCTTGCCGGGTGCGTGGCATGGATAATATAATCTGGTATGCCGAGCGCATAAGCCGCATACCGCGATCGCATGAGCTGCAGGGCTGTATCCGGCTTCTTTCCCAGATGAAAAGGCCGACAGCATACCTCGTAGAGTTTCCCACTTCGGCAGGGACATAATATTTTCTTATCATGCTCGCTTGTCATACTGCATCTCCCTCTGGCGAAAATGCTATCACAGGATTGAAACAAAACTCAAGTCACAGAAAAATATCGCATCAGGTATAATTCTTCATATGTTTGATCGACGGGTTGATTTTCAAAATAAGTTTCACTTTACATCGCTTGGCTGCGCCAGGAATTTGGTGGATAGCGAAGTGATGATTGGGCATTTGCTGAAGGCCGGATATGAGCATACTCCCCATCTTCAGGAGGCTGATTACCTCGTAGTGAATACTTGCGGCTTTTTAGAAGCATCCCGCCAAGAAGGGGTGGATACGATCAGCGAGCTTTTTAAGAAAAAAAAGAAAGAGGGGAAAGTCATCGTCGCAGGCTGCATGGTCAAAAAACACGCAGGCCAATTGAAAGAATTGTTTCCCGATATTCATTATTTTTTAGGTTCCGGCGATGTGGATAAAATTCTTGAAGCTGTCCATGGGCAAAAAGGGGAAGCGATCACCTCTGCAAGCAGTTATTTGGAATGGGGAGAGGTTCCTCGCGTCCTTTCTACTCCCAAGCATTATGCGTATTTAAAGATTGCGGAAGGATGTAGGAAACGCTGCGCATTTTGCATTATCCCGACGATTAAAGGGCCTTTGCAAAGCAAAACGGAAGCTCAGACGCTGAAAGAATTCCAGGCGCTTCTTTCCCAGGGAGTATTTGAGGTGATTTTGATTGCCCAGGATTTGGGCGATTTTGGCAAAGACCGGAAAGAAAAAGGGGCTTTAGTCAGGCTGCTGAGGGAAATGCTGAAAGTGAAAAAGGATTTTTGGCTGCGCCTCCTTTATTTGTATCCAGATGAAATAGATGAAGAGTTGATTAGGGTCATGAAAAGCGATCCTCGCATCTGCCCTTATCTCGATATGCCGATCCAGCATATCAATAATGACATGCTCAAGGCGATGCATCGAACGACCTCCAAAGAAGAGATTTTGGAGACGATCCACTCTCTTCGGGAGCAAATCCCTCACATCTCTATCCGTACCAGCCTGATGGTGGGCTTTCCGGGAGAAACAGAGCAGCAATTTCAGGAACTCCTTGCATTCGTCCGAAAATACGCACTTGACCATGTCGGTATTTTCTCTTTTTCTCTTGAAAAAGAGGCTTACGCGTCGAAACTGCCAAATCAAATTTCTGCAGAGATCAAACAGGAGCGTTTTGAAAGATTGGCTGCCGCGCAGCTCAAAGCGGTCCGTAAAAATAACAAAAAATGGATCGGTCGCAAAATGGCGGCGATCGTAGAGGGCTTCCATCCGGAATCCAAATGGTTGTTTCGCGCTCGGCACAGCGGCCAATGCCCGGAAATTGATGGCCAAATTATCATCAATGACGGCCGAAATATAGATGAATTCGGCAAAATTTATGATGTTGAGATTACAGGTGTTTCCGATTATGATTTAATCGGCAAAACGATTGCCACCCGGAAAAAATCATGCAAGCTCTCTCTTGTCTAAAATTAAAAAAAGGTAAAGAAAAGCCTATTCTTCAATATCATCATTGGATCTATTCAGGCGCTGTCGCCTCTCTTCCGTCCGGCACAATTGCAGAGGTGGAATCCTTTGAAAACCAGAAACTGGGTATAGCGCTTTTAAATCCGGGCCATTCTATCGCGGCCCATATGATCGCATTTGGCGACGAGACTCTCGAAGAGGCGCTGCAAGAGAGGATCCAAACGGCGGCAGGGCTTCGAAAAATCTGGTTCAATCCAAAAATGACGAATGCCGTTCGCCTGATCAATGCGGAGGGAGATCGATTGCCGGGCCTCATCGTCGATCAATACGATGATGTATTGGTTTTGCAAATCTCGCATCCGGCGCTCGAATCTTTGAAAGAAAAAATCATCTGTTTATTGGCTGAAGAGTTCCGCCCATTTGCAATTTATGAAAAATCTACCTCTTTTTTACGGAAAAAGTCGGGCATGCAGGAGGCTCGATCCCTTTTGTTCGGCAAGGAAAAATCTGAAGTGGAAGTGTTGGAAAACGGTCTTAAATTCAGCGTCGATTTGCAAACAGGGCAAAAAACGGGTTTTTTCCTCGATCAACGGGAAATGCGCTCTTGTGTTCGCGAATACGCCAATCAAAGGCGGGTGCTGAATGGGTTTGCTTATACGGGAGGTTTTAGCGTCGCGGCATTGGCTGGCGGTGCGACTCATGTCGATAGCGTAGAAATCAGTGCGCGCTGTAAAGAAAGGTTTGAAAAAAATCTCGCCCTCAATGGATTGCAAAGCGCCCATTGGATCGAGGCCGATTTTTTTGATTTTTTGAAAACCGATCCCTTGGATTACGATCTGATCATTCTCGATCCTCCTGCATTTGTCAAAAAACGGAGCGACATTGCAAATGGCTTCCGAGCTTACAAAGAGTTAAACCGCCTTGTTCTTGCAAAAATGCGAAGCGGATCGCTTCTTCTCAGTTGCTGTTGTTCCTACCACGTTGATGAAACGCTTTTTCAAAATATTTTGTTTCGCGCCGCAATTGAGGCACACCGATCTTTGCAAATCCTCGGGCGACACCGATTGGCGCTCGATCACCCCATTTCCATTTTTCATCCAGAAAGCGCCTATCTCAAGAGTTTTTTACTATATGTCAGATGAGTAGGTAATCCAATGAATGTCAATACGTTTCGAGATCGCTCTGCAGGGATCATTGGCAATGTTTTAGAACATTACGACAGCGCTCTTTTTGGTCTTCTTGCCCCTTTTATCGCCCCTCTTTTTTTTGCTAAGCAAAGTCCCATTACCGCCCTCATTTTGACTTACGCAATGCTCCCTTTAGGTTTTTTGGCGCGCCCTTTGGGCTCTTTATTTTTTGGGTGGATCGGGGATTCATTTGGACGCAAACAAGCCCTTTTCTGTTCTTTATCGGGGATGGCTCTTGCAACCGTTTCGATCGGATCATTGCCTACTTTTCAAGCTATTGGCATTTACGCCCCTATTTTTCTCGCTATTTTGAGAATGTTGCAGAGTTTTTGCGCTGCCGGAGAGACCACAGGGGGGGCGATTTTTGTGTTGGAGCACACAGAGGCGTCAAAGCGAGGCTTTGTCAGCAGTTTTTACGATGCTTCTTCCATTGCGGGCATTCTCATCGCTTCCGCTTTTGTTGCCTATATGTCGTCTAGCGGCAATCTCGAAAGGGATTGGCGTCTTTTATTTTGGATCGGCTCCGCTACGGCTGTTTTTGGCCTTTTTTTACGCCTGAAAGCAAAAGAGGGGAGGGAATTTCTAGAAACGGCTGTTTTGAAAAATGGCAACTGGATGCAAGTCATCAAAGAAAATCGGCAAGCCCTCTTACCCATTATTTTGGCTTCCGGATTTGCATATACCACCTACTCTCTTGCATTTACATTCATGAATGGATTCATCCCCCTGATCACCCCATTTTCCAAATCCGAGGTGATGAAAATCAACACATTGCTTCTTGCTGCGGATATGTTGCTTTTGCCTTTTTTTGGTTTTTTAGCGAATCGGATTGGAAAAGAGAAAGTGATGCTTGCAGGCGCCATGTGTTCTATTTTAGGGGCGGTTCCCTTATTTGCTTTATTGCAAAATGGAACGTTTGGGACAGTTGTTTTTGTGAGAGTCGCAATCATTATATCCGGGATTGCTTTTGCAGCTCCTTATTATGCATGGGCAATGGAGCAGATTTGTCCTCGCCATCGCTGCCTGATCTTGTCTTTGGGGGGAGCGATCGGATCTCAACTCATTGGAATGCCCGCTCCTGCCATTTGTCTTTGGATGTACAAAATAGGCGGATGGAGCTTTATGCCCGGAGCGTATCTCATGATCATCGCGATGGGAGCGGGTTTTACCGTATATCGACTTAAGAAGCTGAGTTTTAGTACAGCTTCTAAGAATTTATTGGAAAACCAAGACGGGAGATGAGGAAGCGGAGTACGAGGATCGGATGGCGTAAAAAGTTTCGGAAAAAAGATGCATAAGTAATTGATGTCAGAGGTTTGAGAAGGATAGGCCCTTTTTTTAAGGCATCCTCGATCCATTCCCGGTAGGGCGGAGGCATTGCCGGGAGATTCTCGATAGGGAAGAACGAGATCCCTTTTGTTTCATTCGATAAAGACAGATCTCCCCGGATCGGGGTGCATTCGTAGAGTTTTGTTTTTCGGGTAAGGCGGTTAATCGGCGTATAAATGCCAACCAAGCGATCTGGTTTGACAGTTAAGCCAGTTTCTTCCAACATTTCTCTCGCTACTGCATCGTGAGGCAGCTCTCCTGTATTGAGTCCCCCTCCGGGCAGGACCCAAACAGGAACATCGCGCCTCTGAATGAGAAGGACGGCTGTTCGCTGCGGGTTGAACAAAACGCCAACGACACTCTCTGGAGATTTTGCCCTCATGAAATGGAGAATACCTTTTTTCTTTGCAATTTTCAATCTTGCATCTTGTTACAAGGATCATTTTTATGTTGGGCAAGAGCAGATTGATCGCAATTTTTTGGCAAGCAGCCATGTATTGACCCCAGATCCAAGACAGGAACATCCTCCTCAAGGTGAAAGACTTCTTGTCAGTTGGGATTTTCCTGGAAGCATATTTAAAAAACAATTGGAGCTTCAATTGATTGTCCTATTTTGGGATGAAACCCAACAAGTTATCCGGCAGCCAATCGAAAGAAAACGGGATTTTACAACGTTTTTCTTTCCAAAAGAGAAGCGGATTTTAACATATTTGGTTCAGGCGGTTTCAAAGGAAGGGAATATTGAGGGGAAGTGGGAACATCAATTTTGGACAAAGCTCATTGAAATTGGGGAAGCTGGGGATCGCTTTGTTCCTGCGAGTTCAAGCAGTGCTGCGGTTTCTTCCCAGGATAAACAAGGATCTGTAATAGAGAGCCCATAAGAGAGGCTTCCGGGATCGTGCGGTTGTTTTCCCCCAACCAAATGGCTCTCCAGCATAACGCCAACAATCCCTTCCTGATATTCTGCTTGCTCGATGACGGAAAGAAAAGCCGCTTTTTGACGGTTGAGATTTTTTCCCGAATTTCCGTGAGAGCAATCGATCATCAGTTTTGGGTTTAAGCTATATTTTTTGATCTCGCCCAATGCCAGGGAAACGAATGAAGGATCATAATTGGACCCATTTTCCGAGCCGCGCAATATGAGGTGTGTCAAAGGGTTTCCTTGGGAGTGAATTTGACAGACTCGTCCAGCCGCATTGATACCCATGGACGAATGGGGCTTTTGGGATGCAAAGACGCCGTGAATGGCAGGTTCTATCCTTCCGAAAAGATCATTTTTAAAACCAATAGGAAAGTGAAGACGCGATGCCATCTGTCGATGAGGCTGCGAGCTACAAGTACGCGCGCCGATAATCCCCCAAGTGATCAGATCGTCAAAATAACTGGATGCCAAAGGTTCAAGAAGTTCTACGGCAATAGGAATGGAGAGTTCTGTAAGCTGAACAAGGAGCTTTCGCGCAATAGAAAGACCGGCTTTTAGATCGTTCGATTCATCCAAATAAGGGTCGTATATGAGCCCCTTCCAACCGGTTTTTGATCGAGGTTTTTCTATAAAAACGCGCATGATCAGAAAAAGGGAATGATTCAATTGAGCGGAAAGAGATTGTAATTTTTTGGCATATTCCAAAGCTGATTTTGGATCATGGATAGAACAGGGCCCAACAATAACAACAAGCCGCTTATCTTTTCCTTGCAAAATTTGCTTTGCTATAGAGCGGGCCGCTCGAGGAAAATCGTTGGAAGGAAATTGGATTTTCAACTCTTCGGGAGAAGGAAGTAATGACATCTATAAAGTCTTCAGCTTTGCGGCAATTTCTTCCATCTGCCTTTTGATTTGCTCCAGGTTTTTCTCCAGGTTTTTCACAATTTCCTGAGGCGCTTTAGAACGAAATTCCCTATTTGAAAGTTTTGCGAGCGCACTTTTCTTTAATTTTTCCAGCTTTTCTCTCTCCTTTTCAAGGCGCATTTTTTCCTTGGCCTTGAATGTTTCGGGGATTGGGATGACGAGTTTTACATTGCCCCAAAGAGCGCTTGCGCCGAAACATTTCGGCTCGCTTTGAGAAAAAATCAAAGAAGCGGTTGGAGTCAAGCTTAAAAGGATGCGTTGATGCTGTTTCGCCAGATGGAATTCTCGTGATTCTTGCCCAATTAAGTAGAGAGCTGTTTTTTCTGAGGGGGGGATTTGCATTTCAGTTCGGATATTGCGAATGACGCGAACGATCTCATTGATCGAATGGAACTCTTTTTCCGTTTCAAGATTGATATCGGTTTTAGAGATTACGTTTGGATAGGATGACACTATACAGGCCGGGGCGCTCAAGGCAAGCGCGGCCTCTTTAAAATAAGGATCCTCGAAGTGACCCAAGGAGGGAAACGCTGCTTTGAATTTTGAAAAAAGCTCCTCTGTGATAAAAGGGGTGATTGGATGGAGTAGGCGAATGGAATGAAGGAGCAGAAGAAATAAAATTTTCTGTTTGTTTGCTTTTAATTCCGGAGATCCAAATTTTCCAAAGAGAACAGGCTTGACGATTTCGAGATAAATAGAGCAAAAATCATTCCAGAAAAATTCATATCCCAAGGTAGCTGCCCGATCAAAAGCATACCGGGAAAAACAGCTGTTGACCTCTTCGATTGTGCGATTCAAAAGAGAAAGGATCCATTGATCCTCAAGGGTAAAAAGAGGCCTGTCTAATCCTTGATCGATTGAAAATCCCTCCAAGTGGAGAAAAACAAATCGGGCCCCATTCCAAATCTTATTGGCGAAATTCTTGTATTCTTCAAAACGTCTTAGATCCAAATCAATCTGTCTTGCATGAGTGACACTGGAACATAGAGCAATGCGAAGCGCGTCCGTCCCATAGGTTTCTATAATTTGCAGGGGATCGATAATATTTCCTTTCGTTTTAGACATCTTTTCCCATTTGGACCCCACATCGGATGGAAGAGGCATGCCCCGATCGTATTGCATTTTTTCTTCACCGGCCAAATAAAGAGTCGAGCCGTCTTGATTTTTTTTCCAATAGGATTTTCCATAGATCAAACCATGAAGAAAAGCTTCGTGAAAAGGGGGAGCGTGCATGATGAATTCACCCATCAAAATCATTCTCGCAACCCAAAAGAAAAGGATATCATGAGCGGTAACGAGAGTGGACGTTGGATAAAATTTTTTCAATTCCACTGTTGGATCCGGCCAGCCGAGGGCGCTAAAGGGCCACAGGCTGGAAGAAAACCAGGTATCCAATACATCCGGGTCTTGCGACCAATTGGCTATGTCTTCCATTGCTTCCGGGGGATCTCCTTTCCCATCCCAACATACAATTTTTCCATTTGGACCATACCAAATAGGAATGCGGTGACCCCACCATAGTTGGCGGGAAATACACCAGTCCCGCAAGTTTTCAATCCAATGAAAATAGGTTTGTTCCCAATCGGAGGGAATGAGTGTGACCCGCTTTTCTTTGACTGCGGAAATCAGCCGCTCTTTAAAGGGGCCCATCCGAATAAACCATTGTTTGGACAAATAGGGTTGAATGACAGCTTTGGAACGATAAGAGACCCCTACGCGAAGAAGATGGGGTTCGACTTTCACCAAATCCCCCTGATTTTGAAGCGCATGGACGATGGCTATCCTCGCTTCATCTACTGAGAGGCCGGCATAATCATTTCCCCGTTCATTGATGCGCGCATCAGGAGTTAAGATGTTGATGATTGGCAAGCCATGCCTTTGAGCCATTTCGAAATCATTAAAATCATGGGCCGGAGTAATTTTTACAGCGCCTGTCCCAAATGAGGGATCAACAAATGAATCTGCGATGACAGGAATGAGTCTTTCACTCAATGGGAGACGCACGCTCTTTCCAATGAATGGAACATACCGCTCATCATTGGGGTGAACTGCAACAGCCGTATCGCCAAGCATGGTTTCGGGACGGGTAGTTGCTACAGTGATAAAATGATGACCCTCTGCCAAAGGATACCGAATGTGCCAAAGAAAGGAGGGCTGCTCCTCATGCTCTACTTCATCATCCGATAGAGCGGTTTGGGCAACAGGATCCCAATTCACCAGATAATCGCCCTGGTAGATGAGTTTTTCATCGAACATTTTTTTAAATGCCGAGCGGACGGCGTGGTTATTCCTTTCATCCATTGTGAAACGGAGACGTTTCCAGTCGCAAGAACACCCCAGCTGTCTTAGTTGGCTGAGAATTCGGCTTTCACATTGTTCTTTCCAAGCCCAAACATGGCTTAAAAATTCTTCCCGGCTAAAATCGGCTCTCCGTTTGCCGGTTTGGATGTAGAGATTGCGTTCAACAATGGATTGGGTAGCGATTCCAGCATGATCGGTTCCTGGAACCCAAAGAGTTTCAAATCCCTGCATCCTCTTCCAGCGAATCAAAACGTCTTGGATTGTATCCACAAGCGCATGCCCCATGTGCAAAACGCCTGTTACATTCGGAGGGGGGATGACGATGCAGAAAGGAGGTTTATCAGAAGTTGGATTGGCATGGAAAAAGTCCTTTTTTTCCCAAAAAGCATACCATTTTCCTTCCACAAGTTTTGGATCGTATGTTGTGGAAGACGTCATCTTGGTGCACAATTATGGATGGATATGTACGAAAGGGCTGTCAGTAAAATGCCGTCGATGGAATCGCCATTTAAAATCAGCTTGCGGAGCTCTGCATCTGTCACGAGCTCAGTGTCGATGAATTCAAACGCGTCTAATTTCGGCTCCCCCTTTTTGACAGCATTTTTTGCAAATAAATGATAGATTTTTTGATTGCAAAGTCCCGGAAATGGGAAGCAGCAGCCAAGACAAACCATCTCATCAGCCCAATAGCCGGTCTCTTCGAGAAATTCCCTTTTCCCTCCAACAATTGGGTCTTCATTCAGCTCCAAAACCCCTCCAGGACATCCCAGAATAATCTCTCCGGTTGCATGGCGGTATTCCCGGTTAAGGATCCAGCGGCCGGAAGAATCTTGCGCTAATATTGCAGTCGCATTTCGACAAAGAAGAGAACCCATCGGCTGAGTTATACCGCTCGATTTTTCTAAAAGGTCTTCGCGAAAGACGACATAGCCATCGTGAAGAATTTTGGATGATTTTACTTTGGGGATTTCTAACATGCGATCACCTTTTTCCCGACAGTATGTTCAAAGAGATCCAGCTGTCGGTAAAGCGCTTTTTTCTCCCAAAAAAAAGCTCGTTCAATCCATCCCTTTTTTTCATCGATGCGCCCTGCAAGAAAATGACCGGAAAGAACTAACGTCGTCGGATAGGGAGTGTCAAACACAGAATTAAAAAAAGCAGCGGATGCTTTCGCCCCTTTTTGCAAATGAATCCATGTCCCAAAAGGAAAGTAAAGGGGGGACGTATCTTGCGTCACAACAGATATGGGATATTGATCAAACAAAAGCTTAGCAGCTTGGAGATTTTTTTGCAAAAGATAACCCCAAACTTGCATGGCATCGAAACTGAGCCGATGCGTTTTAGAGAGTTTACAAGTCAAAAGCTGGTTATGCATTTTTTCCAATATTTTAAATTCCCTGTTTTGCAATGCCTTTTGCATCCTATAGTGCAAAGAGCGGTATTCCCATTTTTTCATTTGTTTAGGCATGATCATTTCATCGAGTGGCTGCAATGCCTCGCGTGCGGAATGGATGCGTGGATAGGGGAGATTAAGAAATTTTTTTACTTCTTCTCTTTGTTCCAATTCAATTAAGGAAAAGATGGCATTGCCTAAAAGAATTTCGTCCACAGGATCTTTCTTCAAAAGCTCTTCGGCGATTTCAACAAGAATCGGCGCTTTTGCCAGCCAAAAAGCGAGTTGAATGGCCATATTGAGAAGCACGTTTTCCGATTCTTCAATAAAAAGAAGCGGCTCCCAATTTTTTTGCAAGCTGTCTAATAAGGAGCAGGTATCTGGATTTTCAAATAAATCGGGGATATGGCGAAGAGCGAGAAGGATAATCCGATACGCGGATTCCCGATGATTCAGCGAACTTTCATGCATCCTGTAGACGATGTGTTCCTTGAGCATAGGAAGAAGCGGATGTTTTGGAAATTTTCTGAGAGCGAGCTCTAAGCATTTGGCCTCCTCTTCATAGTCTTGCAGCGCTTCATAAACCATGGACTTTCCAAGATATTCTAAAGGGGCTCCGGAAGTGCGGTAGAGCTTTTCAAATTCCTTGAGGGCCAAATGGATCATTTTTTCATTCCCGCTTTTTTTCCCTTGCTCCAAGAGAGTAAGACCTGCTCGGAAAAGAGCCTCTTTTCCTTCCGGTCTCCCGGGAAAAGATTGTTCAATTCTCCGGTATTCCTTCAATGCAAGATCATAGAGTTTGTGACTGAAAAAAGCGTTAGGCAGGCTCAGGCAATTCATCATCAGGTTGTGACTGCCATCGTAACATGACCATTTTTGGAGTTGAAAATCACTATCTCTTTGGAGAAGCCCGACATGGGTGCCGGCAAGAGGAAGATAGCTTGTTAATTCCAAACGAAGAAGATGATCCAAATAAAACTTCAAATGATCTGCGGTTTTTTCGATTCGAATATGGTGGATCTTGCCCGGTGTGAGATAGAGCCCTTTTGTTTCCATAATTTGGACATTATTGCGAAATATCCTACAAGATGGATCTTTTTGCGATCCAAGCCAAACACAATATCCCTCTTCTAAACTGTTCCGGACGCATTCAGGAATGTTTAAAAGAAACCCGATCCCTCGCCCTTCCGCGCCTATGCTGACCTCGGCATCCATCCTGATATTTTCCGGAAAAGAGCGTTTTGAGATCGCTAAAGCAGCCCATTCAGTCACATCCAGCGATCGAGTAATCGCAATGTTTTTTGCGAGTAAAATATTTTCTTGAAGCAGCCAATCTTCATTGTTTGAAAGGGCGAGGTCGCCCAAATAGATCCATTCAGGCTTCCCATCCACATAATTTTTCACATCGCCAATTAATTCCTCAACATTTTGATACCGTTTTAAACTATCGGAGGCGAGGCATTTTTTGGCTATTGCGGCAAGTTGATGCGGGATATCTCGGGATGGCGATATTTCTAAAGGATCGATCCATTCCTCCATATGTGCATTTTTTCGGAAGGTGGCAATCGATTTGCGTTGAAAAGGGAGCTGCAAGGTAAGGATTTGATAAAGAATCACACCAAGAGCATAGATATCCGTTTGAACAGATGATGCATTTGCCCCTTTTATTCGTTCAGGAGGCAGGTAAGCAAGCGTGCCTGTAATTTTACCAGGCCTTGTCAAGTTTGGGCTAGAAGAGCTAGAAGAGAAAGGGGAGACATCCTCTTCTTCAATTTGGTCAAGAAAATCTGCGATGCCCCAATCGAGGATCATCACTTCGCCATATTTTCCTATAATGATATTCTCCGGTTTTAAATCGCGATGTAAAATTCCTTTAGAATGGGTATAGGCTACAGCTTCGCAAATTTGGAGATAGATTCTGGCAAGCGATGAGATGGAGCGGCCAATGGGATGGAGCGGCTCTCCGCTTTTTTCCTCTTCATATGTTTTTCTGAGAATTTGGCGCAGAGTTTCCCCCTCGACAAAGGGCATTGTATAATAGATATCGGGCGGCGATGTTTGTACGGAAAGAATCGGGATGATTGAGGGATGGGTCAGGGCGCTTGCTACTTTTGCTTCTCGTAAAAATCGATTTTGCATCGTTTTATTTTCTCTTAATCCGGGTCGAATCTGTTTTAAGGCAATATTTCGGCCGCAAGAGGGGTCTTGCACGAGAAAAATCTCTCCCATACCCCCTCTTCCCAAACTTTCAAGAACAGGATAAGGGCCGATATAAGATGGAATTGCAGGCGTTTTCTGAATCATAGACAAAACGTCATCCCATAAATGGGAAATTGATGCAAGGAAAAAAGCGAAAGGGACTGTCAAAAAAATGAAGAAAATGAATACAATGCTTCCTAAATGTTGAAAAAAGGGATTATTCTTACCGGAGATCGTCCAACAGGGCGCCTGCATTTAGGGCATTATGCCGGATCCCTTGCAGCTCGCGTCGATTTGCAAGATAGGCATCGGCAATTTATTATGATTGCCGATGCTCAAGCATTAACGGATCATGCAAGCAAACCTGAAAAAGTGCGAGAAAATGTCCTTGAAGTGGCTCTGGATTACCTGTCTGTTGGGATCGATCCTCAGAAATCGACAATTTTCATTCAATCGTTAGTGAGCGCTCTTCCCGAACTTACTCAATATTATCTCAATTTGGTTACCTGGAATCGTTTAAAACACAACCCCACAGTGAAACTGGAAATTCAGCAAAAAGGTTTTGGAGAAGAGATCCCTGCTGGTTTTATGATCTATCCCATTTCCCAAGCGGCAGATATTACGGCTTTTAAGGCAACGATTGTTCCTGTCGGAGACGACCAAATTCCTATGATTGAACAAACGGTAGAAATCGTAAGGAAATTCAATCGTATCTATCAAACGAATGTTTTAATTGAGCCTGAAATTTATACATCAACAATTGCTCGGCTTTCGGGAATAGATGGCAAAGCTAAAATGAGCAAAACTCTCGGCAATGCTATTTTTTTGGCAGATGACGCAGATACGGTTTCTAAAAAGGTAAAAGGAATGTACACCGATCCCAATCATCTTAGAGTAGAAGATCCGGGAAAAGTAGAAGGAAATCCTGTATTTACTTATCTGGATGCTTTTGGAGCCGATCAAGAAAAAATCCGTGAACTTAAAGCCCACTATCAAAAAGGGGGATTAGGTGATTCCGTGGTAAAAAAATATCTGTTAGAGGTCCTTCAAGCTTTTTTGGAACCGATTCGAAAAAGACGGATACAACTGGAAAAAGACCCTCAATATGTGATGGATATTTTAAAAAAAGGAACAGAGGTCGCAGCAATAGAAGCTCAGAAAACCTTGTTTGAAGTTCGCGAGGCAATGGGCATAAATTATTTCTGTTAGAAGGGATAAAAAACACCGGAGAAGACTTGCGGCATAAGAGAGATTCCTTAAACTTGAATATCAAGTGAATCGAAGGCTAACACCTAGAGCAATAAGAAGTGCTCTGATTATTTTTAACCCAGGGTTGCCTTTTGGAGAAAGTATGCGATAAAGCTGTTCCCTTCGGATTCTCACTCTTTTTGCAAGCTTACCTAGCCCACCCTGAGCCTCAGCAACATTTCGCAGCGCCAGGAGGAAGAGTTGCTGAGATTCTTCATCGCCTTTCAAACTTTCTTCCCAAGCGGCATTGAGGTAAGCAACAGCCTCTTCATGGTCTGATAGATCTTCGATCAGCTCTTCTTGATAGTCTTTATATTTAACCATCTTCTTTCTCTCTTTGCTTGTGATCCTTGAAAAAATCCAGAGCATGTCGGATATCCTTCAATACCTCAATTGTAACATATAGATTACAGAAAAACAAAATTTTTGTCTCAAAAAATTCATATTCAGAGACCTATAGAGAAAAATATACCCTCATGTTAGTTCCTGAAGAACTCGGAACGATCAACGAGTTTGAAGCGGTTGTTAAGACCTACGGTAAAATACAGTATCCCGAAAATGAAAATCCTCTTCAATTTCGATATTTTTGGCATATAGCTCCCCAAAATAGAGCCCGCCGAGAACACGGGGATGTTCCATTCGAACCTACTCATTGGGTATTGCACACAGACGACGTATTAGAAAACAGTCAGAATAAGTCTTATCGAAATCAGGCAGCTTTGGTTGCTTCCTTAGCCCAAGAAACATTTGTGGATTGGCAAGTCCCTAATCTTCGCGACACGATCGCAACCATTTTTCTCAAGAAAATCGCAACAGGAGAAAGTCTTTACCAGGCAGGCAATGATCAGAACGGGAATATTTACACCTATACTCGTGTTAAAGAAACAACTAATGATTGGCACTTGGCTGTTGGGGGCTTCGCGCCCGCCGGCTTGTGTGTCAGCAACTACTACAGCCCCGACTTAGGATACTGCGTCAGCTTTGGCGTTGGGGCCCTGCGGAAGTTCTAGTGCTCTTTCCCAAAAATCCTTTATACTGGAGCTCTCGTGAAAGCTCCCGGGGTTTGCCGATCGTGAAAGGGATAGTATGAGGCAATACAA
>DATIHO010000100.1:0-3731 GCA_035480615.1 Chlamydiales bacterium | reverse complement strand
TCTTTTGAGCCGATTTTCGATTCAAATTGTGGGGGTAATATCAACTTTCGTATATGACCCCCACAATTTGAATCGAAAATCGGCCAAAATAATCCCAAAAATCGACGAAGCCTCACTTTGTAGACACCCTCTAAGAAGCTGAGTTTTAGGACAGCTTCTAAGACAGCGTTTTTACTTTAACGGCTTCCGGTCCTTTTCGGCCTATTGCCGTTTCAAATTCAACTCTTTGTCCATCTTCTAGATTATGATCTGGAGTTTCTACGTTTGAAAAGTGTACGTAAATATCGCGATCTCCATTGTCTGGAGCAATGAATCCAAAACCTTTATCTTTATTGAACCATTTTACTGTTCCAAACATTTTATTCATCCTCTGAAGTGTCAAAAGAATCTTTTGTAAGCACGTGATGCTCTCCTTCTGATCGAGCTACAAGAACAGCGCAGCAACTATCACTGAATACATTGACCGTAGTCCTGCACATATCTAGCAGCCTATCTACTGCAATAAAAAGGCCGACGCCTTCGACAGGCAGCCCAATCACCCGCAAAATCACTAAGATCGCCACAAGACTGGCGGATGGAATGCCCGCTACTCCAATAGAAGTGATAAGAGCCATAAAAACCACGAGAAATTGAGTGGCAAAAGAAAGATCGATGCCATAAACCTGTGCAATAAACATCGCGGCAACACACTCGTAAAGGGCAGACCCGGACATATTGATTGAGGTGCCAAGAGGCACAACCAAGCTGCAAATGCGATTTGATACGCCTGCTCTCTTTTCTACACAGTCAATAGTGATAGGTAAGGTGGCAGATGACGAGCTTGTTGAAAACGCGGTAACAAGTGCCGGACTCATTGCTCGGAAATGGCGGATGGGGTTGATCTTTCCTATCCATTTTAAAAAAAGCGGCAGAGCAATAAACATAAAAGTGGCAAGCCCAGTTATAACAGTGAGAAAGAAAAGTCCCACAGATTGAAGCGATCCAATGCCGGATACCATGAATACTTTGGCGACAAGGCAAAAGACCCCATATGGAAGAAATTTCATAATTATATGGGTAAAATGGATCATCGCCTGAAAGATCCCTTGAAAAAAACCCTTTAAAATACTTTGGGCATGAGATTCTACTTTTGAAATGACATAGCCGAAAATCAGACTAAAAAAGATCAATCCAAGCATCTCGCCATGAGAGAGGGCTCTGATGATGTTCGAAGGAATGATAGAAATTAAGACATTGAGAAGGGTTTTTCCTTCCTGATTTACAATCCGTTCTTTTAGTTGACCAATCTTTGCCGCTTCATCGGGACCCATCAATGGCGCGACATGGGAATGCCCAGGCCCGATAAAATTCACATAGACAAGCCCGATAAGAATGGCAACCAAACTTGTACTGAAATAGAAAAGAAACATTTTTCCGCCGAGACGGCCAAACCCTCCTTCTCCACCTATTCTGGCAATGCCGCTGATGATCGATGATGAAACGAGAGGAACTACCACCAAAGTCAATGCATTCAGGAACATGGTTCCAACAGTATCGAAAATGGTATACAACGTAACGCCGAAGAGGCTCGCGTCTTTTCCGACCAAGGAACCAAAAATAATAGCCAACAAAATTGCGAGGAAAACTCCCCACGGTCTTTTATGTTTCTTTCGCATTGGGCCAATTTACTCAATTTGATAAATTCAGGAAAGAAAAAATTGCATCCTCAGGAGAAGAAAGACGTGGTCCACTTTTCAATGATATTGAGGATTTTGCTTTTCCTTGTTTTTGCGCCGATCTTTATGCACGCAAGAGGCAAGGTAATTTGGGAGCAGGTGCAACCGAATCTTGAACCTCCCTGGTTGACAGGTCCCCTGATTGCACCTGCGTCTCGTATCGTACCTTGGGGCCACTATAATATTGAACCATATCTTTTTTGCATTGCTTATACAGGAACGTACAACTCGAGGTGGCAAGTAACAGACGCCTCTACATTTTGGAATAATTCGCTCGTATTTCTGACGCAAATTGGACTTTCTCCATGGATGAATCTCACGTTAACGCCCACGCTGATTTGGAATGATTGCCAGCATCAAACAAGCTGGCAAATCGGCGATATGTGGATGGGATTCGATATTCAACTTTATAAGTCCAGGCAAGATTTTTGGATTCCTTCAGTCAAGCTATCGCTTAAGGAAAACATTCCCTTCGGAAAATACCGGCATCTCAATCCTAAAAAATTGATGACAGATGCTGGAGGAGTGGGATCGTGGGCAACAAATGCCGGGCTCGTCTTTGGCAATTTGTATCATTTTTATAGCGTCTATTATCTCGCCTATCGACTTGCGTTGAATTATGTGCTTCCAGCCCCAGTCCGCCTTAAAGGTTTCAATTATTATGGCGGAGGATATGGGACAAATGCACGGTTTTTTCCTCCTGAAAATTTCCAAACCGATTTAGCTTTTGAGGTGACTCTTGCTCAAACTTGGGCTTTTGCTATAGATTTTATCGGATATTGGGCAGGAAAAGGGCATTTCAACGGTGTGAGAGGAGTAAACGCGGCGGGCGCTTCTGCAAAACTCGGCCGAGGATCACAGGCGCAATTCAGTCTTGCTCCGGCAATTGAATATAACTGGAACCCGAATTTAGGGATGATTGCCGGATCATGGTTCACTTTTGCAGGACGCAAAGCACCCGCCTTCGCTAGTGCCGTTATTGCATTAAATTATTATAAGTGAATCACTTCGGGTATACCACGATCGTTCTTTCAACAGTGTTAAAAGGACCTGCGACCTGGACTCCTTTATTCATGAGCTGCAAACGAAAGGTATGCTTGCCTTTCGCAAGCCCATAAACGTAATAAGGTTGCCAGGAAGTAAGGGCCCGATGAACGATGCCGTCAACGGTAAGCTGTACAGTATACCCATCCGGCGTCAATTCACAATTTGCAAGGAGAAAATCAAGAAGAACAGGCTGATTGACAGTCCAAGGGATTTGGTCGCTTGGTTCATTGTAGGTTAAAAACGGCTTTGAATAATCGAATGTCTTTGAATCAGCATGGCCAATGTAAAATGTCGACATATGAAAGGTGTTAGCCCCTTTCAAGCTTTCTCCAAATGAGCGGGCCGGAAATATTCGCATTATGTGCATCCCGTTTTTTAGGGCAAAAGGGATTTCGAAGCGATAGCTCGAATCGTAAAAATATCCGTTTTCATTGAAAGGGTCGATAGCCGGTTCATTGATTGCGAAATAAGGATGGTTGTCAATCACGATGTGCACCGTTTGTCCCATGTCGCTATTTGGAAGCTGGTTTGACCGCTCAAGCTGAGACGAATCGGCCCCTAAAGCAAACCCATCTACTCGAAATTGAGACAAAACAGGATTTTTCGAAACTATTTCTCCCTCTTTTGGGATCGCAATCGTAAGGATGATTGCATTCGATTCAGGGCTTCTTGCAACAGGCATGACCCGAATTTCCTCTCCGCTCATCACTGTGGGACAAGCTATCCTCAAAAGACTACCAAAAACCACGAAGAACCTAAACATTACACATGAAAAATGCATGACCATTCCTTCTTTCAAATTTTAGTCGGATATATACCCGAAGTGATGCAAAAGTTGGCCTTTGGGCGGGTTCAAAGCGCCGAAAATCGATTCTTGAAAAGGGGGCTAGTATTGAAGAATACAACCCCCTTTTCAAGAATCGATTTTCTGCCGGCTTCAGAGCCTGTCTGCAAATTCAGCTTCTGTCG